>NZ_JBEXSJ010000030.1:0-109273 GCF_040613535.1 Kribbella sp. NPDC006257
GCTGCTTGATTGTTCTAGTCGGGGTGGTGGGTATCAAGGGCGCCTTCGGCGTCCCTGCGGGATCAAAGACCCTTGACACCCACCACCCCGACCAGGGAAAGACGCAGCTATCCCGGAGCCGCTGACCCGAGTGACCACAGATCCAGTTCACTCAAAGCAGCCAGCACCCACGCACCAGCCAGACACCCCAGGATTCCTCGCCAAGTCACCGGCACCTCGATCACCATCCGAGCAGTTCGGACACCAACTCGGGGGCCAGGTCACGCCATAACCTGACGTGAACCCCCGACAACTTGTCCAGGACCCCCGACAACTTGCCCGAGGCCCCCAGATGGTGCACGGACCCCCGAGAACTTGCCCGAGCCCTCCAGACGGTGCACGGACCCCCGAGAACTTGCCCGAGCCCTCCAGACGGTGCACGGACCCCCGAGAACTTGCCCGAGCCCTCCAGACGGTGCCCGGACCTCCGCGGAGCTGTGTGAGGTTCGCCGGCCAGCAAGGCCGCCGAGCCGGAAACCCTCGCGATCAGGGGGCTTAACTCCTCTTGGTGGGGTTCCCCCATCGGCGCACCAGTGGGTAACCACAACAGGAGGGGTGAAGCACACCAACAGCCCGACCTTTCACCGTCGCCGGGTCCGGGGTTGTTCGGTTCGGGGTGGAAGCGGGCGAAACGGGCGGCTACGCGCAGAGAGGCGTGAGGTGGTGTGCCGAGGGACAGGAGGTAGCCGGGGGCAACTAGTGCAGCTGAGCGTGAGACGGCGGCGCGTGTACGGCGTCTCGGGGTGCACTACATGTCGGTCGGTACATCAAGCGCTCAACAAACGTGGGGATGCCGGCGTACGGCGTACCGGTCGGTCTCGCTACTGGCGGTGCTGGGTCGGGGTGAGGTCGTGCTGGGTTCGGTTGAGGGTGAAGCGGGTGGGGGCGCCGGGGGTTTCTGGTTGCCAGCCTGCGGCTAGGGCTAGGCGGACTAGGCGGGCTGTCAGTTCTGAGGTGATCGGGGTGAGGGCGAAGATGTCGGCGACCTTGTCGCGGGGTGCGGTGATGATGGGGCCGTAGCTGAGCCATGGATCGTCGAAGTCCACCTGCACTTCCAGGGGTGCACCGGTCTGCCAGATCCGGACCGCCACGTGGCCAGGGTCGACGCGACGGACCGCCCAGTGGTAGCCGGTGCCGTCGACCTCGATCGTGCGGACTCGGGTGCGAGCCACCGTTACAGCTTGATGCCCAGGAGGGCGTCGACTGCCTGGGCGACCAGGGACGACGCCGAGGTGTCGTCGCCGTTCGAGTCTGCCCATTGATCGACTGCTGCGAGGGCAGCCGTCGTGTCGAGGTCGTTGGTCAACGCTGCCCGTAGAGCATCGACGACCGCGGCCCCGTCCGGACCGGAGCCCCGGCTGATCGCTCCGCGCCAGACATCCAACCGCTCCTGCGCCTCGGCCAGATCCGATGCTGTCCAGAACCAGTCGGTGCGGTAGTGGTGAGCCAGCAACACCAGACGGATCGCCATCGGGTCGGTGCCGCCCAGGCGCTCCTTGGAGACGAGGACGAGGTTGCCCTTGGACTTGGACATCTTCTCGCCGTCCAGGCCGACCATCGCCTGGTGCACGTACGCACGGGCGAACGGGTGCTCCCCCGTCGCCACCTGCGCACCACTCGCCGACATCTCGTGGTGCGGGAAGATCAGATCGCTCCCACCACCCTGTACGTCGAACGTCATCCCGAGGTGCTTCAACGCGATCGCGGAGCACTCCACATGCCACCCAGGCCGACCCGGTCCGAACGGCGACTCCCAGGACGGCTCCCCCGGCCGCTCGGCCCGCCACAACAGGCTGTCCAAGGGATCCCGCTTACCCTCACGATCCGGATCGCCGCCGCGCTCGGCAAACAGCGCCCGCATCGTCTCGACGTCGTACCCGGAGACCTCACCGAACCGCGGATCGGCCTTCACCGCGAAGTACAAATCCTCATCGACCGAATACACCGCACCTGCTCGCTGCAGATCCTCGACCGCGCTCGTCACCAGATCGATCGACTCGACGACGCCGACGTAGTCCTGCGGCGGGATCACTCGCAGCGCAGTCATGTCGTCGCGGAAGAGCTGGATCTCCGACAGCGCCAGGTCTTTCCAGTCCACCCCGGTCGCGGCCGCGCGCTCGAGCAACGGGTCGTCGATGTCGGTGATGTTCTGCGTGTAGTGCACCTCATGACCGGCATCGCGCCACAACCGGTTGATCAGGTCGAAGGTGACGTACGTCGCAGCGTGTCCCATGTGCGTCGCGTCGTACGGCGTGATGCCGCACACGTACATCCGAGCGGTCTCGCCCGCCGCCGGTGGCACCTCGACCAGCCCGCCGGAAGCGGTGTCGTAGAGGCGAAGACGCCGGGCCGGCCCGGGTACGACCGGGATTTCTGGTTTCGTCCACGCCTGCATGGGACGGAGCCTATCCAGTCAGCGAATTCCGGCCGTGATCCGGTTCCATTCGGTGGATCGGTGTACCGGCCCGACCCACCGATCGGCTACTCTCCGCCGCGATGAATACGCCCAACGAATTCAGTGGCCCGTTCCTGAAGTTCGGTGCCACCGTGGCCGCTGCAGCGATCCAGCAGCAGGACCTGTTCAACACCACCCTCGGTCCTGGCGATCGTTGGGCCGACCTCGAGCAACGGACGCTGACCGGCGCGGACGGCGTACTGGACGGCGTCTCGCTGCTCGGCAGCTTCTCGCACGTCACGCAGACCTGGTTGTGGGGCTGGGCGAACCCGAGCTTCGAGCAGACCGACCGGGCGATCGCACCGACGCTGCGGATCCGCGACTTCGGCACGCAGTACGGGATCGGAGAATTCACCACCGGCGAGCCCGAGCTGTGGGGCTTCCCGGCGCCGCACCAGGCGGCCACCACGCTCGCCATCGCCGCCGGCGTGGTCCTCGGCGGGCACGGCACCTGGTCGACGGCGATCAACGAGGGCAAGGGCGCCGTCTACCTGCACGTCGACGACAGCCGGCTCCCGACCGCCACCTTCGACCCGATCGCCACGCCACGCCTCCTGGCGGCCGCGGTCAGCGCCTTCCCGCAAGACCATCGCCGAGTCGTCCGCGGGTACCTCAAACACTTCAAGATCCCGTACGCCGAATCGCCGGACACCTTGTCCGGCAAGGCTCCCGACGGCTCCACCATCACCGCCACCTTCGACCAGTACGGCCGCCTCGACCGAACCACTGTGGAGCCCTAGAACGCAGGCCAGGGAATCGCCGGCCAGTCGTCACTCGGCAGCGGGAACAACCCGGTCTTCAGCAACCCCGCACAACGCTCGCGAGTCGCCGTCAACTCGACCGAGGTGATCAACGAGAGCAGGTCCTGCCCAAGCTTCCCCGCAAGCTGATCAGCCAGCTTCCGTACGTCGTCCAGCAACTCGTCAGGCACCGGCTCCCCGGCCCATCCCCACAGCACCGTCCGCAGCTTGTCGTCCGCGTTGAACGTAACGCCATGGTCGACCCCGAACACCCGCCCGTCGCCAGGATCGAGCACGTGCCCGCCCTTGCGATCGGCATTGTTGACGATGGCATCGAACACCGCCATCCGCCGCAACGCGTCGACCTCCGCGTGCACCAGCGTCACCGGGTTGTGCCGGCCGTCCAGCGCATCCAGTACGCCGACCCAGCCCTTCGGCACCCGGCCTTGCGGGACGATGTCGACCAGCTCGGTCTCACCCGGTCCGCGCTCGACCTCGTCGATCCACAGCTGCACCATGCCTTCGCCGAGCGGCCCGTCCCGCAACAGGGTCGGCGGTACGACGTTCCAGCCGAGCGCCTCCGATACGACGTACGCCGCGTACTCGCGCTGCGCCAGGGTCCCGTCCGGGAAGTCCCAGAGCGGCCGCTCGCCCTGGACCGGTTTGTAGACCACCGTCGCGGAGTCGCCGCCAAGGCTCACCGATGCCTGGAAGGTACCGTTGGAGGCCGCCACCAGCCGTCCGTGCAGCGCCAGTTCCCCGCTGCGGAGCAGGTCGAGATCGGTCATTCCGGCAAATGCCTGCGGTATCCGTTGGCCCGTGGGCAGATGTGTCCCTCCGGATCGATCGGCCGGCCGCAGAACGGGCAGGTGGGCCGCCCTGATGCCACCAGCGCGACCGCTCGGCGGGCGAACGCCCGGGCCTGCTCCTCGCTGATCCGGACGATGAACACCTCGGCGTCGTCGGACTCCAGCGCCGCCGCGACCGGGTCGGGCTCCTCCTCGGCCGGGTCGACGGCCACCACCGCGAACACCTCGATCACGACCTTCTCGGCGTCGGCCTCCCAGGCCAGCGTCATCGTGCCGGCCCGGAACTCCTCCTCGATCGGCTGCTCCAGCGGATCGGTGTCGTCGGCCCCGACCGGCGTGACCGGGTCCCGGTCGAACCGCCGGGCCACCTCGTCCAGCATCACGTCGAGTCGCTCCGCGAGCGCCATCACCTGTTCCTTCTCACAGGCCACCGACGTCATCCGGGTCCCGGCCCGGGCCTGCAGGAAGAAGGTCCGGGCACCGGGTTCACCGACGGTGCCGGCGACGAACCGGTCCGGATCGTCATACGAATGCACTACGCGCGCCATACCTCTGACCCTATCTAGCGTCCGCCGACCACGGCGTCCGAGGACTGTACTGCGGACTTTTTGGCACTCCGCTTCTTGGGCTCCGGCTTGGGAATCAGCGACGCGAGCTCGCTGCCGGAGTCGTTCAGCCGGACCAGGAACGGGCGGGTCGCGGTGTAGGTGATGATCGTCGTCGACGCGGTGTCGACCACGATCCGCTGGAACGTGTCCAGGTGCTGCCCGAGCGCGTCCGCCACGATCGACTTGATCACGTCGCCGTGCGAGACCGCAACCCATATCGCCTGCGGACCATGACTCGCGGCCAGCGCCGCGTCATGCGCCCGGACCGCGTCGACCGCGCGCTGTTGCATCCCGCGCATCGACTCGCCGCCCGGGAACGTCACCGCGGACGGGTGCTGCTGCACGACCGCCCAGAGCGGATCCTTCGCCAGCTCGCTGATCTTCTTGCCGGTCCAGTCGCCGTACCCGCACTCGGTCAGCCGCCGGTCCGTTGCCGGACGCAACTCGTGATGCTTCGCGATCGCCGCGGCGGTCTGCTTGCACCGGTCCAGCGGCGAGGTGACGATCGCGGCCAGCGGCAACGCGGCCAGCCGCTCACCGACGGCGGCCGCCTGCTGCAGCCCGGCCTCGTCGAGTTTCACCCCTGGCGTCCGCCCGGCGAGGACGCCTGACGTGTTCGCAATACTCCGGCCGTGCCGAACCAGAATCACCGTGGGCATAGCCGCACGTTATCCGGTCAGCACAAACTCTGGTGCGAGAATGCGGAGGTGATCGTCGACTGTGGGGTGTACGCGGACGGCGTACGGCGGGATCTCGCCAAGGAACCGGAGACCGTCGCGCAGGCGATCGGCGACGACACCGAGTGCTTCGGCTGGATCGGCCTGTACGAGCCGTCCGAGGCCGAGATGACCCGGGTCCAGGAGCTGTTCGGCCTGCACAAACTCGCCGTCGAGGACGCCCTGGAGACCCACCAGCGGCCCAAGGTCGACCGGTACGGCGATGCGCTCGTCGTCATCCTGCGCACCCTCTGGTACGCCGAGGCCGGCGACGCGGTCGAGACCGGCCAGGTCACCGTCTTCATCGGTCCCCGGTACGTCGTCACGGTCCGGCACGGCGAGGGCGCCCCGCTGACCACCGCCCGGGCCGAGCTCGAGGAACGCGCCTCCGTCCTCGGCCACGGCCCCGCCGCGGTGCTCTGGGCGATCTGCGACACCATCGTCGACGGCTACGAGGAGGTCGCCGAAGCCGTCGAGGTGGACGTGGACGAGATCGAGACCTCGGTCTTCTCCCCCGAACGCACCAGCGACGCCGAACGCATCTACACCCTCAAACGCGAGGTGCTGGAGATGCTCCGCGCGATCATCCCGCTGCACGAGCCGATGGAGTCGTTCGCGCACGCCGCCGTCCCGCTGATCAGCCGCGAGGCCGCGCCGTTCTTCCGCGACGTCGCCGACCACGTGATCCGGGTGTCGGACCAGACCGAGGCCCTCGACACCCTGCTCAGCTCGGCGCTGAACGCGCACCTGGCGCGCGTCTCGGTCCAGCAGAACGACGACATGCGAAAAATCTCCGCGTGGGTCGCGATCGCCGCCGCCCCCACGGCGATCGCCGGCATCTACGGCATGAACTTCCGCCACATGCCCGAACTGGCCATCCACTGGGGCTATTACGGCGTCATAGTCCTCATGCTCGTCATCTGCGCCACCATGTACGCGTTCTTCCGCCGCGCCGGCTGGCTCTAAGTGGCCGTGATCGTGCTCGTCGCCAGCAGCATCAGGATGACGATGCCGAGCAGCACCCGGTAGAACGCGAACACCTCGGTGCTGTGTTTGGCGACGAACCGGATCAGCCAGGCCACCGACGCATAGCCGACGATGAAGCTGACGATCGTCCCGACCAGCACCGGCCCGATCCCGACATCACCACTCAGCGCGTCCTTCAACTCGAACACGGCCGCACCCACCAGCGCAGGAATGCCCAGCAGGAACGCCATCCGCGTCGCCGCGACCCGATCCAGCCCACGGAACAACCCGGCCGTGATCGTCGCACCGGACCGCGACACCCCAGGAATCAGCGCGAGGCACTGAATCAGACCCATCACGATCGAGTCGATCAACGTGATCCGCGTCAGCGGCCGAGACTTGCTGCTCAGCCGCTCCGCCGCGACCATCGCGAACGACCAGGCGATCAGCGATCCCGCGACCCACCACAGGCTCCGCAGCGGCCCCGAGATGATGTCCTTCGCGAGGAACCCGACGACACAGATCGGCAGCGAGCCGACGATCACGAACCAGCCCATCCGGTGGTCGAACTCACCCCGGTGCTCGGGGTTGCGCAGCCCGCGGAACCACGCGACGGCGTACCGGCTGATGTCTTTCCACATGAACAGCACGACCGCCGCGATCGCGCCGAACTGGATCACCGCGGTGAACGCGGTGATCGCCGGGTCGTCGATCTGCTGCCCGAGCAGCTTCGAGGCGATGGTGAGATGGCCCGTCGAGGAGACGGGCAGGAATTCGGTGAGCCCCTCGACGATGCCGAGGATGATGGCGTCCCAGATGGACATGGGGTGTCAGTCACCGATCCCGGCGTGGTCGAGGGCCTCGGCGACCGTGCGGACGGCGGCGATCCGCTCCTCCACGGTCGACGCGAACGGGGTCATCGCGACCGTGGTCACGCCGGCTTCGGCGTACGCCGTGAGCTTGTCCGCGATCCGCTCCTTCTGCCCGAGCAGCGAGACCGAGTCGATGAACTGCTGCGGTACGGCGGCCATCGCCTCGCGGTGCTTCTTGGCCAGGAACAGGTCCTGGATCTCCTTGGCCTCGTCGGCGTAGCCCATCCGGACCGCGAGCGCGTTGTAGAAGTTCTTCTCCCGGCTGCCCATGCCACCGATGTAGAGGGCGGTGTAGCCGCGGATCGGGTCCGCGGCGGCGGCCAGGTCGTCGCCGACCATCACCGGCACCGAGGCCACCGTGTCGAAGCCCTCCAGGGTGAGGCCGGCCTTGTCGCGGCCGGCCTTGATGTGGTTCAACTGCTCTCCCAGGTACGCCGGATCGTTCAGGATGCCGAGCCAGCCGTCGGCGATCTCACCGGCCAGCTCGAGGTTCTTCGGTCCGACCGCGGCCAGGTAGATCGGGACGTGGTCCCGGACCGGCCGGATCGACAGCTTGAGCGCCTTGCCCGGTCCGTCGGGCAGCGGCAGCGTGAAGTACTTGCCCTCGAAGGCGACCGTCTCGCGGCGGAGGGCGGAGTTCACAATGGCAACGTACTCACGTGTCCTGAGCAACGGCTGAGCAAACCGCACACCGTGCCACCCCTCGGACACCTGCGGGCCGGACACGCCGAGGCCCAGCCGGAACCGGCCGCCGGAGAGCCGGTCGAGGGTCGCCGCGGTCATCGCGGTCATCGCCGGCGTACGGGCCGGGATCTGGAAGACCGCCGCGCCGACGTCGATGGTCGAGGTCTGCCCGGCGATCCAGGACAGCAGCGTCGCCGCGTCCGAGCCGTAGGCCTCAGCGGCCCAGGTGACCGAGAATCCGAGCGCTTCGGCCTCCTTCACCAGCTTGAGATGATCCAGATGGTCGTCGCCACCGAGGACGAAGCCGATGTTGAGTCCGAGTCGCATGACAGGCGAGCCTAACGAGCCGTTGTCGGCGCGCCGCAATAGGCTCGGCACATGCAGCAGCGCTATCTAGGTCACAGTGGCCTCGCCGTGAGCAGGTTGGGCCTCGGCACGATGTCCTGGGGCCGCGACACCGACGAGCACGAGGCTCGTGAGCAGTTGGCCGCGTTCGTCGCTGCTGGTGGCACCCTGGTCGACACCGCCGCGGCGTACGGCGACGGTGACAGCGAGCGGCTGATCGGCTCCCTGCTCGGCGACGTGGTCGAGCGCGACGACCTGGTGATCGCGACCAAGGCCGGCTTTTCCGTACGCCGGGGCGAGCGGATCACCGACACCTCGCGCGGCGCGTTGCTGCGCGACCTGGAAGGCTCCCTGCGCCGGCTGAATGTCGACTACATCGACTTGTGGCAGCTGCACACCTGGTCGGACGACGTGCCGCTCGAGGAGACGCTGTCGGCCCTGGACCACGCGGTGAGCTCCGGCAAGGTCCGGTATGTCGGTGTCTCGAACTACGCGGGCTGGAAGTCGGCCCGGGCGGTCACCTGGCAGCAGGCGTGGCCGGGGCGCGCCGTACCGGTCTCCAACCAGGTGGAGTACTCGCTGCTGGCCCGGGACGCCGAGGCGGACGCCATTCGCGCCGCCGGCGGCCTGGGCATCGGCGTACTGGCCTGGTCGCCGCTTGGGCGCGGTGTGTTGACTGGGAAGTACCGGACCGGCATCCCGGCGGACTCGCGGGCGGCGTCTCAGCATCTGTCCAGATTCGTCGACCCCTACCTCGACGGCCGAGGTTCGGGCATCGTTGAAGCGGTGGCCCGGGCAGCCGACGGGCTCGGCTGGAGTCCGCTCGAGGTGGCGCTCACCTGGGTGCGGGACCGGCCGGGCGTGACGGCGGCGATCGTCGGAGCGCGGACAGCGATGCAGCTCAAGTCGGTGCTGGGGGTGGAAGAGCTCACCTTGCCGCCGGCCATCGCGGCGGCGCTGGAGGACGTTTCGTGAGGAAGTTGCGGAGGTGTGGATGGCCGAATACGAGCTGCAGCAGTTCGAGGTGTCCCGGACCGAGTCGCGCGGCGCGGTCCGCCGGCTGCTGACCGAGCACGCCGAGTACGGCGGCTGGGAGCTGGCCAGGCTGCGACGCTACCCGGACGGCACCCGGCGCGTCTGGCTCCGCCGCCGCATCATCAAGGTGATGCGCACGCTCTAGTGTTCTCCGAGCTCTAGTGCTCTCCGAGCTCTAGTGCTCTCCGAGGAGGGCTGCGATCAGTTCGCGGCGGCTGCCGACGCCCACCTTGTCGAAGGTCGCGCGCACGTGCTCCTGGACCGTGTGCGGCGACAGATGGAGTTCCTCGACGATCTGCCGGGTGGAACGACCCCGGAGTACCAATTCCGTCACGCGCTGCTGCGCCGGAGTGAGAGCGTGGACGTCGAGTAGCAGCGAGCCGAGCTGAGCTGCCGTCGCCGCCTCGATGACCACAACCGTCTGTTCCTCAGCGCCCCGCAGGGTCGACGCGTGCACTGCGAGCCAGGTGCCGGAACGGGTCCTCAGCCTCAGTCCCTCGGCAGGCGACTCGTTCAGCCGCCGAAGTTGCACGGCCGCCGATCTGACTGCCACCGGCAACTCATCCTGACGATCGTCCAGTTCGGCCAGCCAGTGTTCGGCCTCAGGGCTGATCGAGACGATGGCGAGTTCGGAGTCCAGGACAATCACCCCGGGACCGACCGGTTCGGCCTGGGTCTGCCGGCCGATCAGCAGGCTGCGGCGCAGCCCCTCACCCAGGTGCGGACCGAGTCTGCGCACGACGGTGAGGTCGCGCTCACTGAACCCGAACTCGGAGTTCTCCCGATGGAGGCAGATGACGCCCCAGCACCGGCCTGCTGAGACCAGTGCGGCGCGGAGCTCGTCGCCGAGGCCCAGCGGCGTCATCACCTCGACCGATCGTGAGCTCGCCGACCTGTCACCGCGGGTCGCGTGATCCAGCGAATCGACCGGATCGGCGGCCTCCGCCAGCGCAGCGAACTTGTTGACGTCCGACCTGCCGTACTCGTTGGCCAGGAACTCTCCCGTCACGGCTCGGAGCGGATCATCAGCCGTTGCCGAGGTGAACAGGAGGGTGGCGGGATCCACGGTGGCGAAGAAGGCCGCGTCGACGGTGAGGATGCCGTGCAGCCGGCCGAGCACCTCGGCCCGCAACTCGTCGGTCCCCAGGCCCGCATAACAGCGCCGGATCAGCACATCCAAACGGTCCGCCACCGCGGCCATGACTTCGATGCTACGCCGGGGCGAGACCGAGTTGCCGGAGCAGACCGAGGTCGTCCAGACGCCCCCAGCGCTCGACGATGCGGCCGTCGCGCAGGCGGAAGATGTTGATCCCCGGCAGACTGACGGTCCGGCCCGTCGGCGCGACGCCCATCACCTCACCCCGCTGCGTACCGCTGGCGGTGAACCGCTCCACCACGATGTCGTCCTCGGCGGTCAGCTGGTGCAACTCGCTGTGCCAGTCGGGAAAACCGGCGCGCATCATCACCCCGGCGGCGCGCATGCCCTCCCGGTCGGCCGAGACCCCGAACGGCGGATCGTGGTTGATGAAGTCCTCGGCGAGGTAGGTGTCGACCGCGCCCAGGTCCCCTTGGGTGAACAGACCGTCGATGAAATCCCGGACGGTGATCTTGTTCTGCTCAGTCTGAGTGAGCTGTGTCTGTGTCATGGCACCGATCGTCCGGCGGCAAGCCACGGCTGAGTACCCCAACTAATTGGGGTACTCAGAGATCGTGCTGGACCCAGACATTGGGTTCGACGTACGCCGCGTAGCCGTGCTCGACGTTGCACTGCACCGGGACCAGCGCCTTCGGCACGATCACCTCGCCCGTCTCGTCGAACGGCAGACCGGTCCAATCGCGCCAGTTGTCCAGCGAGCTCGCGATCACCATCGATGCCGGAGCGACCTCGATGATCTTGCCGCCCGCCTTCACATGCACCCGCAGCCACGGATCGACCGGCAACCCGTCCTCCCGCACCTGCTGGATGTACTCCGTCATCGGCTGGCGCGGATCCTGCTTCCCGTTCGGGCGGACCGGCGCGTAGAGAGTCTTGAACCCCATCGCCTGCACGGTCCGGCGCATCGTCGCGAGCATCTCGTGCGACAGCCCGCGGCCGAGGTGGCTGGCCCGGATCGAGATCTCCAATGCGCTCGCCGCGTTCGGCGTACGGCCGTTGCGGTGATCGGCCACGCCCCACAACAGCGCCGTGTCCCACCCACCGGCCGGAAGCGCCGTCCGTTCCTCATCCGGGAAGACGAACGGAATACTCCGCCCCAACGCGACCAGCTCCCCGCCATCGGTCGCCACTAGCAGATGCTGCGGGAACAACTCGGAGATCCGCCCCATCAAAGCATTCCCCGTCGGATCCTGCTGCATGAACTTCGGCCAGCCGCCGCTGAAATCCTTCAGCTCAGGCCGATACTCCGGCCGCTCGGCAAGGGTCGTGATCACGATCTCGGACATGCTGTGAAGTCTCGCAGTCCCCGTCTGTCATTGCAGCCCGATTTCTTTCCACCACAGCTCGCCGCCGGCTGACGGCCAGTACGCCGAACGCGACCGTGCAGGTCAGCAGGCCGGACCAGATCAGCGTGTACTCGGCGCCGATCGCCGCGATCACCGGACCTCCGATCAGCAGCCCCGCCGAACTGCCGGCGTTCACGATCACCGACTGCCCCGACAGCAGCGCCCGCCGCTCGGCCCCGCCCGACGACCTGGTGATCACGATCGAGATCGCCGCGATCCCCAGCACCACCGTCACCCCGGACAGCGCCCCGAATCCCGCCACCGCAGCCGGCGTCGTCCACATCCCCATCCCGACCCACGCCAGCCCCATCGTCGCCCACGCGATCGTCGCCAGCACCATCGGCGGAACCCGCCTCACGATCAGCAGCGAAACACTCGTCCCCAGCAGCGCGCCCACGCCGTAACCGGACATCCCCGCCGCCAGATACACCCCCGGCCGCCCGCGCTCCGCCCCGATCACCGACAACCCCAACGTGAACGCGAACCACATCAACGCCCCGGTCCCCCGCATGATCCACCCGTACAGCACCTCCGGCCGACCCTTCAGACTCCCCCTGATCGACGGCACCGCCTCCGCCTCCGGAGAGCGCTCCCCCACGACTCCGATGGCCAACGCCCCCGCCAGCAACACCGCGCCGGCCTCGATCCACAACAACCCGTCCAGCATCCCGACAGCCACCGCCGCAGCACCGAGCGGCGGCCCGACCAACATGCCGACCCGCCGCATCCCGTCCTGCCAGGTCAGCAACATCACCGCCTTGTCCGGCCCCCACCGATCCCCGGTGTCAGCCAGCAACGCACTCCGCCCCGGACTCCCCAGCGCATCCCCCAACCCCAGCAGCAATCCACTGACGACCAGTACGCCGGCATGCAGCACCCCGAGCACCACAGCACCTGGAACGATCGCCAACGCCACCGCTTGAACAGCCGCCACAACCGCGAGCCGACTGCCGGAATCCACCCACTGCCGCGCCCGCCGAGCCCACCACGGCGACAGCAACATCGGGATCCCGGCAGCACCGCCCACCAGCCCGGTCGCGGCGACCGAACCAGTCTCTTTCAAGACGATCAGCGGCAACGCGACCTGGGTGAATCTCAGCGCCAGATCCGCAGTACCGCTGCCCAGCAACAGGAACAAGGCGTCCCGACGAGCTTTCACTCTTCGATCTTCGATCCGTTCTCGGCAACTCGGTAGCTAGCGGCAACTACCCACCGGCCATAGCCTGTCCCTATGGCCTCATCACCATCGGTCGAGGATCTCGAACTCGTCCTCACCATCAGCCGCACCGGATCAGTCGGTACTGCGGCCCGCGAACTCCGCATCTCCCAACCGTCCGCTTCGCAGCGCCTGGCCCGCCTCGAACGCACCTGCGAGACCCAGCTCTTCGTCCGCGACACCCGCGGCGCCCGTCCGACCCCGGCCGGCGCCGAGCTCGCCCGCCGGGCCGAACACATCCTCGGCCACCTGTCCGAGCTGTACGACGCCGCCCGCGCCGCCGCTGCCGGGCCGCGCCTGGTGATCGGCACCTTCGTCAGCCTCGCCCCGATCCTGTTCCCGGTACTCGACGCCGAACTCCCCGACGACGACATCAACCAGCAGGTCGACCACGGCCGGTACCTCGTCGAACTCGTTGCCGAGGGCACCATGGACGCCGCGTTCATCGCGATCGCCGACCAGATGGACCTCCCGCACGGCACCGTCACCCGCCCGGTCGGCCACGACGAACTGGTGCTCTTCGTCCCCCGCGGCGTCGAGCTCCCGCGCGGCGGCAAACAGCCGCTGAGAGAGCGCTCCATCGCGTTCTCGACCTACGACCGCAGCAGCGACCAGATCTGCGCCCGCCTGATCGCCCTCGGCGCCAAGGCCCGCCGCGGCGTCACCCTGGGCACCACCGTCGCCATGGCCCGCCGACGCTCGCAACTGGCCCTGGTCCCCCGCAGCGCCCTCGCCCACGAACTCCACCCTGGCGAACAACTCGTCCCCGCCCCCTTCAAGCACCGGTTGACGTTGACCTTGGTGACCGGAACCACCCCATTACCCCGGCTGATCGCCCTCCTCCCAGCGCTACGGGAAGCGCTCCACCTGACCCCCGCCCGCCGCAACTAGGCAGGATCGTGCAAGGAGTCCGGACTATTGCCCTAACACCTTTTGCGCCGCGGTTGGTTGACTGGAGCAACCAACCACTAAGGGAGACAACTCATGCGAGTAGCAATAGTCACCGGGGGAAGCTCCGGGATCGGTAGTAGCGCGGCCGTCGAGATCGCCCGTCGTGGTGACGGCGTCATCCTCACCTACGGCAGGAACAAGCAAGGCGCACTCGACACCGTCGCCGAGATCGAGAGCCTCGGCGGCACCGCCGTCGCCCTTCCCCTGAATCTCGGGGACAGCTCGACCTTCGGGGAATTCCGGGACGCAGTGGCCGGCGCCTTGAAGACGACCTTCAACACCTCGTCCTTCGACTTCCTGGTCAACAACGCCGGCATCGGCGCCAGCGCCCACTTCGAAGACACCACCGAGGAGTTCTTCGACCGCCTGTCGGACGTGCTGTTGAAGGGCCCGTTCTTCCTCACCCAGACCCTGCTCCCCCTGCTCGCCGACAACGGCGCCATCCTCAACATCTCCAGCGGCTCAGCCTTGGAATCCGCCAACGTGGAGCCCGGCTACTCGGTCTACGCCTCCCTCAAGGGCGCCCTCCTGGTCCTGACCCGCTACCTCGCTGGTGAGCTCGCTCCTCGCGGCATCCGCGTCAACTCCATCACTCCCGGTCCGACCCGAACCCGCCTAGGCGACGACGGCTTCGAGAAGTACCCCGAAGTCATCCCCGGCCTGGTAGCCCGCACCGCCCTAGGCCGCCTTGGCGAACCCTCCGACCTGGGCAAAGCCATCGCCGCCCTACTCTCCGACGACCTGGCCTGGACCACCGCCCAGAACCTCGACGTCTCCGGCGGCTTCAGCCTCTGAGACGGCGCTGCGCGGGTCTGATGCGAATGTAATGATCTGAGAATGCGTACATCTACGACTTGGCAGCCGGTCAGAGGCCCGCGATGCCACGGGTAGCAGTCACCGGGAGCAGCGGCAAGCTGGGCAAGGCCGTGGTCGATCACCTGCAGGACCACGGCTGGGACGTAGTCGCCCTGGACCAGGCTCCGCCCGCCCGGTCCGGGATCACCTCGACGCAGGTGGACCTGACCGACTTCGGCCAGGCCTACGAAGCTGTCGCCGGCATCGACGACCGGCATGATGGTGTCGACGCGCTGGTGCATCTTGCGGCGATCCCGGCCCCAGGGCTGCGGGCGAACGCCGCGACCTTCCACAACAACATCACCGTGACGTACAACGTGTTCTCGGCTGCTCTGCGGGCCGGCGTACGGAACATCGTCTGGGCGTCGAGTGAGACCGTCCTCGGGCTGCCGTTCGACGAGGACCCGCCGTACGTGCCGGTCGACGAGGACTACCCGCCACGGCCGAACAGCACGTATTCGCTGGTCAAGACGCTCGAGGAGGAGCTGGCGCGGCAACTGTGCCGCTGGCATCCCGACCTCAAGCTGCTCGGCCTGCGGTTCTCCAACGTGATGTATCCGGAGGACTACGCCAACTTCCCGTCCTTCGACGCCGACGCGCGGCTGCGCAAATGGAATCTCTGGAGCTACATCGACGCCCGCGACGGCGCGCAAGCAGTACGCCGGGCGCTCGAACTCGACACGACCGGCACGGACGTCTTCATCATCGCCAACGCGGACACGGTGATGACGCGCCCCAACGAGGAGCTGCTCGCCGAAGTCTTCCCCGGCGTACCGGTCAAGAAGCCCTTCGCCCCCAACGAAACCCTCCTCTCCATCGACAAGGCCCGCCGCGTCCTCGGCTACGACCCGCAGTTCTCCTGGCGAGGCTAGCGCTCAGGCCTCGTTGAAGAAGCGGTCGAGGACTCGGGAGCCGAACTCCAGTGAGCTGGTGGGCACGCGCTCGTCGATGCCGTGGAACATGCCCATGAAGTCCAGATCCGGCGGCAACTGCAGCGGCACGAAGCCGAAGCACCGCACGCCCAGCCGGCTCCACGACTTCGCATCCGTACCACCCGACATCAGCAGCGGCGCGGTCCGGCTCTGCGGATCCTCGGCCGCCAGGCACGCCTTCATCGCCTCGACCAGCCCACCGCTGAACTCCGTCTCCAGCGCGATGTCCTCGATCACCGTCTCGCGCTGCACCTTGTCGCCGAGCAGCTCGTCGATCGTCGCGAAGAACTCGTCCTCGTACCCCGGCAGGAACCGCCCGTCGACATGCGCCTCCGCGTCGCCGGGGATCACATTCACCTTGTAGCCGGCGCTCAGCATCGTCGGGTTCGCCGTGTTGCGGATCGTCGCCCCGAACATCCGGCTGAAGCTCCCCAACTTCGCCAGCGTCGTCGTCATGTCCTCGGGATCGAGCTCGGTCCCGAGCACGTCCTCGAGCGACTTCAGGAACTCCTTCACCGTCGGCGTCAGCCGCAGCGGCCACTCGTGATTGCCGATCCGCGTCACCGCCTCGACAAGGTTGGTGACCGCGTTGTCGTTGTTCACCATCGACCCGTGACCCGCCGTACCGCGAGCCTTCAGGCGCATCCAGTTCATGCCCTTCTCGGCCGTCTCGATCAGGTACAGCCGCAGATCGTCCTTGATGGTCAGCGAGAACCCGCCGACCTCGCCGATCCCCTCGGTACAGTCCGCCACGGTCTCCGGGTGATTGTTGATCAGCCACTGAGCGCCGTACAGGCCGCCCGCCTCCTCATCAGCCGTGAACACCAACCGGACCGGCCGGCGCGGCTTCACCCCGGCTCGCTGCCGCGCCCGTACGACCGACAGCACCATCGCGTCGAAGTCCTTCATGTCGACCGCGCCCCGCCCCCACACGCACCCGTCGAAGATCTCCCCCGCGAACGGATCGACCTTCCAATCCTTCGGATCAGCCGGTACGACGTCCAGGTGCCCGTGCACGAGCAACGGATCCGCCGACTGGTCCTCACCCTCCCAGTGCGCCACCAGCGTCGCCCGGCCCGGCTCGGACTCGTAGATCGTCGACTCGATCCCGACCTCGTCCAGCTTCGCCGCCACGTACTCCGCGGCGTCCCGCTCCCCGTTGCTCTTCCCGTTCCCGTAGTTCGTCGTATCGAACCGGATCAGCTCGGAACAGAGGTCCACCACCTCCGCCTCCGGCGCGTACGAACGGTCGTCTCCAGTCGGCGTAGTCATGCGCCCCATCCTCTCCCACCCCCATGGTCAGAGCACGCTGAGCCCGTACATCTCCCCCAATGGATCCGAAATCAACTCGATCCGAGCCCCGTCAGGATCTCTGAAGTAAATCGAAGTACCGCTCTCCTCCAGATACTCCACCCCCGCCTCATCCAGGTTGCCTTTGAGGACCTGCCAGTTGGCCGGCTCAACCGAGATCGCCAAGTGATGCAGCCCACCCAGCACCTCGGCGTACGGCCCCAGCTCCAGCCCCGGAAAGTCGAAGAACGCCAGCAAGTTCCCGTTCCCGATATCGAAGAAGAAGTGGTTCGACCCCTCGTAGTCCCGGTTCCCCACGATCTCCGTCAACGGAAACCCCAACACCCCCTGATAAAACCTGATCGTCGCCTCCACATCCCGGCACAGCAACGCAGTGTGATGCAACCCCCGCGCCGTCGACCCCTCCCCACCTCTCAGATACACCCCCCGAAGCCTCTCCCGCTCCGCCTCGATCGCTGCCAGATCAACCTCCGCCACCGCCCCCACCCCTCTCCTTGAACATCGAATCACCCCCATCGAACACCCCCAGCCACCCGATGTGAATTCCCCCCATGTTCTTTGCTACTGTTCTCCGGTCAGCACCGCTCCGGCGGCGCAGACCACTCGTCCGGGTGGCGGAATAGGCAGACGCGCTAGCTTGAGGTGCTAGTGCCCTTTACGGGGCGTGGGGGTTCAAGTCCCCCCTCGGACACGCAACTTATCCACACGATCGGCCAACGGGTCGATCTCCACGTCGACTATCTGGTCCGCGTGGTGGTAGACCAGCGACAGCCGCAGCGATTCATACAGCTGACGTCGCTCCTCCGCTTCAGCTCTTCCGAGAGCCAGCCCAATATCGCCGAGCTGATCGACGTACGCCTCCAACTCGGAGCGGGTAAGCACCGCCTCGCGAGGAGATCGGCGTAGAGCCGCCTCAGCCGCATGCTTCTCCGCCGCCGCAGCGTTGTACTTCTCGCGCAGCTCAGCCGGATCCCACCCCGCGTCCAACGCCTTCTGCATCCGGGCCATAACGATTTGGGCAGCAGCGACCCTGTCACGCAACTGAGCCTGCCGCTCCTCGTGCCGATCTACGGTGTCGTCCGCCTCGAACAGAGTGTCGACCATCACCCGGCGATTCAGTGGACCGAACAGCTGACCGATCCACCGGTTGATTGCGGTCGTGACACGATCCTCACGAAGGTAGACCTGCAATGGGTGCGCCAAAGCGGTCGCCGTCTCCGGAAGCAGGGTCCGTGCGTTGCACCGGTAGTAGATCGTGTCCCCGCGCCTGGCCGCCCCCTCCATCTTTCGCTCACAGATCCCGCAACTGATCCTGCTCCCCAGCGCGTAAACCCGCTTGCTGGAGATCCGGCGTCGAGGGTGCGACGACCAGCTCGACTTTCCCCGCGCGCGTCGCTTTCGCTGCTCTAGCTGTACGGCAGTGAACATCTCCACGGACACGATCACCGGATGCGCAGGATCCCGAGACCGCACGATCTTCGCCTGCGGCGACCGCCGGAACTTCACCACATAGCCGGCCGCCACATCATCCGGGTCAAGGAGCTCTTCGACCTTCTGCCACCGCCCGTAGATCGCGTACCCCGTGTACCGCGGATTGGCGAGGATCGCCACCACAGTCGAGTGCTGCCAACCATCCATCCGCCGATGACTGTTCTGCCCAGGCGCATGCGCAGACGGACAGGGGACGCCTTCTCGGTTGAGCTGCTCGACAATCGCCTTCGTCCCCCACCCCGCCAGGTACACCTCAAAGATCCGCTGAACGATCGGCGCCGCCTCGTCATCGATCACCAGATGCCGCAGCCGCTGCCCCTCCTGCGCCTTCCGCGGATGCGGATGCGGCCCGCCGTCCACCACCAGATACCCGTAGGGCGGCCGCCCACCCTGATACCGACCATCAATCCGCACCTGCGCAGCCATCGCCGCCCGAACCCGCCGCTGAACATGCTGACGCTCAGACTTCGACAACCCACCAGTGATCGTCATCGCCATGTCGTGCACCGTGTTCTCCGAGTCGAACCGCCCTCCAAGACTCGGTATCCACAGCGACACCCCATACCGCTCGAACTTCGGCCAGGTCAGGCTGAACTGATTCCCGAACCAGCACCGAGTCGCCTCACCCACCACCAACCCGTCCCACCCACGCCCAGGATCCTTCAGCGCCTGCAACACCCGATTCGCTTCATCCCGCCGCTCCCACGGCAACGACCGAGACTGACCGATGTCGAAGAACTCCTCGACGATCTCCCCACCCAACGGCCCAACAAACCGAGCCGCCTCCCCCACCTGCCACGCCTTCGACGTCGCCGGATCCTGATTGTCCTCAGTCGAACACCGCCCATAAAACGCCAGCCGCCCCACACCCCCACCCGCAGCACCCTGAACCGCCAACGCCTCCATCCCCAACAGCTCATCCAGAGTCGCCCACGCCCCATCGCCGCTCAAGATGCCTCCTCATCACCGCCAGCGTCCTCCGCCGAACGCTCCATCTTCGCCAGTCGTACAACAATCCGACACAGAACACGCGCCGCCTGTGGATAAACCACCGGAGGCTCATCCGGAACCCGCACCTCCACAGGCAGATCATCGGCCGGCACTCTGGCTCGCCGCTCACGCGATCGTTCGGAGTCCATGCTTGGTCAACGTCCGGACATACAAGCTTTCGGCAACAGCCGCTCGCGTCATGGCCAACCAGCCGACGCCTCGAACTGCCCCTCCACACCAGTCATTTGCCGTCTCTGCTCATCAATGCTCGGACTTTGTTGAGACCTGCCAATCGGACAGATCGCCAGATACTTCAGATCTCAAACCCTCCGAGCGCCAAACGCAGGACCTGACAGGGAACACCCGACAAGCCATACCCAGCGGGTCCGACCAAACCCGATCACACGCCGCTGGATCAAGTACATGCCGACGAAGATGTTCCAGTACTACGCCGAAGACTCAACCCGCTTCACCGGCGACCGCGACCTCAACCTGGTCCGCGAACTCAACCCCCAACTCCAGACCTTCCGCGACTGGCTCTCTGAGCACAAAGACAAGGTCACAGCAGCCACCAACTGATCTACCTCAGCTCGCCCCGGCGGCTCGGCTCCATCAATCCGAGCTATCCGCCAGTAGTCCTCAATACTGCGCACCACCAGCCACCGTCCAGCGACGGCCGGTCCGAGCTTGACCTGGTGTCGAGTCGTCGTATGCCCAGCTCTCCGGCCTCTGGCCCCGGCCCTGCCCTGAGGCGCCGCTCCCGAGTTCGCCGGGGATCTGATCGTCGCGGTGCGTCACACCGCGACCGGCGCCGAATTTGCTGGCGCGGAGGCCGAAGCCCTCGCGCTGACCGAGCGCCTTCCACAGGCCGTCGCACTGACCACCGACATGGCGACCCGCGAGCGGGTTGCGCTTCGCCTGCCAGAATTTCCGCGACGACGCCCAGCGGCCAACCCGAATGCCTGGACCGAGACACGCAGCCATTCACCGTTAACCCCCGGGCCCGCACAGCGCTCGGGGGTGGAGACACGCCGCCCGAAATCCACAGAATGGCGATCCGGGCGGTTCGTCCTGAAAGGTGCGGCGGGACAGCGTCGTGTACTCGGGCTCTTCCCCGCGCCGGATGCGAAACGCGGTGCCTGGAGTGCCGAGCCGCAGCGCTGTGCTGCTGCGCCGCAGCAGTGCTACCAACCTGTTCGCGAAGGACGGCGGTGACACGCCGGAGCGCGCCACGGGTGTCGCGAGTCGAGAGCCAGGTCCAGATTGTCGGTGGTGCCGCGTACGGTCAGTGGCACCGAATCAGGTGAGTGTCAGAGGATGGAACCAGTGGAGACGCTAGACAACGAGTTCGACCAGGCAGTCCGCAACGTCACCATCAGTGGCGTCAAGCGTGACCGCGCCATCGCAGCACATTCCGAGGTCCGTGCGCTGCTCGAAGCCGACCCGGAACTGTGCTCATGGGGCATCGACTCCATCCTGATCGGCTCCTACGCCCGACAGACCGCCCGCTACCCGGGCAAGGACGTCGACGTCTTTCTCCGCTTCAAGAACCTCTCCGTCCGCCACAGCCCCGAGAAGGTTTACAACGCCGTCGAGCGCGTCCTCGTCGCGGAGTACGGCCTCAAGGACCGCGACATCGACGGCCGCATCACACGCCAGGCCAGATCTCTCAAGATCGACTTCCCGGATCCCGACGACGACCTGAGCGACAACTCCTTCTCCATCGACGCCGTCCCCGCCGTCCCGTGGGGCGAACACTGGGGAATCCCTAACCGCGACCGTGACCAGTGGAACAGCGAGGAGAAGCGCTGGATCAAGACCAACCCGGTCAAGTTCGCAGACGACACCGATGCACTCGCCATCGCGACCTGGAGCCCGACCGTGGGCACCAGCAACGCCTATCGGCCCGTCGTCCGACTCCTCCGCCAGGTCCGCCACGTCCACTTCGGCAAGGAGCGACCCGGCGGCCTGTTCACCGAGGTCGCCGCCTACTACGCCTGGAAGGACCAACTCGTCACCGGCACGACCTGGGCCGAACTGCTGACGTCCACCATGGAACAGGTCGCCAAGCGGTTCGAGAAGTGCGCCGAGGATGGCCTGCCCGACCCGGTACTCGGCACGCCGATGAAGCCCGACCTCGACGCCTGGCAGTGGAGCGCCGCCGCCGACGGGCTGAACCGACTCGCCGAGCAAGGCCGCCAAGCACTCGACTCCGAACGATGCCGTGCAGCGAAGATGTGGCGCGACATCCTCGGCAGCAACGATCGCGGTCAGGTCCTCCCGCTCCCAGACGGATGCGACGCCAACGGGTTCCCCGTTGGCGCAGTCACCGCTGCCGGCGCAGTCGGCAGCAACGACCCGCGCGGGTTCGCCAGTCTCCCCTGGCCCACCCGGCGCCGCATGTGAGCAACCCGTGGAGACCTACGACGACGCCGCGTTCGAACGGTTCTGCTCCGGCCTCGTCAACGCAGAGTTCTCCCCGGTGCGTGACACCGCTCAGGCCAAGTGGACCGGCCCGCTCCGCGAAAGTCTGCGGCCCCTCACCGACGCAACCCGCATGCAGCTCCAGTTCTATGAGGGCTGGCCGCTCCGCTATGCCCACGTAACAGTCCCCGGGCTGAAGACCGAGCACGCTGCTCAAGGCACGATCTGTCTGTGGGCTGACGACGACCCTGCCCAGATCGCGGGCCGCGACCTCCAGACGTTCTGGCAGCGCGTCGACGAATGGGCCCACACAGTTCAGCGCGGCTTCCGCCTCGAAGACCGCGCCCTCGACGCCTACGTCCTCTTCAACAAGACCACCTGGTACCAGGCCGAACTGCCCTTCGGCGACCTCATCCGAGCAGGCAGCAACGGCTACCGCGCACCTCTCGTCGCCACCACCCGAGGCGACCGAACCTTGATGATCGAGCGCGCTCCTGCAACCGGCCCAGACCCCGACGAGCCGGCTCCGCTCCGGGGAGCGTTCTACCTTCGACGACACATCGTCACTCCGCCCCGTGACCTCGCCGACTTCAGCGCCGCCCTCACCAACAAGCAGACCCAAGACCTCGACCAGGGCCTGGCCGCCAGGACAGACACAGCCCTCCCCGAGGCCAGCGGCGGCTACGACTTCGCCGTCCTCGCCTGGCCCCGCCACCACCGCGACCACGACGCGGTCGTGATCGTCTTCAAAGGCGCCGGAGACACGCTCGAAGCATCAGCCATCGCCGCCACCCCCAACGACACCGCCGCCCGACAACGACGTGCAGGACCAGACGCCACCGCCCTCACCGACAAGCGAATCCTCATCGCCGGAGCCGGATCTGTCGGAGGTTACGTCGCCCTCAGCCTCGCCACCAGCGGAGTCGGCCTCATCCGCCTCCACGACCGCGACTACCTCAAGACCGCCAACCTCGTCCGCCACGCCAGCGACCAGTTCGGCGTCGGCTACAACAAGGCTATTGCCATGGCCGTCACAATCAAGGAGCACGCCCCCTGGACTACCGTCGAGCCCAAGTCCGACAACCTGCCCTTCAACCCCTCGGGGCTCGCCTCAAGCATCGAAGGCTTCGACCTGATCGTCGACTGCACTGGAACGCTCCCGTTCACCGCCGCCCTCGCCGAAATCTGCCGACGCGCCAACACCCCACTCATCAGCGGAGCGCTCTTCCACCAGGGAGCGATTGCGCGCGTGCAACGCCAAGCCGACGGCGACACGCTCATCGCAGCACGCCCCAGCGACCCGACCTACAACAGCCTGCCACCAGAAGACCCGCGCGAACCAGACGCCGGATTCCTCGAACTTGGCTGCACCGCACCGGTCAACAACGCCCCACCGACCGCCGTCCTCGCGACCGCCGCCGACATCGCACACGCCGCCGTCGACTTCCTCACCGGCCGCCGCAACCGTGCCGACGAACGCATCCTGGTCTTCCAGCCCATGGCCGCCCCGTTCGACTCGACCGGGACCCACGACCACAACCCGGGCCGGAGCGAATGAACCGCAAGGCCGCCACCGCGATCCTTCTGCTCTCAGAATCCGCCCAAGCCTCGATGATCGCCGCAGCCGTCAAAGCAGACCCCAACGAGACAGGCGGCATCCTCATCGGAGTCCACACCAACGGCGGCCACCCCTGGGTCACTCGCGCCATCGAGATCGCCACCAACGACCGAGGCCATCATCACTACAAAATCCCGTCCGGTGCCACCCAGCCCAGCGTGTACGCCGCCCGACGAACAGACTCACGACTTGGGTACCTCGGCGACTGGCACAGCCACCCCGCCGACATCGGGCCCAGCCCAACTGACCTCGCAACTCTCGCCGTGTACTCGATCAAGCACCCCCTTACACCAAACCCCACACTCATCGTCGTCCGGAACACCCCAGACGGACGTGTTCTCGACGCCCGCCGAATCGTCACCGTGACACCCCGCTCCTGCGACCTCCACCTCACAGGCGATCTACCCGAAGAACCCCCAACCCCCGGCACCACACAAGGCGACCCAAGGGCCCCAGAGGAGTCAGAATGACCAGCAACCAGATGCCGAGCGCGAGCGGCGTCCGCATCGCCGGTGACGACTACCAGTGGCTACACGCCTGGCGATCCTGCCTGGAAGCCCTCCACGAGAACCTCAGCGGCAACACCGCCAACCCCATCGTGGCCGTCGGCGTCGAAGAACCCGGCGTCGGCAACGGCGACGACGTCGTCCTCCACCGCAGGCAACCCCCGAACACCTACACCCAGGTCAAGTACGCCGTCGACAACCGCACAGCAGTCAACCTCGACTACCTCACGACCAGCGGCATCCTCCGCAAGATGCACGAGACCTACGCCGGGCTGACCGCCGACGGGACACCCGCACAGCTGCGGCTCATCACCAACCGCAACGCCGACCCCAACGACATCCTCCTCACCGACCGCGACGGACGCGACGGACGACTCCTACCCAGAGCAGCACAAGGCGGACCCAAAACCGACCGAGGCAAAGCACGAGCAGCCTGGGCCGCAGAAGCCCAGACCGATGAGGACCATCTCCTCGACCTGCTCGCTCACCTCCACTTCGACATCGCCTACGACCTCGACCGGCTCCGCAGAGACCTCAGCCTCCTCATGACCGCCAACGGCCTCCGTTCGGACCCGACCGCCGTCGCGCTCGGCGCTAACTGGGTGTCCAAGCAGGTCATCGCGGGCCACCGTCGACTTACGCTCGACGACATCAAGAACGCCATCACCACCCTCGACCTCCAAGCCGGATCGCCATGGACGACGATTTCCGTCGCCACTATCACCCACGACTACCTCGCAGAGCAGGCAGCTGTGAGCATCGACTGGGTCGACCGCATGAGCGGCGCCACGGACTGGACACGGGTCGAGCCTGCGCCGCCTGCGACATGGAATGACCTCGCCACCGACATTCGGGCTACCCCCGGCCAACTCGGCACGAACAAGCGCATCCTCGTAACCGGCCACATGCGTCAAGCCACCGGATTCCTCGTCGGCACCGAACTACGCCGCGTCATGGGATACGAAGTCGGCGTCCGCCAAGGCGACCAACTCTGGACCGGCGAGGAACCGATCACGAGCAACGTCATCACCCACACCCAAGAAGACACCACCGCCGGATCCGGCACAGCGATCATCGTCAACGTCGCCGCCAATGCGGCAGCCGACACCATCGAATGGATCCGAGAGTCCGCCCTCCCAGTCTCGAAGATCCTTACCGTCACGCCCACGGCAGGCGTCGGGCCAAAGGCCGTCCCCAACGCCGCCGCCGCAAACAGCCTCGCCATCGCCATTCGCGACCTCGCTCGCCGCCACTCACGAAACGGCGACCTGCACCTGTTCCTGATCGGCCCCCTCGGCCTGGCGGTACTCCTCGGACACCACTGGAACAGGCTCGCCACCACGCACGTCTACGAACACCTCGGCGGCATCGACTACACGCACGCGTTCACCGTCGAGGCCTGACACTTGCCCCACGCAGTACGGCACCGGAGCTGAGCATCCGACAAACGAGATGCGAGCCTTCGAGCACTGACGTGGCGGCCGCCAAAGCAGGACGACGACAGTACGGCCACAACGACGCATCATGACGAAGAGCCTCGAGATCACCGGCGGCAGAGCACCTTCTGATCGAACCTGGCCGAGGACGTAGAGATGCCGATCTGTGCCCGCCAGTAGGTCCCACCCCTCAGGTCTCCAAGCACGGCTAGGGCGCAACGTGGGCGAGCGGTCGCAGCCGGCAGGGAGCCCTTCTCAGAAGCGCAAGCCGCGAAACGGGCCGTGACTCGTCGCTTCTCTACATGTCGCTTCGCCAGATATTCGGCGGGAGTTGTAACCGTTGGCGTCACGCTGTTCCGGGCTGGAGGGCCGAACACGGCATACTCCCGCCACTAGAGGCCTCATGCGATCGCCTGGATGGACGGAGCCTCCAGCGTCTCCACTTCTGCGATGAGTTCAGTAACTGCCTGGTAGCGCTGGTTCACGTCATTCACCGCGCACTTATGGATGATGCGCTCCACCTCACCGGTGGCTGGTGGAAGAGATTCCCTGCCCGTGAAGATGTAGGCCAGGATGTGGCCGATCGAGTACATCTCGTTAACAACCGCATAGTCCTTGAAGCTGCCGAGCAAGGGGTCCCGAATCGTGCCCTTCATCTCGGTCTGGGTCCGGGTGAACTCGCTCGTCTGGTCCTTCACCAGGCCGAAGTCCGACAGCTTGACCAGCACCGCCCCGGAACCGAAGACCTTCAGCAGGATGTTCTGCAGGCTGATGTCTCGGTGGAGCAACTTCTGGTGGTGAAGGTAGTTGATGCCATAGAGGAACTGGAGCGAGATGCGCTTCCGCGCGGCGAAGGAGATGGAGGCGTTCTTCTTGCGGATGTAATCCCGCAGCGTGCTGTCGCAATACTCCATGCGGTACTCGTTGAGCGTGTCGTCGTAGCGGTAGACCTCCACTACGTAGGGAAAGCTCAAGCTCTTCAGAACCTCGAACTCCTGCCTGAAGCGTGCGAGGTCTCGGTCGCCGAGGTTCTTCTTCGCTCGTTTCACGGCGAACTTGATGCCGTAGTCGGGATCGACGTAGGAGTACACGTGGGCAAAGGAGCCGCTGCCCACCATCTTCAGCTCCATGGGTACCTGATGTTTCTTCAGCTTCACGTCCGTGGCGAGAGTGAGTACCGGCTCGTAGGTGATGATTTCGATCGGCTCGAAGTCCTCCGGCACGGTACTTCCACCGCTTGGCGACAGCCACGGCCGACAGCGCTTCACAGCGTCCTGGTAGGAGTCGACCAATTGAACCTCCACGCCTGCTCGCCTCAGCGTGCGGAGGTCTGCGTCGAGATCCTTGATGAGCGAGAGGAGCTCCCTGCTGTCATCGGCCCAGTAGTGGTGAGTCGTCTCAGCTCTGCCGTTGATGGCAGAGAAGTGCTCGTTGAGTCGCTTGTGAAGGACGGCGAACATCTGACCCCACTCCGAATCGTCGTAGAGACGATCAAAGGTTCGCGAAGAGGGTTCGGCCTCGTACTTCTCCCGGAGATCGGCCAGCATGAGCGCCCCTGGGTTGGCCATCGCGTCCTCCCACCTCGCTGAACCGACATCATTCCATCGCACGCCGGCCGACTACTGGTCCCTGGGCTCGCGGTTGTCCAACCTTCCCCCCGGCTACTCCCGTCACTCCAACATCCGGTAATGCCAGTTACTGAGCCGGTGTTGTCGGTGGCGGGTCGCAGATGACCTCCGGTGTTCCAGCGACAGGGCCAAGTCCGCCTATCCCATCGGTGTCGTAGGTGCCGCCAACTGCCAGCCTTAGGACTCCCGCGACCTTGAGATCCACCGCCACTGGGCAGTCTCCGAACTTCATGCTGCGGGTCCAGATCTTCCGGCCGTCAGCTACGACCTTCAGATCTGCGGTCGCCCCCTTACTCGCGCCATCGTCGAAGCCGATCATCGTCCGAAAATGAGTGCACTGCCGGCCGAGGTTGTACTCGGCTTCCCCGCCGTCGTACATACTCCACTGGCTAAACATGACTGATTCGGGATATCGCTTGCCGCTCATCTTGGCGGTATCGATATCGTACTGGCCATCACCTAGGCGCAGGAGCTCGGCACTTGACCATCCCGGCGCTGGGGTTGATACCGGTGGCGGCACCGGGGCTGAAGTCGACGTCTCGGAGGTAGTCGAGGTATTTGTTGCGATCGGATCCGGCGGAGTGCCCGTCACCACCTGGGTGGGATTCGGCGCAGCCTTCGAGGCTGGCTTCGCGTCGTTATGCGCGACAAATATCGCGACAATGGCAATCAGAACTCCTGCGAGCGCTGCCCAGCCGGCCCAGTAGGCAACGCTTCTTCGATCCGGCCCTGAACTCGGATGTGTCATAGACCCCCCTTGGTCGATCTGCGAACGATAGTGCCAACAGATCAGCTATGTCGCCAACGGCCGCGTCAAGGATTCCCTCCACCGCGGGCGCCCGCCCCGGATGGCCGGGTACCCCGGCCTCGCCGGTAGCAGCTGGCGTCAGATTGGTTACCGCCAGAGTTTTACGACGCCGACCAGATCTGGACACTGATGGCGCTGCCGGGCGAACACCAGGCCCTTGCCCGGTCGGTGAACCTGATATGCCGGCCCGTCAGAAGGAGGCGTGGTGTCGGTGGCGAGCTCGTGCCAATGGGTGGCTACCCACAGACTGCCCGCGCCGATAGCAGCCGAGACGAGGCACCGCATCAAGCGCTTAACTGCCTTGCCGTCGAGCTTCCACTTCCCTGAGACCGCCACTCTGATGTTGACGCCGGACATCTGGCTCTCCCTGACCGTTGATTGGACTGGTGCAACCACCCTGTCCCTCTTTCTGAGCGGCGGAGGCCGGACCGGACACAATGCGGTAGCAACCTGACAAAGCCGGACTAGCAGCGCGTGCCCGATGCGGCGGACGACAGGAATCTCCGGAGAGCTGCGATACTGCGCAGAGGTGGGACGTGACGAGCTTCCCGGGAGCCTCAGTGGCGGTTGGTGTGCGTCTACTCAGTGAGGAACGCTTACCCATCGGTCCGCGCCGGGACTTGGTGCTGCTGGTTCGCCGCTTCTATGACCTAGCGGGTAGGCCGTCTGTGCGCGACATTAGCCGCCAGATGCAGAGGATTCGGGAGCAGCACGGTGGTGGCTGTCTGAGCCACGACGGAGTTCAGACTGCGTTGAGCGGCGCGCGGTTGCCAAGGCGGCAGAACCTCGACGCACTTGTGCATGCGCTCGTCTCCATGCAGTCGAGGGGTGAGCGGGTTGATCTCCGTGCGGCTATTGAGGAGATTGGCCTAGCCTGGCTAGTGATCGCCGACGATCCACCAGCGCTGCCGAGTACGGGGAGGGAAGCTCCGGAGAGGAGCAGGGCACCGGGCTGGGCGTCCGCGACAGCCGACCGCGCCCAAGAGTTGACCGCTGAATTGGAGGTCGACTATCTCCTAGCGGTGGATCTCGCCGTGGAGTTCCAAGCATGTCTGGCGGTCTTTGGGGGTAGTAATGACGTTCGTCCGGTCGACCTGAGCGGGCCGGCTAGTGCGCGAGTATGGCCTTGCCGAACTGATGATTTTACCTATGCGATTTGCTCTCGAGACCCCCTTGGGGGTGGGTTGGATGACGTCTTGGCACAGGTTCGCTCCCGGGGCGTCGTCATGGTCGGAATCGCAGCTGGCAGGCAAGACCTGGTCCAACTCGGTGATGTGTTGGTGGCCGACGCTGTCTACACGGATATGGCAGACGTGGACGGTAGGAGTGTCGTAAAAGCGTGGGAGCCGGCCGTGGCCCATATCCGGGGTGCCCTTACCCTTCAGCAGGTGGTACCGGACTGGCCTAGTCAGGTTCGCCAGGTGCTATGGCGCTGGGGGGTCGCTGACCGGACGGGTGGTGAGGCTCAGGTCCTGGACGAATGGGAGCCGACCGTCAAGATGGGCGCGCTTCTGGGAGATAGCAGGGTGGTTGATGGGCGGCTCGTTGCCAAGCGGAGACCTCAGCCGAGTCCTGGGTGCGTCGCCAGGCGATTCATTCTCTGCAGCCGCGTGCCACCATCACCATCGCCCCTGGGCCATTGTTCGGGGCGTCGCGGACTTCGGAGGACCTGATCGGAGCAACCAGTGGCGATATTCGTCGGCGTTCGCTGCTGCGAAGTACGTGAGAGACGCATTGCGCCTTGGTCTGCTGCAATTTGACCGCTGAGTTTGGTTCGGCCATGCGTTGGGCGGCGCAGATGCGTTCCAGGAGGTCTAATTCATAGAACTGCTGTCCGTTTCCTGGGTGCCATTCAGGCCGGATCACCGCTCGCGCTTCTCGGCCATTACTTGTTCTCGGCTGGCCTGAGGTCGGTGTGCGGGATCCAGGTGTATTCGCCGTCGTGGCGGCGGACTCGGCCGATCCATTCGCCGTTTTCGCGGACCCAGGCGTCGAGGTGGCCGGCGGGTTGGAAGACTTCGACCGGGACGGGTGGGTCGACGGTGCAGACGGTTGTCTTGTCGCGGTAGCCGTGGGCGTCGTACTGCAGCTCTAGGTCGGCGGCCTCCTGTGCTGCCTGGTCTTTGGTCAGGCCGGAGCCGCGCTGGCCGTTGGATGCGTTGTCCCAGATCAGCCAGTCGTGGTCGCCGCCGCCGTCGGGCAGCCGGGGGTTGAATCGTCCGACCATGACCCCACGACCATGACCCCAGAATGCCACACATTCGAAAGCATGTTCTACTGGCGGTGGGGTCGACGGATCGCGCCGCCTACGGGTGGTGCACGGGGTGCGTTGGAGGTGGCGCGGTGGGTTACCAGAATCCGCCGATCCGCTGGTCGGAGCTGGAGCGCAAGCTGTCAGACCGGTCCCGGCCGGCGTCGAACGGGAGCCGTCCGGTCACCGCGGACGGAGGTGACTCCCCGGCGTGGTCGCAGCACCGCGGCCCGTACGTGCCGCCGGTCGATGACAAGCCACATCGTCCTGCCGGTCCGGTGACGCCGTATGCGGAGTTGCACGCGCACTCGAACTTCAGCTTCCTCGACGGCGCCTCCTCCCCCGAACACCTCATCGAGCAATCCGTACGCCTCGGCCTGCACGCGATCGCGCTCACCGACCACGACGGCCTTTACGGCGCGGCCCGGTTCGCCGAGACCGCCGCCACCTACGACGTCACCACCGTGTTCGGCGCCGAACTGTCACTGGACCTGCCTGCGCCGCAGAACGGGGTCGCCGACCCCGAAGGTTCTCACCTGCTGGTGTTGGCGGAGCGGCAGGAGGGGTATCACCGGCTGTCCGGGGCGATCACCGAGGCCCATCTCGCGGGTGAGGAGAAGGGCCGCCCGGTGTACGACCTGGAAGACCTCGCCGCCCACGGCCGGGACCATTGGCTGATGCTGACCGGCTGCCGCAAGGGCCTCGTCCGCCAAGCCCTGACTGCCGGCGGGCGCGCGGAAGGGCCGGAGATGGCGGCGCGGGAGCTGGATCGGCTGGTGGCGTTGTTCGGGCGGGACCGGGTCGTGGTGGAGCTGATCGACCACGGCCTGCCGCTGTCGTCGACCGAGAACCGGATCCTCGCCGCCCTCGCGAATCACGCCGGATTGGCGACGGTTGCTACTGGCAACGTGCACTACGCGGCCACCCGCGACTTCAAACTCGCCTCGGCGATCGCCGCGGTCCGAGCGAGACGGAGCCTGGACGACATGGACGGCTGGCTACCCGCCGCCGCGACCGCGTTCCTGCACTCCGGCGCCGAGATGGCCACCCGCTTCCGCAACTTCCCCGGCGCAGTCGCCCGCTCGGTCGAGCTGGCAGACCAGTTGGCGTTCAACCTGCGCGCTGCGAAACCGAAGCTGCCGAAGATCGACGTACCGGCCGGCCACACGCAGATGTCGTGGCTGCGGCAGCTCGTGTTCGACGGCGCGCTGGAGCGGTATGGGACGAGGGAGCAGCGACCGGACGCCTACGCCCGGTTGGAGAAGGAGCTCGCGGTCATCGAGGAACGCGACTTCCCCGGGTATTTCTTGATCGTGTGGGACATGGTCCGCTACGCCCGCGACCACCGGATCCTGTGCCAAGGCCGCGGGTCGGCCGCGAACTCCGCGGTCGTGTTCTGCCTCGGCATCACCGCCGTCGACTCCATCCTGTACGGGTTGCCGTTCGAACGGTTCCTGGCCGCGACCCGCACCGAGGAACCCGACATCGACGTCGACTTCGACTCCGACCGGCGCGAAGAAGTCATCCAGTACGTCTACGACAAATACGGCCGCCGCAACGCCGCCCAGGTCGCCAACGTCATCACCTACCGCCCCAAAATGGCCGTCCGGGACATGGCCAAAGCCCTCGGCTACTCCACCGGACAGCAAGACGCCTGGTCCAAACAAGTCGACGGCTGGTCCGCCGAAGTCACCTCCACCGACCACGACATCCCACCCATGGTCATCACCCTCGCCACCGAACTCCTGAAGGCGCCGCGGCATCTGGGGATCCACTCCGGCGGCATGGTGCTGACCGAGCGGCCGGTCGGTGAGGTGGTGCCGATCGAGCACGCCCGCATGGACAAACGCACCGTCCTGCAATGGGACAAAGACGACTGCGCCTACATGGGCCTGGTCAAGTTCGACATGCTCGGCCTCGGCATGCTCGCCGCCCTCCAATACACCATCGACCTCGTCGAGGACCGGCTCGGCGAAGCCTGGGAACTCCACACCATCCCCAAAGAAGAACAAGGCGTCTACGACCAGCTCTGCCGGGCTGACTCGGTCGGGGTGTTCCAGGTCGAATCCCGCGCCCAAATGGCCACCCTCCCCCGGCTCCGACCCCGCCGCTTCTACGACCTCGCCTGCGAAATCGCCCTCATCCGCCCCGGGCCCATCCAAGGCGGCGCCGTGCACCCGTTCGTACGGCGGATGACCGGCCAGGAACCGATCACCTACCCGCACCCGCTCCTGATTCCGGTGCTGGAGCGCACCAAAGGGGTGCCGCTATTCCAGGAACAGCTGATGCAAATGGCGATGGCGATCGGCGGGATCGGCGGCGACGAAGCCGACCTACTCCGCCGCGCCATGGGCTCCAAACGCGGCATCGAAAGAATCTCCAGCCTCAAAACCAAGCTGTACGCCGGCATGGCCACCAACGGCATCACCGGCGACACCGCCGACGCCATCTACGCCCGCATCGAAGCCTTCGCGAACTTTGGGTTCGCCGAATCCCACTCCATCAGCTTCGCACTGCTCGTCTACGCCTCCACCTGGTTCCGGCTCCACTACCCCGCCGCCTTCCTCGCCGCCCTCCTCCGCGCCCAACCCATGGGCTTCTACTCGCCACAGTCGCTGGTCGCCGACGCCAGACGCCACGGCGTCGAAGTCCGCCGCCCGGACCTGCACAGGTCCGGCGCGGATGCCGAACTCGAGAACCTGGGCGACGGACAACCACCCGTCGTGACCGGGATGGCCGCCTGCCTGGCCGACCCGCAACCACCGATCGGCCCATTCGACCCCGACGCACCCGATACCTGCGCGGAGCATCGGCGCGACGGCGCCTTCGCGGTGCGGCTCGGATTGGCCGAGGTGAAGACCATCGGCGACGACGTCGCCCGCACCATCGTCGAGGAACGCGACCAGAACGGGCCTTACGCCAGCATGGCCGACCTGGTACGGCGTACCGGGATCACCGCGCCACAAGTCGAGGCCCTTGCTACGGCCGGAGTGTTCGACTGCTTCGGACTCAGCCGCCGCCAGGCACTGTGGGAAGCCGGCCGCGCTGCCGAGGAACGACTCGAACGGTTCGCCGGCGTCACCTCAGTCGGGCCACCGCCGACCCTGCCCGGCATGAGCGACGACGAAATCACCATCGCCGACCTCTGGGCCACCGGCATCACCACCGGCAAACACCCCATCCAGCACCTCCGCGAACAACTAACCGCCGACGGAATCCTGTCCGCGAAAGAACTCCGCACAGCGCCAGCCAACACCCGGGTCCGTGTCGCCGGCGTCGTCACCCACCGGCAACGCCCCGCCACTGCCTCCGGCATCACCTTCATGAACCTCGAAGACGAAACCGGCATGATCAACGTCATCATCTCCATCGGCTGCTGGAACCGACACCGCAAAACCGCCAGAGACTCAGGCGCCCTCATCATCCGCGGCCGACTCGAACGCGCCAACAACGTCACCAACCTCATCGCCGAACACCTCCAACGACTCCCCCTCACCGCACAAACCCGATCCAGAGACTTCCGGTAGCTGGGAACCACCTCGATGCCCCCGCGCGATGCGTCAAGTGCTGGACCATGCCGCGCGACACCGGTCCTGGCGGCACAGGCGCATCTGAGTACGCGGGTTCCTTGCATGTCGCCTCGCGCATTCACAGACTCAAGCCCGGCACCACCGCGGATGGGGAGATGCAGTGGATCCCCTCGTCGTTGACGATGTTCCGACGGCTGCGTAACGGTGTGGCCACGGACAGAATGCGCAGCAGATCCTCCCGGTCAGCTGCGGTGCGAGCCAAACCGGACATCACATTGCCAGGTGGTCTCTGATCTGTCAGCACATGGCCGAAGAAGCGTGAGAGGCTCGTTTGCAAACCTCTGCCGGGCCCAGGCCCTTCAGTTTCCGTCTGCGCCATGACGATTACGCGATCGCATCTGGCATAACGCGCCAGCGTTTGCGCCTGCACGATCGACAGGGGCGATCCCGCCGTCGGAACGCCGACGTACCGCCTGGTCGTTGACGAGCTGAGCTGTCCGATGGCCATCGCGTCGATCGGATGGTCCACGATGACTGGGGTGGCGCCTTGCCTGAGCAAATCGATCTGCTCCAGGATGCCTACCAGCACATCCGCAGGTCGATGTATCGGCGTCGCTGGAGTGGCCTGGTGCAGCTCACCGCTATTGCCCACTGCAACGAATCCGGTCGACGCCATGTGCGAGTTTCGGCAAACGAACATCAAGGAGCCGCGATAGCGATCGACGAGTGCACCGCTGCTTGTCCGCTTCGAGTGCCCGGCCTGGAGCAAGGTCCTGCGGTCGAAGCCCAGTTCGCGCAAGTAGTCGGTCAGCCGCGACCGGCTGTCGGGCGCATACGCGAGCCTCCAAGTCGCAGCCGGAGAGAGAGCGTTCCCGAATCCTCCCTCTCGCAGCAGGTTCACCGGCCAGCCGGCCTTGGTGCGCGACAACTCTCGATGGAAGAATTTGTTCGCCTCCACAGTCGCCGCATGTAACCGAAGCCGGTCTTCGGGCGACACCCTGGATCCGGCATCAACGACCTCACCCACGACAACCTCCGAGGAGCAATCAACCTGACGATCTCGAAGGTCGCGCGGACAACCTGAAGTCAGAACCCCGATCGGGAATCAAGGAGTTCACGCCATGGCATCGGCCGCCCGGGCGCTGCGCCAATCTTGTCGGCCGTCATTCAGGGCAGATCGACGGTGGGGTGTTCGCCGAGGTCCGGTGGATCTGGGTGAAGGGCTTGGGTGCGTGGGCGGCGGGACCGCCGGGATGGCAGGTAGTCAGTAAGCGGGCGGGTGACGAGCAGGTTGTCGTGCAGCCGTTGGTGGCCGTCCGCGGCCTGCCACAAGCTGGCCGCGGTGTGTCCGCGTGGCAGCTCTGCGGCCTGGACACGGCGGAAGGTCGCTGTCAGGTCGTTCAGGTACTCCGCCGCGGTCTCACGAGTCTTGCCGGGGTTCGTGATCAGAACAATGACAGTGTCCGTCACCGTATGCACGCCGAGCATCCTGGCCTGCTCGAGCGACAACATCGCGTCGCACAACGGGATTCCGGCCCATCGCCCACCTGCCAGCCTGCTGATTCGCTCGATCGCGAACGCATCCAACGGGTTGTCTACCAGTACGGGCGAGGCGCCGTCGGATAGCAGGTCCCGTTGTTCGGCGATCCCCACGAGGCTGCCCGACCGACGGTGGATCTGGGTGTCGGGCGACTTCGAGTAGTACGGCCCGGACTCGCCCTCACGAACGCCGGTGAAGCCGACAATGCCCAGCCGATGATTCCTTGCCGGAAGCATCAATTGGTGCCTGAAGCGGTCGATCAGCCGGTCATCTGCTAAGACGACTCCCAGACCGGCGTTCCTGATCGTCTGCAACTGGAACCCTTGGGACCTGAGGTGATCCACCAGCCGAGATCGCGAAGCTGGGGCATAGCCAACAGTCCACTTCGATTCTGATTCCAGTAGCTCAGCCGCGCCGCCTTTTCTTAGGAAGTCGCGACCCCAGCCAGTCTTGTCTCTGAGCAACTCGCGGCGATAGAACCGAGCAGCAGCATTATTCACCTCGAACAGACGCCGCTGCTCGGCCGGTGTCGCAACCGCTTTCGGATCAGGGCTCTGCGATCTCCACGTCTTCCTCCACCCTGCCAAGTGACCCATGACTTGACGGTCGCTGCGCGATCGTCAAGTCAGAACCCAGCTCTGCAGATCAAGGACTTGCCCGGTCTGCAGTGAAAGCCGCCCTAGAACGTCAGCAACGGAACGTCATACAAATCAGCATCGCGTCGCCGTGAGAACTGTGGACCCGCCACCTCTACGACGTACATCTCCGTCAAGAACTGGATCTTTGCTCCAAGCAAGTGACTGGTGTGAGCTGCTGCTGAGTGCGCCTTGAGGCCGACGGAGACATGAATGTGCGGAAGGACCGTGCCGGTCTCCTCGTCGTACGCCAGAGTGCCACCACCGACGGCCTCGACATTTTCGAGGTGGACCGCACTCCAGACTGGTGCGTTCGGATCTTCGAGCTTGTCGCAGGTGCCGACCAGTTGCACCTCGCGCATCCCCGCGATGAACATCGGGATGAAGCCCTGGCGTACGTCGTACCGGGCACAAAACTCGGCCAACGCGGTATAGAAGTCGTCACCGTGGTCGAAGTGGACCGCGAAGGTCCGGCCCATGGTCAGTTCAGCGGCGCGCAAAATCATCTCCTTCAAGGACGTCGATGTAGGCAACGTAGCGAATCGCGGTGTTCAGGCCGCGGGTGGACAGCAGACGACCCCGAGGATGTGCGATGTCGTCGACGCCTGCTGCAGCCAGTTCGGTGCATCTCTTCCTGAACCACGCCCACGGTACGTCGAGGTGGGCAGCCAGAGCCGCCAGCCGCTCCACCGGAGTCCTCTGCGCCGTCAGCGATTCGGCGAGCACCTCAGCGGCGAGCTTCCGATAGGTGGTCAGACGCGCCTGAGGAACGCTGGCTTCGACGCACCAGAGACCGGGGCTGCCCAACCAGTTGGCCATGATCGCCTTGTTGGCCAGAACGAAGCCCTCGACCTCGGCGTGCTCAGGTTCCGCACTGAGCTCGACCTGGATCCCGAAGGCTTCCATCAGCGACATCGCGAGCAGCAACATCACCCGTTCATACCGTGGCGATGCCACAACTTGGTCCTCCGGGATGCAGAAGCCCCGTCGCATGTTCGCGAATCTCCGTGAGGTACGCCGCAGATACTCGAACTTGTGCGACCACAGCAGCCAAGCGGCCGCCTCCTCACCTCGTTGCTCGCGCGTCCAGAAGAACGGCGCGCCCTCGAGCTGACCAAGATTCCGAACGATATAGCGCGAACAGAAGAGAGACCCTAACCACTGACTGGCCACCGGATTGAGGGTCGGCACCTCGTCGCGTGCGCCCTGAGACATCGGCCGTCCTGCCTGAAGCTCGACGTACTCCCGGCTCCGAACCAACTCGCGATCGTCGGCCAGCAGCGCCGAATCAGCGTTGGCCGTCGCCCAGATGATGCCAACAGTCAGATCATCAATGACGTTTGCCAACGGCACCACCTGCGGACCCATACGATGCCCGGCTCGGTCAAGGAATCGCCGGCCGTCGGCAACGTACTGCCTACGGTCCCCGTCCACCGCGATGACCAACGAACGCCGGTCGGGCCGATTGAGCACCGTGAGCAACTCATCCGTCGGATCCACTAGCAGGACCGACGAACCAACTCGGTCGGCCTCCGAGTAATGAGCCGATATCTCGGCACCCAGGAACGACCGACCAGCGGGCACCGTGAGACTTTCAGTCGCGCTCGAAGCGACCCGTCCCTCACCGAGCGCGGCCAAATCCACCGCTTCCGGTACCGAAGCCTTGTTACTTCTCTTCGGCTTCCGAAAACCGAGCTCCTCCGCGGTCTGCACCTGAAAGATCTGACAGAGCGCAGCTCGTACGTCGCCGTGTGGCCACCTGTACCAGCCTCGTTCGTAGTCGGAGATTGACTTCGAAGTGATCGCCGCTTCGTGACCGGTTGCGCGATAGACAACAGCCCGGACCCTGTCTGCCAGCTCCTCCTGCGACATCGCGCCCCGAGCCTGGCGAAGGAGTTGATTCGGCTGCCGGTCCCCCTCAGCCACGATTTCCTCCCACCGCCCGCTCGTAACGGTCCACCTGTACCTCGTCGCGCCGGTCGACTCCGATGTACGCCGACGCAAGCGGGTGTCCGCTGACCCGATCCAGGACGCGGATCCGCACGCTCGCCACAAAGGTCCGCGGCGCGCCACGACGCCGTCCCACCACGACGAGTCGACCACCAGGAAGCTGACCGGTACGTTCGTGGATCCAGCGCTCGGCAAGGCTCCGCACCGTCGCCACCGGCGGCCGGCTGAATGCTCCAGCGCCTGATGTGATCACCGACCACTCGCCATCGCTCCGTCGAGTTGCGATCTCGAACGCGTAGATCCGTCTGCCACGCATGACCCCTCCTTGGGCTCGTGCAGGCAGGATGCCCTGGATACACCGGACAGCGTCACGGCATGGTCCGACATCTCCGAGACATCTCAGGTGACTCCAAAATGTCCTGAAATGTCTTAGGTTAGACCTCGTGGCTAATGAACGACTGCGGGCAGCGATGGCTGAGCAAGGCCTCACTCATCATGCACTCGCAGAGGAGCTCGGCGTCAATGTGAAGACCATCGAACGCTGGGTCCTCACCGATTTGCTCCCGTTCCCTCGCAACCGGCACGCCGTGGCTGCGCGATTGGGTCGGGAGGAGTCGTACTTCTGGCCGAACGCGCTAACCCGCGACAGGGCGGCCGCAGTCTCCGAGAGCGAGATCGTCAAGGTCTACCCGCGCCGTTCTGACGTGCCCGGCGGCGACTGGCGCGACCTCCTCAACGCCGGCGATTCGGAAATCGGCATCCTGGTCTACGCAGGTCTCTTCCTGGCCGAAGACGCAGGGATCCAGCGGATCCTCCGGAAGAAGGCCAAGGCGGGAGCTCGCATCCGGATCCTTCTGGGTGATCCCTCCGATCCGACGGTGGCCAACCGCAGCCGCGAGGAAGGCATTGGGGATGCTTTGGCCGCCAAGATCCGCAACGCGATAGCGCTGTACGGCGACCTGTCGGCCTCCCCCGGCGTCGAGTTCCGGCGCCACCGAACAGTCCTCTACAACTCCATCTACCGTGCCGATGACCGGCTGTTCGTGAACACCCATATCTACGGCTTGCCTGCCGCCCAAGCCCCGGTTTGGTACCTCCGAAAGATCCCCGGCGGTGAGCTGGCGAGCCACTACCTCGAGAGTTTCGAACGAGTGTGGATCGACGCGAAGCCAATGGAGGATTGATGTCCCGACGAATCGACTACTACGACGACCCGAACGCTCCTGCAGCTAACAGCATGGTCCCATCGGTCAATGTCGTCATCGAGAACGAAGCTGGAGAGATTCTCCTGATCGAGCGCTCCGACAACGGCAACTGGGCCATCCCCGGCGGTGCGATCGATCTCGGCGAGTCCATGGCGCAGGCCGGTGTACGAGAGACCAAGGAAGAGACCGGCATCGACTGCGAGATTGTGGACGTCCTCGGCATCTACAGCGACCCGAAACACATCATCCTGTACACGAGCAACGGCGAGGCGCGCCAAGAGTTCTCGATCCTCCTCCGTGCCCGTACAACCGGCGGTCAGCTGACGCCGAGTAGTGAGAGCACTCAAGTTCACTGGGTCGGCCGTGAGCAGCTGACGGGGCTCCAGATGCACAGCTCCATGCGCCGCCGCATCGATCATTACCTTGCTCCCGGAAGGACCCTGTACTTCGACTAGTCCCCGAGCCGCCGTTCAATGTTCAGAGCAGCTCTTCTGAGCGCGGGCGCCGAGCGAATTACTGACCGATGCACGACGTGGCTGCTGCCGTACCGCATCAGAACCTCGCTCAACCGCTCCTCGACTCCGACACGACAACCATCAGGGTCGGTCGTGACATCGCAGTAGGTCAGAGCGTCCAGCAATTCCCCCTCAGGCAGAGCAAATTCATCGCCAAGCTCTGGGATGTGCCGTTCGTCGGCCTCAATGATCGCTCCGGTGTGATGCGCGACCAACCGGCACACCATGTCGTCGGCAGCAAGGACGTCCCGCAAATAGCGGGCGCCATCGAGCGGATGGAACCCAGTAGATCTCAGCATCGGCGAGTATCCGATGTCGTGAAGCCAGGCAGCCACCTCTACGATCTGCGTCTGCTCTCCCAGAACGCCGCGCAGTTCAAGGGCTCGATTACCAACCCCCTGCGTATGCGCCCAACGGCGCGGCAACTGCTTGCGAAGGAGCCGTTCCGCGATGCCCTTCGCTTCCTCGACAACGATCATCATCCGACAGTACGACGTACAGGCTGGACATCGGCACCGCACCCACAGAAGTCTCCAGACGGGCAAATGTCTGAGCCCTAGACGCGGTCGCTTGCCGACCAAACGGCCGTGAAGCTCTCGAGGAATGCGTCGAAGAGCTCGCCGGGATCTGCTCGACGGTAGTGATAGACAGGTGACTCCGCCGACGGCACACCGTAGGCGTGCTGATTGATCAAAACCTGGTCATCGGCGCGGTAGATCGACTGGTACAACACCTCACCATGCAGTCGCACCTCTATGCCGTCGAGCTTCAGCAGCGGCTGCAAGTTACGCACGGAGTCAGCAACCAATGTTCTGAGGTCTTCTCCGAGCTCTTCCTCGGCAGGCCGCTCCTCAGAGTTGGACGGACTGCCGAGCGTGATCCTCACCCGAACACCCTGGGCCATCCGGTCGCGCAACCTCTGGATCACCTCTGGATCTGCTAGCAGGAAATGCGCGCTGTAGGCAACTATGTCGATATGCGCTTTCGCTCCGCCAAGTAGAGCTAACCAGTCGCCCCGCTTGAGGGCACGCCGGTGAGCGTAGGCGCCCGCGAGATCTGCCGGCCGACTGCGATGTCCTGACGCCGTTTCGAGCTCCGGCCAGAGCACCTCGGCGGTGACGTCCAGCAACCTAGTCAGTGAAGCCCTGCTGCCGGGGTGAGGCAGCTGGCCCTGGAGCCAATTGCGGACAGTCTTTGGATCGATGGACAGCTCCGCCGACAAGTCCACCTCGGTGAGGCCCGCGTCGTACATCGCGCGCCGAAGCACATCGTTCACCCGCACCCCTACCCATGGGTAGATGTCTGTAAATGTCTGGTCGGACGATAGCACGAAATGTCCGTAAATGTCCGTGGATAGGGTTCTGCTGTCCGCTGCGTCGCCGCCAGTCTTGAGGCACGCTCGGCATTGCCGTCGAGTGATCCGCAAACCGACGAAGGAGTGCCCAGGGTGGGCAAGAAGGCTAGGTCTGAGCAGCGGCGCGTGCGAGCTTGGTTCAACCCAGCAGTTGCTGAAGGCAACCGCAAGGGAACAGGGGCGCTAGCGTGATCCCCCAACTGTGGGGCCTCGTGATCGTTACGGTCGTCCTCGCCGCAGCCATGATCGGTGACGTCGTCCACGACCTTGGCAAGGGGCGAGAGTAGTGCGCCGCGGCGAGCTCTATTGCTACCGCGATCCGTCCGGTGCCAGCGGGACGGGGGTCGTCGCCCTCATCGTGGAGTTCCCGCCGAACCGCGACGGGCAGCAGTGCGTTGTGGCCAGTTGGCTCGGGGAGCATCCGCGCATCACAGTGTGGCCTGGTATCTACGACCTGCTCGCAGTCGATGGCCATCTTGGAGCGTCGGAGATTCGTTGGCTCGACCCGGATCCTTTTGACTCTGACGAATCAGACCTTCGCGACGCCTGCTCGCAGCCGACCTAGACCGGCGCGGCTGACGTGCTGAGTTCCGCCTCCGCGTCAGTCACGCCCTCCAACTCCGCCGCACGCCTCACCGTGCCGTGGAGCAGTGGGGAACCAGGCTCCTGTCACCGTCTCCCCTGTCGGTGGCAGGAGCCGCCTCGCTCCCCGCTTCCTCCAGCAGCGTCGGGGCTACCGCCGGAACGACTCAACGGCTGCTTTGTGCGCCGCCATTCACCTGGATCACTTGGGCCGTGATGTGGCCGGCATCCTCGGACGCCAACCACCGCAGAGTCTGCGACACGTCGCGCGGTACGTCGATGCGGCCGGTCGCAGTCTCCGCGGTGTGTGCCCGCAGCCGGGCGTCGTTCATCGGCTCACCGAAGAACGGCGTGTCGTTGATTAGTCCCGGAGCCACGGCGTTGACGGTGATTCCCTCCGGTCCGAGCTCCCGCGCCAGCGCAACGACGTACGGGTGAAGTGCGGCCTTAGCAGCGCCGTACGACACTCTCCCTGCCCCCTGTACGCCGAGATCGAGCTGATGAACAGCACACGGCCTCCGGGAAATGTCAGCCGGTCTTTCAGGGCTTCGGTGAGCAGTACCCCAGTCAGGGCGTTGAGGCTGAAGCTGAGGGACCAGTAATGCGCGATGGCGTCCAACGGATCGGAGTGTTCGAATAGTGGTTCAAGTACCTCTGCCACCGGCGCTGTGTATGAGTACATCTACAACCTTATGCCGCTCCGAGATGAAGTCGGCCGCCCGACGAACAGCCTTCGGATCGCGGAGGTCTGCCGGGAAGTAGGTGGCAACCGGGATGCCATCGGCTGCCTCGGCTGGCACACCTTCGCGTCTTCCAAGGAGGACAACCTGGTCGCCGTCCGCAGCGAATTCCTCCGCGGTAGCCAAGCCAATACCTGTTCCTCCACCACTGATCACCACAGTGCGGGTCATGCGCCAAATCCTACGAGCAGTCAATCTGGGCCTGGGCGGCGTCCGCTGTCGTCGGCTCGGCAGCGGTTCGTGGAGTTGCGGGCTCGTGGCTGGAGCGGTTCGGGCTGTTCGCGATCATCGCGCTCGGCGAGGGTGTCGCGCAGATCGTGGTCGGTATGGCGCACGACCACGTTACGGCCGAGGTCGTCGTGGACGGCGTCGCCGCGTTCGTGCTGCTGGCGGTCGTGTGGTGGTTGTACTTCGACTTCGGATCCGCGGCGGCGGAGGTGGCGCTGCGGGCACGGCCTGAGCAGGCGTACCGGATCGCCTTACAGGGCTTCGTTCTGGGGCATTTCCTGAGCGTCGCCGGCGTCATGACCGTCGCCGCGGGCCTGGGTCAGTTGATCGCCGGCCCAGATCACGTCCTCGGCCTGCGCCTGGTCTGCGCGGGCCTCGCGCTCTACCTGACAAACAACGCCTTCCTCGGCGGCCGGCTGCTCCGCGTCCCACTCCGCAGGATCGCGACCTGGTACCTGCCCACGATCGCGACCCTGCTCACCCTCGCCCTGCTCACCCACCACGTACCACCAGCCGCAGCCGTCCTGGCCATCGCGGCAGTCATGACCGCGACGTCGTTCCTCGGCCTCCGCACCAACCGAACGTGAAGTTGCTCATGGCTTGGGCTTGAGCATCCATCTCGCTTCCTGGTCGGAGTAGGTCTTCTTGAACTGCTGTACCTGCTCTTCCCTACCCTCGGCTCCCGCCATGGCGGCTCTGCCGACCGCGATCTGAGGTATGACGCTGGCGGCTTCCCAGCCGGCTGCCTTGTAGTCACCCTTCTTCACTTCCCTGTAAACGAAGTAGGCGGTCAGCGCGAGCCCGCCGATCTCCAGCAGAACTCCCAGCGATGCCGCACCGCGAGCCCCGGAACGCGCGGCGCGCGCGGAACGGGCGGCAGAGGCTTCGGCCTTTGACGCATTGGCGGCTGCCCGGGCACCCACCACCTCGGCCTCGGCGGCTGCCTGCTCTGCCACCTTCACGTCGCCCATGCTGGTCGCCTTGGCGGGCTTGTCCGGGAGTTCGAGTTGAGCGGTGGGAGGGGACTCGGCAGCGGCGGCCGGCGCGGGCGGTGTGGATGCCGCCGGTGCGGCCGCGGGTGGTGCGGCTGCCGGTGGCTTGTAGTTCTTACCGAACTCGTTGACCCAGGTCTCGGTTCCCGGTTTCGGAGTATCTTTCCAGTTCTTCGGCGGATTGCTTTGAACTCGATCCTTTCTGACCTGCTGACCCGAGGCCCTGGCCGCGCCGGCCTGGGTCTTCTCCGGACCACCCCCTTTGGCGCGATTGGCAGTCCGCTCCTCCAGCCCCGCAGGACTGATCTCCCCGGCCTGCTGCATCGAGAGTGGTTTGCCCAGATGCCCGACATCGACGCGGCGTCCGGGCGGACCGAAGGCGTAGTTGAGATTCTGGACCGCTGGGCGCAGATACCGGGGGAAGCCGTCGCCGCCAGGCGTTGCGCGGACGAGCTGTGTGAACTGTTTCTGGTCCGACAGCCAGATCTGCGCTTCGTGGTCGATCCCACCGGTGGGGTCGATCAGCCGCACCGGGTTGGCGCGGACGTAGGCATAGGCGTTGGGGCCCGCCGCGAGGCCTGCTGGGTCAGGGCTCAGCCATCGAGCCAGCCATGGGATGTAGTAGCGGGCGCCGTGGTAATAGAGGCCGGTCCGGACGTCTTTCTCCTTGCCGGTAAAGCGGTAGCGCTTCGTGCTTGCGTCGGCGCTGGAGTGGTAGGAGGTGGTGCCGTACGGGTGGTACTCCTCGTAGGTAAGGAGGGCACCGGTCTCGTTAGTTTCCACGGTGGCGGTGCCCAGGTGGTCGGCCAGTTGGTAGCGGATGACCGTGCGTGGCGAGGGCACCGGTTGACCGTTGCTGATGGTGGCGGTTTCGGCCAGGGCGACTCGGTGGTTACCGTCCATCACGTGGAGCGTGTGTTCCTCGCGGCGGGTTCGGCCGGTGACCGTCTGGCGGTAGATCTCGGTGCCGCCGAGGTAGATGCGGGTGTCGGTGGTGCCGGCGTTCTCGATCGTGGCGCGGACGCGTTGACCCGTCGTGTCGTACTGGTAGTAGGCGGTGCCGCCGCCCCCGAGGTCGACGCGCGTCAGCCGGTTGTTGACGTTCCAGGTCAGCTCGGTGAGGTGGGGCATCGACGTCAGGTTCCCGGAGACGTCGTGGGAGTAGGTCTCGGAGGTGTTGGTCGTCCGGAGACGGTTGCTGTCGGCAAATGTCTCGTAGTCGCGGCGCCAGGTCCCCACGCCATTGGCCTGATGGGCCATGGCGACGAAGTTGCCGACCGGGTCGTACTCGTAGCTCTCCTGGTACCGCCGCATCGCCTGTGGATCGTTGACATGCGGGAGCGGCCGGCGAACCGGGTCGTCCGGTCCGGGTGGCGCAGTGGTCTGGCCGATCTGCTCGCGGCCGTCCGCCCGCACCAGCCGGTAGAGGGCGTCGTACTCGTAGCGTCGCCTCGGCTCGACGACCGTGTTCGCGAAGAACAAGGTCTGCTGCGCGGCATCGTCGATCTCGATGACGTTGCCGACCGAGTCGTAGGTGTAGGTCAGTGCCTGCAGGAGACGGCTGCCACCGGTCGAGGTGAGCGATGTCAGCCGGAAGGTCTCCGGGTCGTATTCATATTCCGTGCGCACACCAGAGGCCAGCTGTACAAGGGTTCGCTGCCCGCGCGCGTTGTGGTCGACATCGGCGATGCAGAGCTGCCACGAACCACCCCGTACGGCGATCTCGGTGCGTTCCAGCAGGTTGGCCTCGTTGTACGACGGGCGGATCCGGCTCTCGTCCGGCGCCGTCACGAGGACCGGCCGGTCCAGAGCGTCGTACGCCGTGGTCGTGCGGAAGGTGGTTGCCTCCAGCAACTCGACCGCCGCGGCGACCGCGGCCTCGGGGTCGGCGATCGCGGCCAACGACTGCCAGTCGGGCTCCTGCCGCGCGTCCTGACAGAGCCGGCGCTCCGAGATCAACGTGTTGCCCTTGAAATCGACCGACGCCGTGCGCGTCACGCCGGCACCGTCGAAGACCAGGTAGGGCCTTGTCCGCAGGTTCCGGGCCGCCGGATCGCCCGCCCGCTCGCCGTAGAACGAACGAACCTGCAGCTGGTCGTCGACGTACACATGCGTCGGGCGGCGAAGCTCGTCACAGGTCCAACGGCGCAGAACGCCGGCGTCCCACACCCGGAAGGGCTGCCCGTTGACGTCGGCCAGAGTCCAGCTCTCGCCCGCATCCGCGCTCTTCACAGCCGCCGGATGCCCGAGCATGTCGAACCGCTGCTCCAGCATCCGGACCCCGCGCGCATCCACAATCGCTCGGGTGTTGCCTTCAATGTCCAACTCGAGCCGAGTCTCGAACTCTCCGACCGGCTTGTCGTCCGCGACGGTCAGGTACGACCGGCCGAGCGAGTCCAGCCGCTCCCGAGTCGGCGTGGCCGAGTAGGCACTGGACAGCTCGGCCGCCCGGGTCCCATGATGCTCGACGTACCAGCGACTGTCGAGCACTGTGTCCCCGGCGTCCCATTCCTCCTGGTCCCAAGCGGTGAAACGGACGCGAGAGATGGTGCCGTCCGGATGGTCCGTGCGGATCAGCCGATTGAGTGGGTCGTACCAATTGATCGGTGTGACGCCTCCAGCCGAGGACTCCGGGTCGTATCCATCATCAGCGGAGAAGTACGGCTCGTACTTCTTGACGGGGTTGCCCTTGTTGTCGTAGACCGTTCGGCCGGTCCCGGCCCAGCGAGGAACGCCGTCAGCGCCTGGCTCCGCCTGGACCTTGGTCAGCGCCGTACGCCCCGTCCCGTCGGAGTAGACCTTCGACTCCTGCCAGCGGCTGTCCGCCGCGCCGTGCTGCTCGCGGGCGAAGGAGTGCACATAGGCGGGTACGACGTCCAGGTGGTACTCCAGCCTGATGGTCGGGTCGTTCAGCGTGTCTCCCTCGCCGGCCTTGCCCATGGTCGCGGTCGCGGTGACCATGCCGAGTTCGTCGAACCGCAGCGCGACACTGTTCCCGTTCGGGTCGGTCAGCCGCCACGGTTGCAGGACCCGGTAGTCGATCTCGGTCCGGGCGACATTTCCGACCGGATCCACCGTCCGGACCGGCAGCAGCCAGTTCGGTTCGTCGTACGCCGTCGTCCAGGTCGCACCGAACGGATCCACCGAACCGACCGGCAGGTAGAAGTGGGCGGCGTCGAACACCTGGTTGCCGGAAGGCGCCCACCAGTCGCCCGACTCGTCCCGCCGGCAGTAGCCGCCCTCGGTCAGCATGCGGTCGTCGACCCGAGCGCCGTACAGCGACTCGAGCTGACCGGACGCGAAGGCCTGCCGGTAGGTACGGAACGGCAGCGCCGGTACGGCGGCCTGCCCGGCCGGCAGCTCTGCCCCGTCGTGCTGATACGTGCTGATGGTCCGCCCGATCAACCGCCGCTCCGGCGATCCGGACAGCTCGTGGTGGTACGGGATCTCGACCGTGTCGCGAATGCCATCGGCGAGGTACACCGGGTCGACGCCGCCGATCTCGTACTCGCGAGTCTCGGTCGGCAACCCGATGCGCCAACGGCCCGCATCGTCGACATCGTTGATCACCTCGTACTCGGTGTAGACGATGTGCGTCGATTTCTGCTCGGACTCGCCGACCGGCGTGCGCGCGGCGGCGACCGAGGCCGACCGGCGAACGTTGCCCCAGGCATCGACCTCGAGGACGACCTCGGAGCTGATCCGTGGATCGCCGGCCGCGCGTTCACTGTGCATGGTCGACGTCTGTCCGGGCGAGGCGTGCAGGACAGCATATCCACCCCGTGCGGGTTCGAGCAGCTGAACCTGGTAGCTGTGCTCGGTGACCTGATAGGGCTTGTCCGAGACCAGCGGAACGTTGTCCTCGGCAAAGATCTCCTCACGGAGCACCTGACCGCGTAGCGCCCGGCAGGCCTGCCTTTCCTCTTCGGTGGACAACCCGGCCGGCAGGACGGTGTCGGGCAGCAGCGCGTCGGCCGACCAGTACTCCCCGGCGAACTGGCGCGAGATCGCCTCCCGGCCGGTGTACCAGCCGACGTGTTGCCAGCGTTTGATCAGAGCCGACGGCTGGATGAGCGGGTCCGGTGTGCCGGCCGAGTAGGCCGGCGCATCCCGCTGCTCGACGTACGCGAAACCACGGAACTCCCGTTCCACGCCATCGTAGTAGCCGTGCCGGTAGCGATACGTGGTGAGCAGCCGGGTGTCAGCGACCACGTCGTGGGTCTCGACCGATCCGACGACGTGCACAGGGAAGGGCAACCGGGTCAGCCAAGGCGATCCGGCCGCCTTGTCCGCCAGGTAGAACGACGTGGAGGATTCGTAGCCGATCGTCGTCCGCAGGCCGAGGTTGTTGTTGATCGTGGTCAGCAGGTGCGGCTTCCCTACGGCCATCAGGTCGAGATAGCGGATCGAGGCCTCGCCATCGGGCGAGGCCTCGGCGACAACCAGGCAGCCGGTCCCCCGGCCGAGGAGGTCGGTCACCTCGACGGAAGCAGTCAGGTCCGGGGCGACCAGCGCGCCGAGAGGCTGCGCCGCACTCCATGCGTTGCCCGACTGGTTAAACCACACCTGCACGCCGTCCGGTCCGAGGTAGACGAGGTCGGTCGGCGCACTACCGTCAATGTCGAACAGCCGGATCCGGCGCTGATCGAACCGGTCCGGGTGATCGAAGTGCGGCGGCCGGGCCATCGCGACCTTCGGGCCGAACCGGCCGTGGCCAAGGTTCGGCCAGTAGAAGATCTCGCCGTTGCGGATCCGGACCAGATCGGTCAGGCCGTCACCGGTCATGTCGGCGAGGTAGACGCTTTGCTCCGGATCGGCCAGGACGAGTCGAGGACCGTCCTCCTCGGTCGTTGCCGCAGCGACGGTTCGCTGTTCGCCGTACCCGTTGGTTCCGAGGGACGGGTACCAGCGCAGACCGTCGTCCGCCGTCACCAGGAGGTCCGCCAGCCCGTCACCGGTGAGATCGACGAACCGCGAATTCGGATCGGTGGCCGACAGCGTCGGAAGTGCGTCGAGGGCCTGGAAATCGGACCAGCCGTCGCCGGTCCGCCGGTGGAACCCAGGTGCCGAGCCGGCAAGTCGTACGACGTCCTCCCGGCCGTCACCGTCGATATCCATCAACGTAGCTGGTGTCGCACCGCCGGGCAGCGTGTCGACCGGGCGCGTCGGCGCCAGTACGCCGCCGCCAAGATTCGACCGGTAGTACCAGGCACCGTCAGCCTGGGTCACGATGCCGGAGATGCCCTCGCCGTCGATGTCCGCCCATCGGGATTCCGAGGCGTTCAGCCAGGCCGGCGTGGTCACCAGCGGACGTGGCTCGGCCGTCAGTATCCGTTCGCTGTAGCCGAACTCGAGGGCCGGCATCGACGCGGTGGAGTAGCCACCACCCGCCCGGGGCTGGTAGCCGCGCTCGGTCACTGTGGTCAGGACGGTCAGCGCGGGGTCGGCCCGGTAGTCCAGGTCGGTCGACCGAACCAGCACCGGATCGGGTCCGAGCTCGCCGAAGCGATGGAACGTCAGGATCCGGCGGCAGAGCCGGTAAGTCCGCACCTCGAAACCCGGACGGTACGTCGAGAACGCGTCGAGGCGGAGCGGCCAGGGCACCGTCGTGTCCGGAGCCGGTGCGGCACCGGCATGGTCGCCGTAGTCGAACACGACCTCGAACCGGAAATCGGCTGCCTCCCCGGGACGGGCGTTACCGTAACGGATCCGCTTCGGGTAACGCTGCGACCAGGTCCTGCGGTGCCGCTCGGCGGGTGCCGACAGATCGACCCCGGCGCCGTCCTCGGCCTTATACTCGTAGCGGACGAGATTGCCGCGGTCGTCAGCGGTCTGTTCCAGCAGCCATCGATAGACCCGCCGTGGATCGGCCGGGTCCGTGATCCGGGCAGCCGGATCACGGCCGTAGATGCTGGTCACGTTGTCCCGGGTCGTCACCTGCCAATGTAGGTCGCCGGACACATGCCGCCAGCACTCGATCCGGGCAAACGCACCTTCGGTCCGCGGCCGGTACCGCCGTACGACGAAGTCACCCTCGTTCCGGACGGTCGGGGTGGGGACCAGGTCCTCGAACCCGGTGAGCTGGAAGACGTCCTCGTCGTCGAGGTAGCGCGGAACACCCTTGTCGGTACGGCGGCTGATCGACGCCGGTCCGCAGCTCCAGCCCAGGCCGAACGGACCGTTGCCGGCGCCCGAGTCGTAGCTCAAGGCGAGTTGCGGGGTGAGGTCGCCGCGCCCCGGAGTCAAAGGGATCGGAAGGGACAGCGACGCCGTACCGGTCACGCTGTCGGTGCTGAACTTCTCACCCAGCCCCCGGATGGCTCCGCCTGCCTTGGGCAACGACAGCGACGGCCGATCGCGCTCTGCTGAGGTGGTGCCGGGTTCGTCCGTCTTCGCCGGTGATCCTTGCCGGCCGCTGGTGTTCATGGGGTGAGGATTTCTGTGCTGGGGGTGAGGGTGGATTCGTCGATGGGTTGGTCCCACGCGAGGTTTTCGATGCCGCCGGTGACGATGACGCGGCCGTCGGTGAGTTCTGCTGCGGTGGCGGCCCAGCGGCCGGTGTGGAGGCCGGCGCCGGGGGTCCAGGTGCGATTGATGGGGTCGTAGACGGCGGTGCTGCGGTACCCGGCGTACAGGGTGGGTCCGTTGCCGCCGGCAACGATAAGGACGCGGCCGGAGCCGAGGGCAACAGCTCGGTGGAATGTTCGGGCGCTGGGCAGGTCCTCGGTTCGGCTCCAGCGGCCAGTGGCGGGGTCGTAGCGTTCGGTTGTCCAGTCGCTGTGGGCGTTGTAGGCCCAGTCGGCGACCATGCCGGGCCAACCGCCGCCGGTGACAAACACTGTGCCGTCGCGGAGCAGGGTTGCGGTGTGGAGGCTGCGAGGGCTGGTCAAGCTCCCGGTCGGGGTCCACAGGCCCGTGCTCGGGTTGTAGATCTCGCAGAGGGCCAGGTTGGCGACGTCGCCGGTTCCGGTGTACCGCTGGCCGCCGATCACCAGCACGCGGCCGTCGCGCAGCAACGCTGCCTGATGGTTCGACCGCGGGTCGGTCATCGCACCGGTGGTGGACCAGGTTCCGGCGATCGGGTCATACAGTTCCGCCGAGGTCGTCGTACCTTGTGAATCCGGCGACCGCACGGTCAGCCCACCCGCGACCAGGACGCGGCCGTCCGCGAGCAAGGTGGCGGAATGCGACAGCCGTGGCTCGATCAGCTCGCCGGTCGGGGTCCACTTCTCCAGGACCGGGTTGAAACGCTCGACCGTCTTCAGACCGACGGAAGGAAACTGCCCGGCCCCAACTCCACCGCCACCAGCTGCGATGACCGTTCCGTCGGTCAGCCGAGTCAGGCTGTGGAGCGCGCGCTCGTGGCTCAGGGAGGTGGTCGGCAACCACTTGTTCGAGCGGGGGGTGAACAGAGCCGCCGCACCCATCGCCCGGTACTGCGGACCAGATCCGCCGGCGATCAGAACGCGACCATCGGCCAGCAGTACGGCGCCGTCGTACTGGCCCTGCCACTCCATGGCGACCGGCAGGTCGCCGGCGGTGCTCCAACTCCCGGCGGCGATCGATGTCGACTCGATACTCACGATGTGTAGACCTCGGCGGTGTCGGTCAGTAGGTCCTCGCCGATGGTCGGTGCGGCGGCGCCCGACCGCACGATACCGCCGGCTACCAGAACGGACTCGCCGCCGAGTCCGAGAACCGCAGGAGCCCAGCGGCCCACCGCCATCGGGCCGGCGTCGGCCCAGGTCTTGGGGCGTGGGTCGTAGACCGCCGCGTTGCGGTAGCCGATGTCGAAGGTGCCGTCGTCGGTTCCGCCGAGCACCAGCACCTTGCCCGAGCCCAGGCGCACGGCGCGGTGATGACTGCGTCCCCAGGTCATCGGGGTGTCGGGCGACCACCTCCCGCCTACCGGGTCGTAGCGCTCGGTGCTGTTCTGGCTGAACGGGCTGATCGTCCAGTCCTGTCCGAGCACGCCCACGATGTCTCCACCGGTGACCAGCACGCTGCCGTTGTCGAGCAGCGTCGCCTGATGACCTTTGCGTGGCGTGGCCAGGCTGCCGGTCGGGGTCCAGGCGTCCTTGTCGAAGTCATAGATCTCGCAGTAGCCGAGGGCGGCGTACTGCCCGGGACCGGCGGGGACGATGCCGCCGACCACCAGCACCTTGCTCGTACCCTTCAGCAGGATCGCGGGATGCCCGAACCGGCCGTCTGTCATCGCCGGCTTCACCTTGGTCCAGCTGCGCTCGATCGGGTTGTAGATCTCGGCCGAGGCCAGCGCCCGGCGCGTATCGGACGACCTTTCCGCGCAGCCACCTGCCACCAGAACATGCCCGTTGGGCAGCAGCGTGGCCGAATGCGAGAAGCGTGCTTCGTGCATGTCCGGCACCGGCGACCACGTCTTCGCGCCCGGCTCGTAAAGCTCAGCCGAGGCCAGGCCGCGAACGGGAGATCCCAGGGGTCCCGTGACGCCGCCGGTGACCAGCACGCTGCCGCCTGCCAGCTTGGTCATCGTGTGCAACCGCCGGCTGGTTTGCAAGGCACCGGTAGGCGCCCATGTCTTGTCGACGGGGTTGAACAGCGAAGCGGTGTTGAGTGCGTTTCGCCGACCGTCCTCGCCTCCCGCCAGCAGCACCGATCCGGTGTCCAGCAGTACGGCGACATCCGCGGGCTGGGCCCAGAATCCGGTGCCCGGCATCGGGTCTGCTGGTGCCCAGCCACCCGCCGGCTCGGCCACTGCCTCGGTGCCCGCCGTCGCTCCGCGCGGTGTTCTGAGCGGAAACAGCATGATGATCAGTTCTCCTCGGGCAGCTGGTACTGGCAGACCAGAAGCAGGTCCAGGACCGCCTCCGGATTGAAACGTCCGTCGCTGAAGATGTTGGGGTCCCAGCCGGCCGTCGGCAGCGTGACGGTCCATTCCTGGTCGGTCTGCTTGAGCTCGACCTCGACCCCCTGCGTCGCACCTCGCGGCAACCGCGCCAGGTTAGGGTCTGCGATCAGCTCCGGGTTCTTCGTGACCCCAGGTGCAGTCAGCTTGGCCTTGACCTTCGTGCTGTAGCAGTCGACGTACCGCTTCGAGCTGTCCCGGATCAGCTCATGCGACAGCACCAGAACGATGTGCGGGTCCTTGAGCTTGAAGCGCTGGTCGCGGAACAGTGAGGGGAAGCGGCTCTTCGAGAGCGTGAACGTAACAGCGGCCGTCGTCGCGGCCGGAGCCGGCGCGAGGAATCGGCTCCACTGGTCGGCGAACTCCCGCCGCGCACTGAAGAGACGGAACAGCCCCTTGCCACCACCGGCGTGGATCCAGCTGTTCAGCGCCTTGTCGAGTTCGTTGACGACCGGCTGCGTCAAGGCGTTGCCGCCGTCGCGAGCGGTGTAGCGCAGATGCAGTACGACGTCGGTGATCGACTCGTAGTCGAATTGCCGGAACTTGTCCGGTAACGACAACTGCCACTCGCTGACCACACCCGCACCTTCGAACGGCAGGAACCGTTCATCGCGCAGGTTGGTCTCGAACAGCCCGGAGTCGTCCTGCCCGGTGCTCGTGACGATCGAATCCATCGCACCGGGGTAGTCGCGGAAGCGGGTGTCTCCGGGCTTGCGCTGGTAGCCGCCGTCGGTCAGCCGCGAGTCCACCCGGACTGTGCTGCTCAGCAGTCGCGCGGTCAGGTTCACCCCGGTGTACGGCCCGGCGACGCACGGCACCGTGACCGACACGTTCTTGATCCGCCGCAGGTAGTGCCCCGGCGCGTCCAGATCGAAGAGTGCCTCGGGCAACGTGACGAAGCAGCGGCCGGTCTCCTTGAGCATCAGCAGTGCCTTCGGATCGATCTGCGCGAGCGAGATCCGCTTCGACAGCTCGAGCTCGCGGACGTTCGCATCCAGGAAGGCCGCGTCCATCCGGTTCAGGTCCGAGGCCAGCCGTTCCCCGGCCAGCAGACCCTTGTGCAGGCTGTCCCAGTACCCGAACTTCACGAAGCTCGAGTCGTCCACGCCGAGCTCGTGCCGGTACGCACGCTCGGCCCGCTTGGCCACGTCGTACGCCAGCTGATACGCCTGGACGTACGACGCCGACAGCTGCCCGACCATCCAGTCGTACAGCTCCTGGTTGGTGTACTTGTCCCGCATGAACCGGTCGAGCTCTTTCGTGTTCGACCGTTGCAGATCGTGGTTCTCCAGCTCCTTCGCCGCGATCGCGTGCCGCACCGTCGCGGCCGCGATCTGCTTGTCGAGCTGTTCGAGCTCCAGCTTCGCCTGGCCCACCTGGAACTGCCAGTCGTCCCAGCGCCGGTCGTATCCGCCGAGGGTCTGGGCCAGCGCTCCTCGGCTGTTCATCGCGCCCGCGATGGACTGCAGCGAACCAGCAACACCCTTGAGCGCGTTGCTGAGGTTGCTCCCACCGAACGAGGCACCGATCGTGGTCGGGAAGCCGACCTTGAGCTCCGGGAAGAACGCGAGCACGCTGCCGGTCATGTCGATCATCGCGGCCGTCTCCTGCAGCATGAGCGCGGACGACGCGAGGTTGGTGTGGGCGACCTCCTTGGGGTTCATCCGCACCCGGCCGCTGTAGTACGCCAGCTTGTCCTCGGTGATCAGCCGGGACTTCTGCAGTCCGGCGAGCGCTTCGGCTGCCTCGGTTACCTGCTTGTCGCGGACCTGCCGAGCAGCATCCAGTACGGCGATCTCCTGGCTCGACCGCAGTAGCGCGATCGCCTCTCCGTCGCGCTTCTCCAAGGCCGCCAGCAACGCACCGCCGAACATCTTCACCTCGGCGGTCAGCTCCTTGGCCTTGGTCAGCATCGGCGCGAACCGATAGTGCGGGAGCGGAGCGCTCATGTCGTCCAGGACCGTAGCCAGATCGGCACCCGACGCGAGAGCGCGAACCAGGACCGCCGGATCGATCACCGCGCCGAAGGCCGCGACAGTACGCCGTACGCCGTCGATGTTCTCGCCACTGCGGATCTTGAGCAGCCGGTCGGCCACCGTGTCCCAGTAGCCGATGAGCTTCTCGTTGCGGGGAATCCGGAAGTAGTCGAGCCAGCCCTGCCCCAGCCCCGGAGCGATCGCTGGCGGCACCTCCCCCGCCAGCTTCGGCAGCAGGTTCTCCACCCCGACCAGCGCCGAGGCGATCGACTGCCCGTTGTTGATCAGCTCGGTGTAGCTCTTCGGCGCCGGCAGCGTACGGTCCTCGACCTCGTCGGGCCGACGGCCGAGCAGCTGGGACGCGAGGATGTAGAGCTGCGTGGCCTGATTGATCGACTCGAGCGTGTCCTGGCGGAACAACTGGTCGCCCCAGGCGATCAGGTTGTCCAGGTACTTCATCACGACGGCCTTCTGGTACGCAGTGGTCCGTATCCGCGCGACGACGTCGGGCTGGAACGGGTTCTCCAGCCAACTGGTAACCGCGGTCGTGTCGGCCGGGATCCCTGCGGCAACCCGGCGAAGGACCTCCTCGATCCGCTGCTTGTTGTAGTTGTCCTCGGCGGCGGGATCGGTCGACATCAGCACGAACGGCTTCGTCCGCCAGAACCGCTGTGGGGAATCCAGACCGGATTGATCGGTGGGATCGAAGATCCGGTGGAACCACTCCTGCGCCTCGGCGAACCGCTGGTTCGTACCGAGCCGCCCGGCCATCAGCAACGGCGCATGGAAGAACAGCTCCCAGTTGTACTGCGAGTACGCGTCCCCGAGCGAGAACTCCATGTTCTCCTCGGGATAGGGCTGCAGAACCCAGCCCGACGGGTCATAACGTGTCGCGAAATCCTCGGACGGGTTGTAGTTCTGCGGATACAGCTGCATTTCCCGGTTGAACATCGCATCCGTCCCGTAGGCGTTCAGAGCGCCCAGGAGGTAGCCCGCATGCGCGTGGTAGAACGGCATGAACTCGTACCGGGCCTGCGAGCCCTCCAGCGTCCCCTTCAGCTGGGTCAGATAGGTCCGGTTGTCGTCGCGGTAGGACACCACCTGGTCTTCGTTCGCAGGCCAGGCCTGCAGCAGACGCTGCATCCGGTACGGCTGCGTCAGCGGCGCTTTCATCAGGACCAAGACGTCATTGTCCCCGTACGGCATGGAGACATACGGGAAGCCACCCGCCTGCTCGTTGTCGTTGTCGAACGCATAGGTCCCGGACAGCCAGCCGGCCCACTGCCGGCCCTCGTTCTCCGTCAGATGGTCCGGGTCGTTCCGCCGGAAAATGGGCGCGGCGTCGAAGGGATACATCCACAGCGGATCCGTCGTGATCGAGCCGTGCCGCCGACTGAGCAGGAACCGGCCGAAGGCTCGAGTCGAAATCGGTCCCGATCCCGGCTTCCGGGTATCGATCGCGCGGTTGTAGTGACACCACACCACCGGGTCTCCGCTATAAGCATCGACACCGGAGTGGAAGGTGTACTTGAAGCTCGAGGACGGATCGAAGAGGTATTCCTTGTAACCGTCGTAGAGTTCCGGCCCGTACCCTTCCGGGTACGGGATGTTGCTGTTCAGCCGCTCGCGGCTGACCTTCTTACCGGACCACTTGCCGTCGCGGTAGTCGCTCCAGTTCAGCAGGATCTCCCACGTCTGCGGTGGCGCGGTGATCGTGTTCTGGGCGCTGATCGACGGCGGCGGGGCGGTCACCGGTTTGGCGGTCGGCCAGAACAGGAAGAGGCGGTTGCGCCAGATGCTCATGACCACTGCCTCGCTGTCGATGTCCAGCTCGACCTTCTCCCAAGCCGTCCAGTAGCTCCGCTTGACCCATCGCCGCAGGTAGTGCGTGCGTGGCGTCGCATCGTCGCGGGCCATCACCAGGAGAGTGTTGCCCGGCCAGTTCGGGTAGCCGTCCAGGAACATGGCGGCCGGTTGCAGGCGCGAGACGTCCGACAGCTTCTCGAGGTACTGGCGGAAGGTCGTCTCGGTGGTGGCGGTGGTGATCTCCTTCTGCATCAGGTCGGTCTCGAGCTCGGCGAAGAACGGCGACTTGTCCGGCCGCAGGTCGGGCTCGAAGTAGTTCTCCGGGTAGAGGAAGATTTTCTGATTCGCCTCCCACAGCCGGTACTGCTTCATCCCCGCCCACTGCTCCCAGACCCCGCCACCGGCACCGATCACCACCGGTTCGAGGTTGAGCTGGCAGCGCTGCACGAAGAGCTGGATGCTGTAGATCCCCTGGGCGATCCGGGACGTGAGCTGCGTCGGGCCCATCTCGACGTCGAGCAGGAAGTGGTCGTGCAGCCCGTTCGCGTCGCGCCAGTACGGCGTACCGTCGTTCGCGCGCAACGGGTTGGCCACGAGATACGCCACCAACGCTGAACGCTGCCGCTCGCGGATCGCGTCCTGCATCGGCGCGGCCACGGCCGGCCAGTCAGCACTCGTGAAGTGGGCCTTGACCGTGCGCCACGCCGTCTGAGCCGCCTCGGCGGTCAGGTCTGCCCGCAACCACGGGACGATCCGCTCTGCCGACGTACCCAACTGCTGGATCAGCCCGACCGCGGCCAGCAGGCGGAGCAGCGAGCTCACATCGGCGAAGCGTGCCGGGACCGCCAGGTTCAGCTGGCCGGCAAGCCGACCGACATCACCGGTCGGCCACCCGGTCGCCGTACTGACGGCAGTGACCACCTTCTCGTTCGTTGCGTCCGCAGCCAGCGCGGCAGTGAAGACGGACCGCAAGGTGCGGTCCCGGCCCGGAATCGACTCGCGGAGCCGGATCAGGTCGAGCAGCCGGATGAAGCGTCCGAACAGCGGCGCAGCCCCGATGATCGGCGCGGCGGGGAGCAAGTTGAGGTCGAGCCACGCCCCGGTCTCGGCGTACGCGAACAGGAACGGGATCTCGGCGGCCGTCACCCGGAGCTTGGCCAGCATCAGAGCTACCCGATGCACAAGGGTCAGCGTCGTGAGCTGCTGCCCGAAGGTCGTCCACTTGATCGGTACGGCGGGATCGCTGCCCACGAAGGCCGGAGCGAGGAAGTCCCGCAGCGCCAGTGAACCGGATGCCGCCCGCAACCAGGTCCCGAGCAGCACGTCGGCGCTCGCCGCGTCCAGACCGGCAGCCTGACCGACATGCTGTTTGACCGTGGTCTCGCTGAGCGTCCGGCGAACGACCGGATTCAGCTTGCCCAGGACCAGGTGGAACCGATCCGCCGGCGTGACCTTCGACAGGTCGAAGAGTGCCTCTCGGTCCGTCGTCGTCAGGAAACGGTTCGGATCGCTGTCGGCCAGTGGTGTCTCCTGGACCTTCCGCAGCTCCTCGACGGCCGCCTTGACGGCAGCGAACTCGCCCTGCGGAGCGAGCAAAGCGGCCACGTCGGCATCCGACAGATAGCCCCGGCACTTCAGCGTCCGGTCATCGATGTCGAAGTAGACCTTGCCGGCCAAGGCCCGCGGCATCGGGTACTCGGCCGGTATCGCGTTCAACGGCGTGGAGTAGACCGGCAGTCGCAACGCCTTCATCCGCCGATCGACAAAGGATCTAGGTGCCTGGTAAAGCGCTTGGACGACGTCGAGATGACCAGGCAGCAGTCCGTTGAGGACGTCGCGCTGCTCGTTGGTCATCGGCCCGGTGAACTGCAGCAACTCCTCTGTCGCGTTGTAGCGCACCGGAATCGTGCTGGGGAACACGACAGTGTCCGCCAGGCCCTTCAGCCCGGCCGAGTAGATTACCGTGCCGAGCAGTGTTCCGACCGCCTCCTGGGCCAGCGTCGGATCCCAGTCCAGCAAGGTCAGCAGCTTGCGAGTGTTCTCGCCGGTGTCGTCTGTGGTCCGAGCCGTCTGCTGGTAGACCGCCTGCAACGCAGTACGCAATGTCGTCAGCGTCCCGGCCAGAGCATCGTCGTCAGCGATCGGACCATCGTGAGCGACCCGGCTCGCAGCCAGTACGGCGTCCAGCTCGGCGACGGTGAACCCAGCAGCACGAATCGCGTCGACCGCATCGAGGAACTGCTCGGTGATCGTGACCGAGGCATCTGTCGGGAGCACGGTGCGATCACCGATGCCGTTCGGCGGACGCATCGGAACGCCACCGGCCAGCTCGCTCTCGGACCCGCTATGGAACGTCGGCACGGGCTGGGTCACCGACGGCAGCATCGGCAGCCCAGCGGCGAGCTCGGTCTCGGTGACCACGGTTCGGTCGCCGTGGACCGGGAACGGTCCGCCGTCGCCGGACAGCTCGATCAAGCGGAGCAGATCCGGGATGCCGAGCGAGAGCGACCTGGCCAACGAGACGGTACGAACTAGCGCAGACAGATGTTCGAGGTTGAGTTGACGCGACGCGGTCACCGCCCGCGGACCGTCGACCAGGGCGGCGAGATCCTCGTCAGTCACCTGCAGGATCCCGAGCAATGCCGAGGTGACCGCCGGATCGTCCAGGTCGCCGATGACCGCCAGCTCGGTCCGGTCCGGCCGCAGCGCGAACGGATTCGGCATCCCCTCGGATACGGCAACGACGGTCGGGTCCAGGAACATCTGGTCGTACGGCGGCAACTCGGCGCTCTCGCCGTACTGATGGGTCTCAAGGTCGTTGTAGAAGACCAGGGTCTCCTCGATGGTGAGGTTGAGCCGCTGCCCGAGACGGCGGAGACCCTCGACGCTGCGGAGCGTGATCCGGTCGAGCCGGCCCTGGTTGTTGCAGGCCTGGATGACGCGGTCGAGCCGGTGGGCGGTCCAACCCAGCGCGCGCTGCCAGCGGACAAAACGATGCAGCCGCTCGAGCGCATTCGGGTCGAGGCCCTCGATTGTCATCAGTGGGGTGCTGTAGGGGTGCAGCGGATCCGCCTTCACCGACAACGCCCCGCCGGCGTTCACGAAGCGCGTGTCCAGCAGCTCGGTCAGCTCCGCAGAGCGCAGGCCGGCCGTGTCGAGCAGGGCCCGGACCACCTTGAACTTGTCGACGAGCTGCTGCGGCTGAGTGGACGCCGGCAGTCCGTAGAACTCCGCGAGCGTCCGTGCCATCGACTCGCCCGCGATGATCTGCGCCGCGACCGAATCGAGTCCGAGCCGCTCGTCGGTCAGCAGGTTGGGGAACTCGGGAGCCACGCCGACGATCTCGAGCATCGACTCGCGCTTGGTCCCCAGGTGGCCGAGGTAGGCGTTGGTTTGCTCTCGCCACAGGTCGAGAGGCAGATTCCAGGGGTAGACAGCGGTACGCAGCTTCCCGCAAGCCCGCGGATTCACGTGCTGCGGCTGGATGCGCAGCTGCTCCGACGTTCCGCTGCTCTGCCGCTGCGCCGGCGGAATGGGCGCCTCAGGGACGACGGCCGACTCGAGCAGCTCGTTGACGAGATCGACGTACGGCAGGGTCAGCTCAGTGTTCTCGGTGCTGAGCTGGATGTCCCACAAGTCGGGCCGGCGCGCCTTCAGTGTGTCGGACACCCAGCCTTCGGAGACTGCGTCAGCCGCGAGGCCCGGCGGCGGCTGGAGCCTGCGCAGGAAGTACAGTAGGTCGACGAAGTACGCCGCCTGGCTGTGGACGGACCGGCTCTCCGGAAAGCTCCCGTAGTCGGCCGGGCCGAAGAGTTCTTCCCAGTTCGGCACCTGCTTGGTGAATGCCTCCGCCTTCGGCAGCCACGGTACGTCGAAATGCGCGGCGGTCCGCACGTCCGCCAGAATGTTGGCGGCGGTCGCGTGGACGTAGGTCGCCCGGGCGTGAACCGCGTGCGCCTCGTCCTCGGTGAGCCTGTCTGCAAGCTGCTCGGCGAAGACGCTCTTGTCGATATTCGCGACCGAGTACGCGGAGTCATGGCCACCCTGACGCAACGCCTGCATCTTGTCGAACTGAGGGGCGATCTTGAAAGCGCGCTGAATTTCGGCCAGCTCGGACCGTGCTTCCGCGTCCGGCACGGTCTCGGCATTGACCGGTGTGGTGATCAGGTCGAACTCGGGATTGCCGGCCAGGAACCGGGTCGACGCGGGATCGACGTCGTCTGGACCGGTCGCCAGCCGGTGCGCAATGTAGGCCGTCGGATAAGCCTCGGCCACCCGCGACTCCATAGCCTTCGCGTAGTCGGTCGTCGCGGCGCTGAATTCCGCCGGTACGGCGGCCGTCGCGGCCACGAGGCTCGTCCAGTCGACTGCGGCCAGGTCACGCGGATGGGTGAGCTGCCCGTCATCGAAGCGGTTGAGGAGCTCCCGGACCAACGGGAGATTGTTGCCGGTCAGCCGCCCCAGCTGCAGAACAAGCCGCAGGCGATCGACGTGCGACGCCACCGACTCATCGGCGGCCAGCGCATCCCACTGCGGAGCGAGCTCGCCGCCGTGATCGAGATAGGCCGCGTAGACCTGCTCCCGCTCGGCGGCGTCGGGCACCGCAAGCGTGAACAACTCCCCGGTCGGGGTCAGCGGTGCCCCGTCCGGTGGGTTGACGGCCGCCGTCACCGCCCATGCCCGCAGCCGTCCAGGAAGGTCGCCTTCAGCCGCCACCGCCTCGGTTGCCGAACCTGACGCCGGCTGAAGGCTCGACGCCGGCCGTGCGGCGAGTTCGGAAAGATCCGCCGGCTGGCCCAGGCGGAGCAACTCGTAGAACCAGGCGGCGGGTAACCCAGTCGTCTCGGCGTGCCGGGTCGCGATCACCAGCCGCCGGATCTGGCCCGGTTCGGCGCGGCTGCTTCTGACCAGGAAGTCGATGTCGGCATGCGCCTGGTCGTCCGGCAGCTCCGAAATCGCCGAACCATCGAGCAATGGACGCACCTTGGCGAGCACCGCGTCGTACTCGGACCCCCCGACGGCCGGCAGGACCAGGTCCACTGCCTCGTCCGGCCCGGCCGAGTACTGCAGCGTCTCGAGGACAGTCTCGTCGCCGTCGTGCACCTGGAGCATCAGGTCGAACGGAGAATCCAGGGCCGGGTACTCGATCCGGTAGGTGCCGTCGGTGTCGGTGGTCGCCGTACCGAGTGGTTGCTCGGATCGGAGGCCTCGGGCTGCGGCGCTGATCTGCCGACCGCCGACCGGTCTGCCATCGGCTTGGCTCAGCCGTCCTGCAACAACGTTGCGCGCGCCATCCGAAGTGCTGATCTGCATGACCGTCCTTTGATCCACCGGCAATGCGCACAGTCTCGTGGCGCGTTGGGGGGGGTCACAACGACGGCAGGGCAGGTGTGCCCTTTCAGGACCGTGAGTAGGCACTTACGAGCCGTAGCGGCCGTCATGTGTAGCGGCGGCGACGCCGGTGTCAGCAGACTCGTAGCTCGATCGCACTGAGTCCTGGGAGTTGATGTGGCGGTAGGCGTGGCGATGAGTGCAGGAATCTGGAGCCCGGCCGGTGAGCTGCCGCCGGAGAGCATCGCCTCGCAGCAGGCAGCCACAGTCCTCGCGGACGGTCGCGTTCTGATCGTCGGTGGGGCCAACACCGCGTGGACGACCGTCGCTGCGGCCGCTGTGTTCAATCCGGACACCCTGACCTGGTCCGCGGCCGAGTCGTTGGCCGAGGGGCGGCGACTGCACACGTTGACCCTGCTGACCGACCGCATCGACGACCTGAACGGCGCGGTCCTCGCAATCGGCGGTATTCCCGGTGCCTACAGCTATCCGCCACCGGCGACCGGCTCGGTCGAGGTGTTCGAAGAAGGCAAGTGGCGCAGCACTGCATCGCTCGCCGACCCACGCTTCGCCCACACCGCGACCTTGCTGACCGATGGCACCGTCCTGGTCGCGGGGGGCGAGTCACCACTCCCGAGCAAGACCACCCGCAGCCTCAGATCGGTCGAGCGTTACGACCCGGCGAGCGAGACCTGGGCCCGTGTCGCACCAATGACCGACCGACGCTCCAATCACCAGGCCGTGCTGCTGGCTGACGGCCGGGTCCTAGTTGCCGGCGGGTTCATCGGCACCAGCGACAGCGAGTGGGCGAGTCTGGCCTTCTGCGAGATCTACGATCCGGTGACCGACAGCTGGACTGCCACCGGCTCGATGCAGTCCCCACGCCTCGCGCACCAGTTGACGCTGCTGGCCGACGGCACAGTTCTGACCACCGGCGGATCGGCGTACGGCGTTGTAAACGGCCCGGTCTTCGACGGGCACAGCCTTGCCTCGACCGAGCGGTTCGATCCGGCGACCGGCCTCTGGCAAGATGCTGAACCGATGCCGGCCGGACGCAGCCGCCACCTTGCGATCGGCCTCGACGACGGGCGAGTCCTCGTGCTGGGTGGCACCGACGAGGCCAGTGTCCTGTGCGGATTCGGCAACGCGGTCCTGTTCGACCCGGATACCCGAACCTGGATGGGTACCCCGGGGATGATGGCAGGCCGCTACGAAGGCACGGCGGTCCTGCGGCCCGACGGCCGGGTTCTGGTGGCCGGCGGTGTCGGCCAAGCCATACCGGCCGGAAAGCCCGATGTCGAGCTGGAGCTCGTAGCGATCACCGAGCTCTTCTCGCCCAGCGGCGTCCCACCCGAGGTCAAGCCGCCGGGCGACGCCGAGCTCGACGCCTGGATGCGGGAGGCCGAGGAATGGTCCGAACAGGCCAACGAACACCGTCAGGCCGGTCGGCACCCGGAGTCTGTGGACTGCGAGCAGAAGGCGCTCGCTCTGTTCACCAGGGTCCTCAAATGGCGGCCGACGATCATCCAGCGCTGGGCCCACTCCGCCTTGTTCCTCGGGATCTACCTGCAGTCGGCGGGCAGGGACTCGGAGGGTATTCAGTCCGCGACCCGCGCTGTCGCGGCCTACGAGACGACCCATGACAACGCGCAGATCGCCTGGGCCACGGCCATTCTCGCCTCCATCCTGAACAGCGCAGGCCGTCCCGCAGATGCTGTTACCGAACAACAGCGAGCTCGTGAGCTCTACCAGCAGCTGACCGCCACGGAACCGGCATACCGTTCGCTTTGGGCCGGAACCTGTGTCTATCTGGGCGCCTATCTGTCCACGGCCGGCCGGCATGAGGAAGCCATTGCCGCGGGCAAGGAATCAGTCGAGCTCTACCGGCAGGCGGGCGACCAATACCGGGTGGGCTGGGCCTACGGCAACCTCGCCGCGCGGTACCAGACCGCGAACCGCTGGGCCGAGGCCTGCGACGCGCAACGGAACTGTCGCGACATCTACCGCACACTGAGCCAAAGCGATCCGGCCTACCGCGCATCACTCGCGCAGACCAGCGTCACCTTTGCAGGGCTGCTGATCCACGTCCCGCTGTACGACGAAGCCGTCGCCGTGGCGCAGGACGGGATCAACCTTTACCGCGAACTCAACGACCAGCCCCAACTCGCCTGGGCACTGAGCACCCTCCGAGCCACCTGCCGCGCCGCCGGCCGCCACCCGGAAGCGCTGGTCGCTGCCCAGGAGGCACACGACATCTACCACACCCTTCTGCAAGGCAGCCCGGCGTACCGCTACCTGTTCGCCCGGGAAGCCTTTGAACTCGCCATGTGCCTCGAAACCGTGGACAAGCGCCCAGACGCGCTCACCGCAGCGCGCGAGGCCGTCGCGGTCTTCGAGGTCCTCGCTCAGGAGGATCCCGGCAAATACACGGCCTCCCTCACGGCGGCGCGTGACCTCGTACGACGCCTGGGCGGCTGAGCTCAGAGCTGGGAACGGATTAGCGCGGCCAGGCGGTTGAGGCCGGTGTGGATCTGGCCGGCGTCCAGGTCGCCCAGGTGACCGTGGGAGACGCCCGATTAAGTGTCGGGAGAATCATCGTGCCCGTAATGCCCGGCAGCTGCCTGGCTGAACGACATCGCCAACCAGTTGCTTGATGTCCCAAGTGCTCGACGTCGTGCGGTTGGCGTACAACGGCCTCGCCGCGCGACGCGGCGACCGGTATGAGCACGAATGGGCGATCGGGTCGCTGAAACCCGAGCGAATCACGCTGCGTGCGACGCTGGCAGTCGAGCTGATCTTGGAGACGTGCCGCACGCCTGCGGATCGACGAGGTACTGAGGGCCGTGGCGGGATGCCTGCAGTACGTCACCATCCGGCAGTGCGACACGATTGCCGGAACGGCCCTGGAGAAGGCTTTCCACATGCAGGGGACCGGTCCTGCACCAGCCTTCGGAGACTTGTCGCCCCGGCCGCCGGACCTTTCTGCGTGCTCTGGCCGACCACCCAGGCGCGCTGAACTACCACCAGTTTCCCGGGTTGTCGCTGGAGCGCCTGCTGCCGGCGGCACAGCTGCCAGAGATGGGCCACGGTCTGCGCACCTACACCGGTCTGCCGTCGGCGAACAAGATCCACGATCGTCGCTTGCCCGACGACTGGTGGGCCTCGTGATCACGGCTGCGTGATGTCGGCAGAGAGCTCAGGTGGGCTGATCCTCGAGGGTGGCTGAGTAGGCATCGAGGAGCCACTGTTGGAGTGTGTTGGCCGCGAAGTCTGAGTCGCTGTGTTCGACAGCGCTCTGACAGCCGACTTCCTGGAAGAGCATCGCGTGGGCAGCGAGGCCTGCTCCGTTGTAGCAGCTGGCGAGGTGTTGTGCCCGGTCGTCGGGATAGAGCTTGTCGATCTCGCGCAGGTAGTCGGCTGTGGCGGCAGCGAGCGGCCTGGCTGGTTGCGTCATCTCTTCGATGCCGACCCAAGGCTCGTCGAGCGGTGCGGTCTCGGGTGCCCGGCTGGCAGCGTCGAGTGCCTGCAAGACGGCTTGCCAGGCTCCGGCAGGGAGAGGCTCGGCGTCCTGTAGGCGTTGTTCCTCGGCGATGTGTTGCAGGTACTGCCGAGTGTCGTGGTCGGCCCGACGGCCGGCTGCGTCCGCCAGCCATGCTACGGAGGTGGTGCGTGGATCTCCCCCAAGGTAGTGCCACAGAGCTGTGTAGGTGGCGGCGGGCGGGAGGTTCGTGTCGAGGTCGTAGGCCTCGACGGTCCAGAGGTTGGCCCGGTAGCGCGGGGCTCGTTTGGCGAATTCAGCCACGGCTTCGTCGGTGACATGGGGTGCTGGAGTCTGCTTGGCGAACCGGTACGGGTCGACGGCTTGGGCTACTGGTTTCCAGGCCAGGTAGATGATTTGGCCGAGGCTATGGTCGTCTGCGGCGTCGTTCATTGCTGCCTGCAGCAATGTCTGGCCTTGGCTGGTCGGCATTGGGCAGGCGCCGCGGGTGGCGAGGAGGTGGCGAAAGTATTCGGTTCCCTCGGCGGCAAGCAGCTCGATGCCAACGTGGTACACGTCGCTGATCCAGTCGCCGCCCCAGTGTTCAGCTTGAAAGAGGTCGAGGACTGCGGTGCGCACAGCCACGGCGGTGTCTGCTGGCTCGTCGCCAGCTCGCCCACGTGCGATGTACCAGTGGGCGTCGTACGGCAGTGGGAAGGGATCACCGGCGTCGGTCCAGCCGAAGGCGGCCGATGGGCTGGAGGCATGGACGGCGAGGACGTTGCTTTCGAGTAGGGATCGCCAAGCCTGCAACATGATGGGGCAGTACTGGAGTCTGGCGACTGCTTGGTGATCGCGGCTCAGCGGCCCGATGATCCCGTTGCGGTCCGCGCGGCCGGTCAGCGCGTCGAGCAGCAGGGCTTCTGCCAGTTCCACGTGGCCCAGGTCGCCGCCGCTGATCGGCTGGGTGAGCTCTTTAACTGCCTCGATCTGGGCTGGGCTCAGGCCGTCTGTTCGGCGGTCCGGGACCTCGCGCTGTTCGGCGGTTTTCGGATCGTCGTAGTTCGACTGGATGACGGTTGTGCCGCAGGCGGTACAACGGAGCCCGAAGGCGCAGGTGGGTGCCGACAGCGGATCGGCCTGTTGCTTCGATGGCATCGCCGCAGTCAGGGCAGCGCCAGCGGGAACTGGCCGTGCAATACGTCCTGATCAAGCGCCCGATGCCGCGCCGGGGCCGTACTTCCCAGTCAGGGGGAACGGGCAGGTCGTCCACCCGGTGCTGCCAATCAAGTGCCAGGCGGCCATCGAGGTCTGAGGCGGTATGTGTCCAGTAGGCGATGGCGAGTTCTTGCTCGGCCGAGGTAGCGCCGGGCTGGAACGTTAAGTGGAGCTGAGCTAGTTCGGCCGTATCCGGTCCGGGGCTGTTGAACGTGTCACCGGGTGTCACCATAGGATTGCAGCGTAGTGATGTGGGTCCCGATGTCCAGCTGAGGCTCCGTCGGGACCTGATGCTTCTTCTTGAGGCCTCCGCGTTACTTGTCATCCTCATTGCAGGGCCGCTGTGCGGGACCGGCCCGCGAGATCCAGTACCTCGGCGTGAACGCCCAACAAGAATGTCGCACCTGTATGTGATCGTGTCATCGCGCACAGTCTCATGGAGGAATTCCGATGACCCCACACCACCGGAGCCGGTGATGGCCTTCTCCGCGATCCATGCCGACGCTGGTCGCGTCGACGCGACCTTGCCTGATCTCGGCTGCGGCCTGACCTGGGACCAGGTGCACAAGGTACGGCCGCGCGTCGCGCTGCGGTGCCCGGAGTGCGACCACGGAGTACACGCTCGTGTGTCCAGCCTCGGCATGCGCCACTTTGCTCACGACCCCGGCCGGCCGCCCCATTGCGCCTGGCTCAACGAGTCCCTGGAACATCACCAACTGAAGCTCGCACTGGCCAACGCCGCGCGCTCGGCCGGCTGGCTGGCCGAACTGGAAGTCACTGGGCCGGACGCCAATTGGCGCGCCGACGTTCTCGCGACCTCTCCAGATCAGACTCGCCTGATTGCCTGGGAAGCTCAGCTCTCGCCGATCACCGACGACGACATCCGCTACCGCACTGCACGCTACGAAGCAGACGGGATCGAGGTCTGCTGGGTCACACCGAACTCTGCTACCTGGCTCGGCTCAGTCCCCGCGATTCGCATCGCCGAACAAGCCGAAGTCATGGTCATCGACGGTGCCGCAGGCTTTCAGTTCAAGAAAGGCCGCTGGCAAACACCGGCTTGCCTGGCATTGACCGAGTTCGTGCGGGGCGTTCAAGACGGCTCGGTCGTCGTCCATGAGGTCTTCCCCCGATACCGGCAGATCAAGATTGGCTCCACTCACTACTCCTGGCGCCACAGACTCTGGACCACCGCAGCAAGCATCGAGGCCGAGGCCGGCACGAACTCATGCGCCAACGTCAAGACGCATGGAAAGAACGTCAGCAAGAGGCCGAGGCAGCGCAGCAGGCGGCTGAGCGGAAGCAGCGCGAGGATGACCGACGCGGGCAGGAAGCCGAGCACACGGCGGAGCAGGCCCGGCGACTGCAAGAGCAGGCGCAACGTGATGAAGAATGGTGGCGGGGGTTTCACGCGAGGCTCAAGCAGGACCGGCTGCGTCAAGAAGCGGTGGAGCAACAACGCCGAGCCGCAGCCGAAGCGGCTGAGCGCGATCGGCAGCGTCTGGACCGAGTCGAAAGGGATGCCGCCTCACAGTGGATTGAGAAGCTCTCCGAGACCCGCACTCATGAGCTTCACAACAAGATCGCCGAATACGTGTGGCGTAACGAGATGGGCAAGACCACGAGCTTCGACACGGACGGTCCGAGGAAAGAACACGCCTACGGGACAGCGATCCAACTAGGCACACAGCTGTACGGAGTGGTCCGCCCGAGTCCTGCTTCAATGCAACGCCTACCTGGTCAGCTCCGAGTCTTCGTGCTCAACGCTAGCGAAGCACAGCTACTCCTCGAAACGGGAAAGGTCACGGCGGAGCAGATAGTTCACTCCGATTTCCCTGACGACGAACAGCTCTCGCTGCTCTAACCGCTGCTACCGAGTCGATCGATCCCACCTCTTGGGGGATGCCAGACCTTCCAGGCACCGCACTTACAGACGGTGACGCCCGTAGGTCGTTGCCTGCGGCGAAGGTGCCGAACAATCGATATGAATCGGATGCCTGGCCAACCTGGATAGCCCGGGAGAGAACCTTCTCTCTCAGCACCGCGGAGCCGGTCGACTCCCCAGCGTGGGTTGGTGCCTGGCAACGAGCGCCTTCTCATCGCACCCCAGAAGACGGAGGAACTTCGGGATCTCTATCGTCGGGGCAGCAGACACACGTGACCGCAGGCGGGGTGCCGGCCGCTGGACTCGCGAACCTGCAGATTCTGTCGCCGGTTGTCGATAGCGTTTATGACGTGACCACTGACAGTTGGAACAAAGGCGCTAGGTCAGCACCGCGCCGTGCGGGCTCGGCATGGTCGGCTGAGGACACCGCGACGCTGCTCGATGGGCTCCGGCGCGGTATAGCGCTGCAAGCACTGGCAGGAACGCTGCAGCGCACCCCCGGAGCGCTGCAGGCACGTTGTCAGGTGCTCCTGCCCCCGCAGCTACGGTCGGCGTCGTGGGCCGAGGCGGAGGCGGTGCTGCGAAGACAACTCGCAGCCAACCCCAACTTCGCCATCGCCACAGGCCCGACCCCGACATCGAGCCAGACTGGGAATCATGGCCGGGCTGCCGCAGACTCGCCTTTGCTGTTGAGTGGCGAACAGCGGCGAATGATTGACGCCGTACGTTCAGGGCGGGATGTCATCGTCGATGCGACGGTGGGATCGGGCAAGACAACGGCGATTCAGTCGCTATGTACCGAGGTGGGCCGCGACCGTAAGGTTTTGTACCTGACATACAGCAAGCTACTGAAAGCCGACGCTCAACGCCGAGTTAAAACGCGAGGGTGCAGAACTATCACGGGATCGTGTATCCAGCACTGCTGGAGGCGGGCATCAAATGTGGCCTCGACGAATCGATCCGGCGATTCAATACGGTCTTCGCCAACCTCTCGGAGCCACTTCCCAAATATGATCTTCTGGTGGTCGACGAGTATCAGGACATCAACGAGGAGTACGCGCAGTTGCTGCGCAACATCAAGTCGCTGAACCCGGCGATGCAAACCGTTCTGGTAGGCGATCTGGCTCAGAAGGTGCACTCGAACACGACCTTGGACGTTCAGCGGTTCACCAGGGAGATCACTCGGCAGGCCGAACTGATGCCCTTCACTCAGTCCTTCCGTGCAGGTAGAGAACTCGGCACGCTCCTGAGCGAGGCATGGAACAAACCGGTAGTGGGCGTCAACCCCATGCAGACGATCCGGTACGTCTCGTACCACGAGGCGCTCGATCTCATGAGAGAGAAAAGTCCGGGTGAGCTCCTGTGCCTGGGTAAACGAAACGGCCAGATGGCCGCGGCACTAAATCATCTCGAACGTAGTCAGGGTGCGATCTTCAACAAGGACACCGTCTACGCCTCCATCCGCGACGGCGACACCGCGGTGACTTACGGCGAAAATACCGCGGTGTTCACGACGTTCGATTCCAGCAAAGGACTGGAACGCCCGACGAGCGTGGTGTTCGACTACGACGAGAACATGTGGGACTTGCGCTGCGGATTCCCGAACGTGGACACGACTGTCATGCGCAACGTGTTCCTGGTCGCGGCCTCCCGAGGAAAGAACGAAGTCGTCTTCGTGCGATCAGAACATGCTCATAGGCGAGCCAACAGCATCGGTTTCATCCCGGTACAGCGGTTCACGCAGCTACTGACCGATGAACAGCCCATGTATGACAAACCGTTGCTCGCGTCTGACTGTTTCGACTTCACCTACGCGGAGAACCTCCAGGCGTGTGTCGACCTGCTCGACAGGCGACGCCTCGACGACGGCGCGGGCGAGGAGATCACCATCGACCGTGTCGACGGGCTGATCGACCTCTCCCCCGTGGTCGGCCACTACCAGGAGGCGGTGTTCTTCGACAAGTATGACCCTGCCCGAGAAGTGATGCTGAACACGAAACCGATCGCGAAGCAGCTGCAGGTCAGGCTCAACGACGACCCCTGGCACGATGCACTGCTGCTGACGGCCGTCGACACAGACCAGATGCGCTACGCAGAACAAGTCACCCGAAAAGTCAGCGTCGAAGTTCGGAACGCGCTGATTAGGCGGCTAGCCACGCAGCTTCCACGCGACTGCACGGCACAGGCGACGCTGGGCCTGTCAGGAATGGCCGCTACACCCTCCACGGCCACGCCGATCACGTTCGTAGGAGTCGCCGATGCCATACACAATGATCAGGTCTTCGAACTGAAGTTCGTCTCCGAGCTCGACCGCGCCATGTTCCTCCAACTGGCCCTCTACCTGGTGATGGGCGGCCACCCGAGGGGGGTTCTGTGGAACACGCGCACGGACGAACGATGGGCCGTGCAGGTGCCCGACCGCGAGAAGTTCATGCACGCGGTCATCCGCTGCGTCACCAAACAGCACTACGAAGAATTCCGGACAACACCACAAGGACCGGAACCGGGCGGCCGGCTCCGCAAGATCACGAGCGGGTTGCTCGGCCGATCGCGATAAGACGGAACAACCGCTGGCAGAAGCCCAGCTGTGACAGACCAGTGCCTCGATCACCTGACTCACACCGTCCGCTTGAACGGTGATGCCTCGTCACTTGGCCGCGTTCTCACGTTGGCCAGGCGCTGCGGGCAAGCACTCAGGACGGGGCGTACGACCCACCGACAGGATCCGGTGTACACCGATCTGAGAGGTGCATCCTCTATCGTGGTGCGCCAGCGGGCCTCGGACGCTCGCCGGTCCCTTGGCGTCGTTCCCGGCGAGCACGCCTCAGCCGGACCCCGGGTGCAGGGCGCCCTGTCCGAGCCTCGTCGACTGCTGCTAGCAGCCTCCGTGTGTATCTCGCCTGGCCGGGCAGGTCGGGAGAGGACTGCTCCAATGACGCACCACCATCGTCTCGCCGTGACCCGTGCTCGGTTCACCGGCGAGAGCACCGACGAGGCCCGACGCGGCGTAAGCCGATCCGGCGATCACGGCCTGGATACCTGTAGTCCAGAACAGCTCGAGTTACGGGCACTGCTTCTGCATTTCACATTCCAGCCTGGCGCCTGGAATATCTCTCGCGCCATGTTCTACACCTGGAACGCCAGTCCGCGCTATGACGAGTTCGTAGTGGCCAACGCGGACGCACCAGACAACCTGGCAGCCTCTCTCTTGCCGGTACATGGCGTCGACTGTCAGGGCCTCCCTGGGCTCCGGCTGCTACCACGAACTCGCCGCGGGAACAATGACTGCGTGCATCTTCCTACCGGTGCCCGGCTGCGAATTGCATCCGAGCGTGGCTGGCTTCGCGAACATCACGATCCCGTGCAACGTCCCCTCAGCCCTGGCGAGAGCAGGGCACTTGAAGATGCGGCTCCGATGAGTCAGGACACAAAGCAACTGTTCGCAAGCCTCCTTGCTCGCTGCAGCGGCCGGGCTTCGGATGACAGCTGGGAACTCGGGCAGTTCTTCTTTGCTCACGACGCGGCCTGGAACGATGGCCATTGTGCGAACCTGACGGACTTCGAGCTGTCGGGGGCGGAGAACAGCTGGAAGCTGACTTGGAGAGGTCCGATGATGCCCGAGACGATCGCTCGTGCCCTGACGATGCCCCGGAACCGCATTGCCAGGCGTGAGAGTGACGGTTCACGAGCCTGGCTTGGCCAGCACCATCAGATACGGGGCGGCCGTTTTGCGGCTGAGACCTAACCACACCGGCAGCTAATCTGGCCACCAAGAGTGCTTACCCCCCGCCACCCTCGACCCTTGAGGCCTGCCATCGCACAGTCGTGCGCCCGGCTCGTTTCCCGGAACCGGGCGCAAACGACGAGGTTAGATCAGGGTGGTCATCTGCCGGTTGGGGCTCCGCAGTGCCCGCTCCAGTTCGCCGATGGTGGGCTGCACGAGCATCTGGCCGCCGATGGAGACGATCGGGCTGTGGACGCGTCCGCCGGTGACCCAGGCGAGACGGGTCTCGTCGTGCGGGTTCAGGTCCAGGTCGACGTAGCGGTACGGGATGCCCGCGCGGTCGAGATAGCGGCGTACGGACTGGCTCAGGCCGCACCAGCGACGGCCGTAGACGACCACCGGTCCGCTCGCCGGCGCCCAGCTGGGCGAAGTGAACTGCGCAGCGGGGTGGGAGTATCCAAGCATCGGTGCCCTCCTGTTCAGACGTTCGCGGCTGCCGGCGTGCGTTGGCTCACGGCGTCGAGTTCCGGCAGCAGTTCGTAGATGTCGGGAAGATGATGCAGGTACGGCGACACGTGGCTGAACCGGATCCGGCCCTCGGCGTCGATCACGTACAGAGCTCGTTCGCTGAACCCGTCGGCGTCACGCCAGACCTGGTAGCGGCGGGCCACCTCGCCCTTGGGCTGGAAGTCCGACAGCAGCGGGAACGACAACCCACGGACCTTGGCCCAGGCGTCGTGGCTGTAGATGCTGTCCACCGAGATGGCCAGCAGTTGCACGTCGCGGCTGCGGAACTCCTCGATCTCCTGCTGGTACAGGTCAAGCTGCTGGCTGCAGCCCGGACTCCAGTCCAGCGGGTAGAAGGCCAGTACCACCGGGCGGCCCTGCAATTCGCTCAACCGGACGAGGTTTCCGGATGCGTCGGGCAGCTCGAAGTCCGGCGCCTCGGTCCCCACCGGCAGCGGTTCGTTGACTGCGGGCGCCTCCATCGACGGCGCCGTACGCCACAGGTCCACGATGTCCTGCAGCGCCGTCTCCCGGGCGGGAAGCCGATCACGTTGCAGGCTTCGCCAGAGCTCCATCACGATGCCGTGCAGGACCGCCAGCGCCTGCTTGTGCGCACCGTCGGGAATGTCCGGTGCCAGGTTGGCGAACTCCTGCTCCAGCTCCTGGAGCGCCCGCGGAAACTGGTGACTTGTCATGGCAACTCCTTCGTAGATGCAGGCCCGTTGACGCCGTCGGTGTGTACCGGCCTGATCGTCGACTGCTGCCTCGATCGGAGGCGTTGGCCATGCACCGGACGGCGTCAACGGGGTCATCGGCCGGTCCGGCCCGCCGGCTTGTCCGAGCGGCGAGCCGGGCCGGGGATCAGGAACTCAGCTGCTTCTGACCGGTGCTGCTGATCTCGATCTTGCGCGCCTTGTGCTGCTGCGCGACCGGGATCCGCAGCTTCAGCACACCGGCCTCGTAGCTGGCCTCGACCGCGTCGGTGTCCAGGTTCTCGCCCAGGAACACCTGCCGGGAGAACACACCCAGCGGGCGCTCCGAGATCTGCGTCTGGACGTCGTCACCGCTCACGATCGGGCGCCGCTCGGCCTTCACGGTCAGCACGTTGCGGTCGACGTTCACCTCGATCGCCTCGGGCTCAACCCCCGGCAGATCGAAGGCGACCACGAACTCCTCGCCCGACCGATAGGCATCCATCGGGATCACCGAAGGGCCCGACCAGGTGCCCCTGCCGTTGAGCTGCTGGGTCAGCCGGTCCAGGACCTGGAACGGGTCGGTACGGATCATCATCGTCTTCACCTCCAGCGCTTCGACTTGTCGTCATTGCTTCTATCCTCTACAACAGTCATCGGTCCGTTGACATTCCCGTTCGTCGTCCTTCAGTTGACATATTTTGCCGGGCTGTTGAGTGCTTCGCAACGGGTCTTTTACAGTGGTCTCGAACGTGCGGTTGGGCAGCGAGCCGGCGAGGATGTCCGCTACTTGCTTGTGGAGACAGCAATGCCGTCCAACCGTTCCGCGATGGTTCCCAGCAGCGTGATCGCGTCAGTCGAAACCCAAGGCGAAGCTCAGTCGACAGTTGACTACCTGTGGGCCTGCGGCCTGCGCGAGGGGCTCAGCATCGTGGGCGCCGAACTTCGGCTGACAGACAGCAGCCCGGCCAGGGCTGGAACCATCGCCCGCTGCACCGGTGTGGATGCCGGTCAGGGAGCAGCGCTGGGCTTCTTGATGGCGATGCTGGTCGCCTCGTTCACCCAGACCAACGCCAATGGCCTGGTGGTGGTGATGTGGGGACTGCTGTACGGCGCACTGGTCGGCGCGCTACGCGGATTCTTCCGTGGACTGTCCAAATCCCGCCCTGATCTGGTGGCCCAGCGAATCGTGCCGACCCGCTTCGAGGTGCGCTGTGCACCCCAAGACGAGTCGGTGGCGCTTCACCTGTTGGCGATGCGCCACCGCACCGCTGCCACCCCGTCAGCGCACGCCAGTACATCAACGGCTGCCGCTGAGCACAGTCGAGGGCTGTCGCGGGTTGCCGCCGACGACGGCCGGCTGAGCGACGCTGCCTGACAGCCGTCACACAGCAACAACGAGAGGGACGAACAGAAATGGTTGAGGCAAGCAACAAGCTCGACCGCGAACAGTGGGAGTCCGCGCTGGACCAACTGACCAAGCGGCACGACGGCGACTACATCACCATCGAGGTGCTCGACGCATCCCTTGGCGATCAACTCGAGGTCGAGCGGCTCCCGTTCAGGTATGCCACCTACGACCGGCGAGACGACACGGTGGTGATCGCTGTCGGAGGGATCACCACGCGCTTCCCCGTAGTACTGCGCCACCTGATCTCCAAGCCGGCCACGGTGTCCATCGCCGAGGAGTCCGAACCGGCGGCGATGCTGATCACCGACACCGATTCCACCTCGACGCTGGTCAGCTTCTACAGCGGCGAGTAGCCGGCGCCGTCGTCCACGCCGCCGAACAACTCGCCACACCCAAGCGCTGACTCCAGCGACTTCGGATGCCAGTCTCGGTGGTCGGCTCCGGTTAGCTCATTGGTGGATCGGGCCTTCGGCGGCCTTGTCGATGAGGGCGGCTGCGGTGGTGGTCAGGGACTGGTTTCGTTGCTGGGCGAGGGCGATCAGGCGGTCGAAGGCGGCGTCCATGGGGAGGTTGTCGCTATAGGCAATCACTCCTTTGGCGCGCTCGATAATGGTGCGTTCGTCCAGGGCGGCCCGGGTCTGGGCGGTGACGTGGGTCGGCGGCAGGTCCGCAGGCTGGATGATGACCAGGCTGGCCATGTCGGCGAAGGCCTGCGCGAGCACGGCCGTGTCGCTGGCCGGGTGGTGGTCGGCGTCGAAGAAGAGGTTGACCGCGCCGAGCGTGCGGCGCTGCCAGTTCATCGGGGCGGCATAGACCGCGTCGAACCCGGCGGCGCGGAACGCGTCGGACACCGTTGGCCAGCGGGCGGCGATATGCGCCAGTCCGGAGACGGTGACGGTCTGGCCGGTGCTGGTGCAGTCGATGCCCGGGCCTTCGTCGGTCTGGACCTGGTACACCTCGAGGTGCTGCGCACGGTGGTCGGTGGCGGCGAGAAACTCCGGCCGGCCGCTGTCAGGCGTGGCCAAGATGATGCCGGCCGAAGCTGCACCGACGCAGTCAGCGCATCCGCTGAGGAGGTTGGTGATGGTGCCGAGGATGTCGTGATCGGTCACCAGGGTGGCGGTTGCGGCGGCCAGTTCACGCACCGCCCTGTCCGGCAGGGGCGCCTGGGGGGTGGCATGGCTGGTCATGAGTCTCCTCGGAAATCGAGCTGGCGGATGACGACCTGGTGTGCGATCTCGGCCAGCGTGGTGTCGTAGGCGTGCGCCCGCAGGATGGCCAGCGCGTCATTGGCCGGCATGTGCAACTGGGCGACCACCATGCCGGTGGCCTGGTGGACTTCGGCCCGGGCCGACCACATCCCGTCGTCGCGGCCGGAGCCGCCTTGCGGGATCGGGTCTCGGAGCAGGGCCGCCCGATGGCATCGGCCAGAAACTGGGCCGACTCGTCGGATTCGGCCGGTCCGTCGGCATGGGTGTAGTACACAGCCATCACGCCGAGCACATCACTGTCGGGCCGCATCGGGTAAGCATGGACAGTGACGGCGCCGAGCTCGTGCCAGGCAGCTCTGCTGAACTCCGGCCACCTGGGATCGGGCTGGTCCCGCACCGACGTGGCCGCGTGGCACTGTTGCCGGTACGCCGTCAGGCACGGTCCCTGCCCGGTGAGGTCCTGGAGGTTCTCCAAGGCGGTGGCGGTCTGGTCACTGAGGCTCAGCGGCAGGCGCTGGCTGGAACCGTCCTGGAGGGTGATCCACGCGCCGTCGGCACCCAGGATCAACCGGCCCGCTTCACACAACCGATCAGCCAGGTGCCGCTGGCCGGCGTTGGTCGCGGCCAGACGCGCCAATTTTGCCAGCAAGGCCGTCTTGTCGGTCACCGTAACTCCCTTGTAACCGGCCAACTGTGTCAGCTCCCACCGCTCACGGCCCGGATCGACACCGATCGTCTTCCTTCCGCCGGCCAGTGACGCCGGAGGGGGTCGAGGCCACCGGCCGACTGAGCAGCCAGTACCCCAACCGCGATCTGGCTAAATCTCCCGGCTACTCGAAGACAGGAATACCAAACCACAAAGCAGCCCACGGTTCAGCGGTTCAGGTTCACGTCGGGGCGCTTCCGTTGCTGAGTGAACCGTCCGCGTGTCCAGATTCGAAGGTGCGGCTGTCGACGGGTGGTTGCCCTGTGTGCCTGGCGATGAGGTCGGCAGCAACGTCTCGCAACTTGCGGTTGTTGTTCTGCGAGTGCCGCCGTAATAGCTCGAAGGCGGTCTTGGCGTCGCATTTTTGCTGGCCCATCAGGAGTCCGAGCGCCTGGTCGATGATCGATCTGGAGGTCAGCGCGTGTTCCAGTTGCTCGCTCAGCTGGGATTGTCGGACGGCCCGCACCGCGAACGCCAAGGTGGTGGCTGCCTGGTCGGCGAACGCGGCTGCCCGCTCCCGGTCCGCCTCGGTGAACTGTCCGGGCCGGTCGTAGCCGTACAGGTTCATGGCAGCGATGGTCTGGGCATCGACGGTCAGCGGGAGGCTGAGCGACGACTTCACCCCCAGTTCCAGCGCCGCGTCGCCGTAGCGGCCCCACCGGGTCTCCCGCGATTGGTCGGTGACGCTGACGGCGACGCCCTTCTCCAGGGATTCCAGGCAAGGTCCTTCGCCCAGGGCATACTGCCGCTCATCGATCAACGCAGCCCGCGGATCACTGGCTACGAGGGTTCGTGGCTGTCCGTCGTAGCGGGTAGTGACCCCGCACGACGAAGGCGGTTCGACCACCTTCGCGGCAACTCGTGCCTGTTCCGCGAGTAGGTCTTCCACTCCCGGTCCGCTCAACAGCAGTGAATGCAGTGAACCGAGGACGTTCAGCAAAGGCGCCTCGTGGCGTCCTTCATCGGCCATCTTGTATCACCTCGTCCCAACTGGTCGCAGACGGCGCTACTGCCTGCTGGTACCCCGAGAGGCCCGACAAGTCACGCTGAAGCCGCCCGGCCGGCTGCGTCGAGGTGGCTTGACGCCGGGCGATCGGAAACGGTAAATCATTCATTGGCTGGCACTCTCCGGTCCTGAGTGCTAATCGTCACAGCTCCCACGGGGCAACTGCTGACGTCGGCGCGGGACCAGTAGTGCGGGCACACCACGAGTTGAGAGGGGGAAGAAAGCTGTGAGGGATAAGGCGGCGCGCCGGGTGTTCGCGATGCTCTTGGTGTATCCGCTGGTCACGGTAGCGGTCGCTCTGGATGTCGCCTGGGCGCTGTTCTACCGGGGCTGGTGGCCGCCGACCCTCTATACGGTCGTGGTGACGGCGATCGCCGCGGCCTTGGCAGCGAGCTCGCAGCACGTCCACTCACTGCCGGCTGCCGCGTCTTTCGGCGCCTTGATCGTGTCCTTCACGGTGGCCAATACCGTCATGGTTCTGGTGACCGGCGAGGTGGTGCGAAGCGGGCGTTCATCGCATGGTGTCGCGGTCATCGGCGTCTGCTTCAGCCTGGTCGCCCTGGCCTTGACCGCGGCCATCTGCATCCTGGCGGACCAGATCGCCGACCGACTCCAGCGGCCACATCGATCGCGTCAACGCGTCATCGCGCCCCCGGCCACTGCCGTGGCCCCCACGGTCCCGCTGCCGACCCTCGTCGACCTGACCAGCCCGTCGACCGGCGAGCTGCCGACCCGCGTGATCCCCGAGCTCGAAACAACGGAGCTGTCACCGGACCACGCGAGGACCGACCAAGACCTGGTCGGCACCGCTGCCTGACCGGTGGGTTCGGGGCCACGGCGGTGTCGGAACGGACTTGTGGTCAGGGGGCATCAGCGTCTGCCTTGGCCAGGGCGTCGTTGAGCCACGGCCGCAGTACCTGGGCCGGAGCGGCTCCGGCCTGCCGGGTGATCACTTGGCCACGACTGAAGACGATCAACGTGGGGATCGCCTGCACATCGAAGCGTCTCGAGAGCGCGGGGGCGGTGTCGGCGTTGATCTTCACCAGTTTCAGCTCACCGGCCTTCTCGGTCGCCAGTTGTTCGAGCACCGGGCTGACCATCCGGCACGGTCCGCACCAGGGCGCCCAGATGTCAACCAGGACCGGCGAACTTGCCCGCTCGACCACTTCGGCGAAGTCGTCGTCGCCGGCGTCGACGATCCACGGCAGTGCGGCCCTGCACTCGCCGCAGCGCGGCATGCCCGTTGCGGCCGCCGGGACGCGATTGCGCCGGCCACAGCCAGGGCAGGTAGTGACGCGAGGCTGGCTTGGCATCTTGGTCTACTCCTCTCCTTGTCTCGTGTTTGAGCAGCCACTGGTCACCGCGCGGCCTTCCGGGGACGGATGAGTACTACGACAGCGCGGCCCTCGACGGCGACCGTGCCTGCGGCTGGGTACTTCTGATGGGTCCCGAGGTGCGTTGGCGAGGCGGTGTCGACGGCCACGGTCCATCGCCGGCCGTATTCCTCGGGCGGGAGAATGAAGTCCTGCGGTTCGTGGTGGCTGTTCAGCAGGATCAGGAACGAGTCGTCGATGACGGGCTGACCTCGCCGGTCCGGTTCGGAGATGGCGTCGCCGTTGAGGAAGATCGCGATTGCTCGTGCGTCCTCGCGGCTCCAGTCGCCGTCGTGCATCTCGGTGCCCTTGGGGGTGAACCAGACGAGGTCGCGCAGACCGTCGACGTCGGTGTCGCCGTGGAAGAACCGGCGGCGGCGCAGCACCGGGTGATCGCGCCGCAGCTCGACCAGTCGACGGGTGTACTCCAGCAAGTCCGACGCGTCGTCGCTGAGCTCCCAGTCCACCCAGGACAGCTCGTTGTCCTGGCAGTAGACGTTGTTGTTGCCGCGCTGGGTCCGTCCCAGCTCATCGCCATGCGCGAGCATCGGCACGCCCTGCGAGACCAGTAGCGTGGTCAGGAAGTTGCGCTGCTGGCGGGACCGCAGCGCGAGCACGGCCTCGTCGTCGGTCTCGCCCTCAGCGCCGCAGTTCCAGGACCGGTTGTGGCTCTCGCCGTCCTGGCCACCCTCGCCGTTGGCCTCGTTGTGCTTGTCGTTGTACGAGACCAGGTCGCGCAGGGTGAAGCCGTCGTGCGCGGTGACGAAGTTGATGCTGGCGATGGGCAGCCGGCCATCGTCTTGGTACAGGTCGGCCGAGCCGCTGAAGCGGGTGGCGAACTCGCCAAGGGTGGCTGGCTGACCGCGCCAGAAGTCGCGGACGGTGTCGCGGTACTTGCCGTTCCACTCCGTCCACAGCGGCGGGAAGTTGCCCACCTGGTAGCCGCCGTCCCCCACATCCCACGGCTCGGCGATCAGCTTGACCTGGCTCACCACCGGGTCCTGCTGGACCAGGTCGAAGAACGCCGACAGCCGGTCCACTTCATGGAACTGACGCGCGAGCGTCGCGGCCAGGTCGAACCGGAAACCGTCCACGTGCATCTCGGTGACCCAGTAGCGCAGCGAGTCCATGATCAGCTGCAGCACGTGCGGGTGCCGCATCAACAGGCTGTTACCAGTCCCGGTCGTGTCGTAGTAGTGCGACTTGTCGGAGTCCACCCGCCGGTAGTACGCCGCGTTGTCGATGCCCTTGAACGACAATGTCGGGCCCATCTCGTTGCCCTCGGCGGTGTGGTTGTAGACCACGTCGAGAATCACCTCGATACCGGCTTCGTGCAGCCGCTGGACCATCGTCTTGAACTCCGCGACCTGCTGCCCTCGACTGCCGGTCGAGGCGTCGGCGTTGTGCGGGGCGAAGAAGCCGATCGTGTTGTAACCCCAGTAGTTCGACAGTCCGCGTTCGCTCAGGTGCCCGTCCTGGGCGAACTGATGCACGGGCATCAACTCGATCGCGGTTACCCCGAGGCGGTTGAGGTGGTCGAGGATCACCGGGTGACCGATCGCCGCGTAGGTGCCGCGGATCTCCTTCGGCAAACCGGGATGCGCGATCGTCAGGCCCTTCACGTGGGCCTCGTAGATCACCGTCTCGTGGTACGCGTGGCCCGGCGGGCGGTCGTTGCCCCAGTCGAAGAACGGGTTGGTGACGACCGAGAGCATCGTGTGCTCCCGGTTGTCCATCGTGTTCAGGTCATCCGGATTGCCGAACCGGTAACTGAACAATGACTCATCCCCGTCGACCTGCCCGTCGATCGCCTTCGCGTACGGATCGAGCAGCAACTTCGACGGATTGCACCGGTGCCCGTACGCCGGATCGTACGGGCCGTGCACCCGGAACCCGTAGCGCTGGCCCGGCTGCACTCCTGGCAGGTACGCGTGCCACACGAACCCGTCCACCTCGGTCAGCTGAGCCAGCTGCTCCGCCCCGTCATCACCGATCAACGCCAGGTCTACGCGGTCGGCAACCTCCGAGAACAACGCGAAGTTCGTACCGAAACCGTCGTACGTCGCTCCGAGCGGATAACCACGACCAGGCCACACTTCCATGTACTTGCCTCCAACGCTCGTTCGCTTCGGGCTTGTCTGCACGGGCCTGTCTTTCTCGGGGCGGTCAGGTGGTCTGTACCACCTGCGATGGTGCGAGGTCCCGATCTCGTTGTGCCGGGTCGGACCTGGAGTGCAGGACCAGGCAGTTCAGTGCCTCGGCGTAGACGTCGTCGGCATCGAGGCGGCGCAGTTCCTCGTTCAGCAGTTCGGCTGTCCTGCGGCGTTTCAGTGCCACGTGCCCGTCGGGCTGTCCCGGGATGCTGAGGGTCGCTGTTATCCCGTCGGGGCGGCTGAGGGCGATGGTTCCACCGCTGGTGTGCAGACGGACTGCGGTGATGCCCGGCCCGCGAGAGGTGTTGCGTTCGACCGGGATCTGCAGGCGGCCTTGCAGCCAGGCGCCCAAGAGAGCCGCACTGGCGTTGCCGTTGGGCGCCACCACTTCTGCGGCCGCGATGTCGACCGGGTACTGGTCGAGGGCGGCCGCTACGAGGCCCCGCCAGCTGGTGATCCTGGTCCAAGCGAGGTCGGTGTCGCCGGGCGCGTAGCCCTCGGCCCGGGCCAGCAGGTCCGCGATTCCATGGCGGGTGGCGCCGGCATCGGTGATCCGGCGCTGACCAAGTGAGCCCAGGGCGTCCTGGTTGGGCACGGCCGGGCCGCCGCCCGGCCACCACACGATGACCGGGGAGTCCGGCAGCAACAACGGCGTGACCACCGACTGCGGGTACTTCGACAGCTCACCGTGCAGCCGCAACAAGACCGCCTCGCCGGGAGCCCCTTCCCCGACCCGTACTTCGGCGTCCAGCACCGCCCGTCCGCGGCCCGGCCGCAGGATCGTCATCAGGATCCGGGAAGGATGCTCCCGGCCGGCGTCGGTCGCCGCCTTCAAGGCGTCGTGCTGCGACGCCTCGTCGGCCACCACCACGAGCGTGCCGATCATGCCCATCGCCGGGCTGCCGGCACGGCGCCGCGCATCCAGCAGCGCCGTGCTGATCTGGCTCGAGGTGGTGGCGGTGAGGTCGATGATCATGCTGCGTGCTTGGTTTCCTGGCCCGGCTTGTGATGGCTGACGACGATCTCGCCGTCTCGCAGTCCGACCTGGATGGTGGCGCCATCGAGGACATTGCCGCCGAGCAGCGCACGGCCGATGCGGGTTTCCACCTCGCGGGCGATGAACCGCCGCAGCGGCCGGGCGCCGTACACGGGATCGAAGCCCTGGGCGGCGATGTGCCGGGCCGCTTCCGGTTCGACCGCCAGGGTCATCTGCCGCTCGGCCAGCCGGGTCCGGAGTTCGTCGAGCAGATGGTCGACGATGGTCTCGATCTCGGCCAGCGTGAGGGGCTTGAACAGCACGATCTCGTCGACCCGGTTGAGGAACTCCGGCCGGAAGGACCGGCGCAGTTCGTCCATCACGGCGTCGCGAGCATCGTCCTTGACCTGCCCGTCGGCGGTCACGCCGTCGAGCAGGTACGCCGAGCCGAGGTTCGAGGTCATGATGACCACCGTGTTGCGGAAGTCCACCGTGCGGCCCTGGGCATCGGTCAGCCGCCCGTCGTCGAGCACCTGCAGCAAGGTGTTGAACACGTCGGCGTGTGCCTTCTCGATCTCGTCGAACAGCACCACGGAGTACGGCTTGCGACGGACCGCCTCGGTCAGCTGACCGCCTTCCTCGTACCCGACGTACCCCGGCGGCGCCCCGACCAGCCGGCTGACGGTGTGCCGTTCCTGGTACTCGCTCATGTCGATCCGGACGATGTTGTCCTCGGTGTCGAACAGTGCGGCGGCCAGCGTCTTGGCGAGTTCGGTCTTACCGACACCGGTCGGGCCGAGGAAGATGAACGAACCGATCGGACGACGCGGATCCTTGATCCCGGACCTGGCCCGGATGATCGCGTCGGCGACCAGCTGGACCGCTTCGTCCTGGCCGACCAGGCGTTCGTGCAGCACTTCGTCCAGCCGCAGCAGTTTGTCGCGTTCGCCTTCCTGCAACCGGCTGACCGGGATGCCGGTCCAGCGCGACACGATTGCGGCGATCTCCTCGTCGGTGACCACCTCACGCAGCAGCCGGCGACCGCCCTGCTTGCCGGCCAGCCGTTCCTCCTCGCCGCGCAACTGCCGCTCGAGGTCTGGCAGCCGGCCGTGCCGCAGCTCGGCCGCCCTGTTGAGGTCGTAATCGCGTTCGGCCTGCTCGGCCTCCTGCCGGACCCGCTCCATCTCCTCCCGCAGCGACTGGACCTTGCGCAGCGCCTGCCGCTCGGCCTCCCACTGGGCCCGCATGGCGTCTGCCTCGGCGCGCAGATCGCCGAGCTCCTTGCGCAGTTCGGTCAACCGGTTGCGGCTGGCGGCGTCGTCCTCCTTGGCCAGCGCCGCTTCTTCGATCTCCAGGCGCCGCACGGTGCGGGTCAGCTGGTCGAGCTCCGCGGGCATCGAATCGATCTCGGTTCGCAGCATCGCGCACGCCTCGTCAACCAGGTCGATCGCCTTGTCCGGCAGGAACCGGTCGGAGATGTAGCGGTGACTCAACACGACGGCGGCCACCAGTGCGGCGTCCTGGATCTTGACACCGTGGAACACCTCGAGGCGTTCGCGCAGACCGCGCAGGATCGACACTGCGTCCTCGACGGTCGGTTCGTCCACGATGACGGGCTGGAAGCGGCGTTCGAGCGCGGCGTCCTTCTCGACATGCTGGCGGTATTCGTCCAGGGTGGTCGCGCCGATCATGTGCAGCTCACCGCGGGCCAGCATGGGCTTCAGCATGTTGCCCGCGTCCATGGCGCCCTCGGTGGCCCCGGCTCCGACCACGGTGTGCAGTTCGTCGACGAACAGCAGCACCCGGCCTTCGGCGGCCTTCACCTCGTTGAGCACCGCCTTGAACCGCTCCTCGAACTCACCGCGGTACTTCGCTCCCGCCACCAGCGACGCCATGTCGAGTGCGAACACGGTCCGGTCGCGCAGGCCCTCCGGTACGTCGCCGTTCGCGATCCGCTGTGCCAGGCCTTCGACGATGGCCGTCTTGCCGACGCCCGGGTCGCCGATCAGTACCGGGTTGTTCTTGGTCTTGCGGGACAGAATCTGTACCACCCTGCGGATCTCGCCGTCCCGACCGATCACCGGGTCCAGCCGGCCGGCGGTGGCATCCGCGACCAGGTCCCGGCCGTACTTCGTCAGCGCCTCGTACGAGCCCTCCGGGGTCGCGGAGGTGACTCGCTGGTTCCCGCGGATCGTCGTCAGCGCTTGCAGGAAGGCGTCCCGGGTGACGCCGTGTTCGGCCAGCAACCGGCCGGCCGTGCTCTGGCGCCCCTCGTCGAGCAAGGCCAGCAGCAGATGCTCGACCGACACATACTCGTCCTTGAGCCGCCTGGCCTCCCGATCTGCAGCATCCAGCAGCCGCGACAACCGTTGCGTGACCGCCACCTGCCCCGGTTCCACCCCCGGGCCGCTGACTTTCGGTCGTCGTTCCAGCTCGCGCTGCACCTGATACTGGAGCTCGCTCGGAGCAATGCCGGTCCGCTCGAGCAACCGCGGAACCAGGCCGTCTTGCTGATCCAGCAATGCGAGCAGGAGATGTTCACCGTCGACCTGACTGTGGCCCAGACCGAGCGCCCTCGCCTGGGCGTGTTGAAGAGCCTCCTGCGACTTCTGCGTCAGCCGATTCACATCCATTGGTCAAACTCCTCTCCACACTCTCAAACCAGCCCGCCGACGCTCTGCCTCCAGCACGGCGATCCGGTCCAGCAGATCGATCACCAAGCCGACCGCGGCATAGTTCAGCCCGAATCCGGCCCTCAACCGCTGGATCCGGGCCACCGCGGCCAGCTCGGCAGGCGGGAACCACAGTGCTCCCCTGCTGTCGGTGACCGGATCGAGCAGACCCAGCGCGACGAAGCGCCGAACCAGGTCCGGATGCAGCCCGGCCCGCCGGGAGAACTCGTCCAGGTCCAGCCGGGCCGTCCTCACCAGGGCATAGGTCATCGCTGCCTCCTCGGATCGAACTTCGACGTACCGGCCAGCTCCTCGAACAACCGCTCCTCATCCGGAGTGAGGACGGACGGCACCATCAGCTTCACCTCCGCATACAGGTCACCCGGGTTTCCGCGCGGATTCGGCAGACCACGGCCCCGCAAGCGCAACCGTCGCCCGGTCGACGTACCTCTCGGCACTTTGACGGTCGTCTCACCGGCCGGCGTCTGGACCGTGACCGTCGCCCCTAGTGCGCCTTCCCAGGCAGCCAGCGGCAGGTCGAACGACACGTCACGCCCGTCGACCCGGTAGCGACCGTGGCCGGCGATCCGCACCACCATGTACAGGTCGCCAGAAGCTGCGCCGCCACTGCCCTGACCGCCCTGACCGGCCAGCCGGACCCGTTGCCCGGTGACCACCCCGGCCGGAATCTTCACGTCCAGAGTCCGTGTCCCGGTGGGTCCTTGCAGAGTCAACGTCCGGGTACCACCCCGGTACGCCTCCTCCACCGAGATCTCGACCTCGACCTCTTGGTCGGAACCCGGGACCGGGACCCGACCACGGCCGTGGCGGCCCTGGAACATCCCACCCAGCAGATCGTCGAGGTCAACACCCTCGAAGCCGCCGGTCCCGAAACCGCCGCTGCCGAATCCCCCGCCGCCAGGAAAGCCGCCGTCCCAGCCGCCTTGCTGCCAACCCGCCTGGCTGCCCCAGCCGCCGGGCGGTCGGCCACCCGCGCCGGCAGCCGCGCCCGACCGCGCCCACTGATCCGGGTCGACGTCCGGTGGGACCGACCGGAAGTCGGCGCCGAACGCGTCGTACCGCTTACGGGACTGCGGATCCGACAGTACGTCGTACGCCTCCGAGATCTGCTTGAACCGCTCCTCGGCGCCCGGGTCCTTGTTCACATCGGGGTGGAACTTGCGGGCCAGCTTGCGGTAGGCGCGCTGGATCTCGTCGCTGCCGGCGTCCCGCGAGACCCCGAGAATCGAGTAGAAGTCCTCGGCCGCCATGTCAGCTCTCTCCCGTCGCGACTATGACTCCCGCCGGCCGCAACAGCCGGCCGGCGTCGCCGTACCGGGCCCGGACGACGTGGACGACCGTGCCCGGTCGCACGGACGAATCCGTGGCGGTACCGACCGCTTCGTGCAGTGCCGGGTCGAACGGCTGACCGAGGTCGTCGTACCGGCGATAGCCGTACTCCGCCATGAGTGCGAGCGCTTGCTCCCAGACCGCCCGGACACCCTCGACGACCGGATCCGGGCTCGCGCCGGCATGCGCCAGCGCGAGCTCCAGGCTGTCCACCACGGTCAGCCAACGGCGCAGAACTCCCGCCCGTTCGTCGGTGCGAAGGTTCTCGGCCTCCCGGGCGGTTCGTTTGCGGAAGTTGTCCAGTTCGGCCACCGAGCGACGCCATCGATCCTCCAGCTCGGCGACTCTGGCGCGCGCTTCGTCCAAGGCCTGCGCCAGGTCGTCAGCCGGTACGGCGCTGTCAGTCGGCTCGCGCTGGTCGTCAGCGGGTACGGCGTTGTCCACCGGCCCCCGCTGGTCCGGCGCGGCGGTGCCGACGACCTCGGCCTCCTGCTTCTCCCTCGTCACGTGTTCTTGCGTCATGGTGGATCACTTCGTCGAGAACTCGGCATCGATCACATCGTCGTCAGCCCCACTCGGCTCACTGCCCGCTGTTGCCGGGCCGTCCTGGCTGGGCCGGCCGGCCAGGCTGAGCCCTTGGGCCAGCTGACGCAGCTCACCGGTCAGCGAACGGAACCGGTCGAGGCCGCTGTCTTGTTGCTGCAGGGCCTGACGGGCATCGCCGATCAGCATCTCGGCTCGGGCCCGATCGTGCTGCGTTACCGCCTCGCCACGTTCACCGAGGAGCCGCTCGACCTGGTAGGCGGCCGAGTCCAGCTCGTTGCGGGCCTCGGCCAGCTCCCGCAGCCGGGTGTCCTCGCCTCGGTGCGACTCGGCCTCGGCGACCATCCGTTCCACCTCGGACTGGTCCAGGTTCGAGGTGTCGCTGATCGTGACCTGCTGTTCGGCACCGGTGCTCTTGTCCTTGGCCGACACGTGCAGGATGCCGTTGGCGTCGATGTCGAAGGTCACTTCGATCTGCGGTACGCCGCGCGGCGCCGGCGCGATGTTCTCCAGCCGGAACCTGGCCAGCACCCGGTTGTCACCGGCCATCTCCCGTTCGCCCTGCAGGACGACGACATCCACCGCGGTCTGGTTGTCCTCGGCGGTGCTGAAGGTCTGCGTCCGCCGGGCGGGGATGGTGGTGTTGCGTTCGATGATCTTCGTCATCACACCACCCATCGTCTCCAGACCCAGAGACAGCGGGGTGACGTCGAGCAGCAGCACGTCCTTCACATCCCCCTTGATGATCGCGGCCTGCACCGCCGCGCCGACAGCGACCACCTCGTCGGGGTTGACCGTCATGTTCGGGTCCTTGCCGCCGGTCAGCCGCCGCACCAGCTGCTGTACGGCGGGAATGCGCGTCGACCCACCGACCAGGATGACCTCGTCGATATCGCTGGCCGTGACCTTGGCATCCGCCATCGCCTGCTCGACCGGGCCCAGACACCGCTCCACCAGATCGGCGGTGAGGCGCTCGAACGTCGAGCGCATCAGCGTGGTGTTGAGATGCTGCGGGCCTTCGGCGGTCGCAGTGACGAACGGCAGATTGATCGAGGTCTGGGTGACCGACGACAACTCCACCTTGGCCTTCTCAGCGGCCTCGAACAGCCGTTGCAGCGCCTGCGGATCCTTGCGCAGGTCCACCCCGACCGTGCGCTGGAACTCCTCGGCAAGGTGATCGACGATCCGGCGGTCGAAGTCGTCACCGCCCAGATGCGTGTCACCCGCCGTCGCCCGGACCTCCACGACGCCGTCGCCGACGGTCAGGATGCTGACGTCGAAGGTGCCGCCGCCCAGGTCGAAGACCATCACGGTCTCGTTGTCGAGCTTGTCCATCCCGTAGGCAAGAGCGGCCGCCGTCGGCTCGTTGATGATCCGCAGTACCTCGAGCCCGGCGATCCGGCCGGCGTCCTTGGTGGCCTGGCGCTGGGCGTCGTTGAAATACGCCGGAACTGTGATGACCGCTTCGGTGACCTTCTCGCCGAGGAACTTGGACGCGTCCTCGACCAGCTTGCGCAGTACCTGCGCGGAGATCTCCTCCGGTGCGTACTGCTTGCCCCGGACGTTGAACCGGACCGCTTCATCCGGGCCGGCGACCACGTCGTACGAGACCGTCGAGGCCTCGGACTCCACCTCGCCGTGCCGGCGGCCGATGAACCGCTTGGCCGACGCGATCGTGCCCTTGGGATTCATCACCGCCTGTCGGCGGGCCAGCTGCCCGGTCAGCCGCTCACCGGTGTCGGTGAACGCCACCACCGACGGCGTCGTCCGGGCACCCTCCGCGTTGGGTACGACGGTGGGCTGGCCGCCCTCCATCGCGGCGATCACCGAGTTCGTCGTACCAAGATCAATACCTACAGCTTTCGCCATCTCACAACCTCCTCAACCCACTATCGAAAAGACACCTCACGTCCTTGGGGCGGTCTGCATCGCGGCCAGCATGTCCGCGGCCCGGGCGGCGTGCTCGGAGGCGCAGTAGATGTCGAACCGGCTCGCCACCGTGACGCCGAACGTGGAGAAGTCGCGCTGTCCGAACGTCAGCAGGTGCGCGACGAAACCCCACACCGCACCGAACAGAGCTCCGTACAGCAGACCCCACAACAGCAGGAGCACGACCGCTGTGCCCGAGTCGGCAAACAATGACAGCAGCAGACCGACCAGCGCACCGAACCACGCACCGGTCCCGGCGCCGACCAGCGCCGCCTTCAGCTTGGTGAGCCGGCCCAGCACCCGCTCGACCTGCTTGAGATCGGAGCCCACGATCGACAGATGCTGAACCCGGGAACCCGTTGTCCGACAGGTAGTCCACCGCACGCTGAGCATCGCCGTAGCTGACGAAGGTCGCGATTGAAACGCCAGGAACTACCGACGGTTGATCAGGAACACTCATGACTGCCTCCGTTCATCACGACCCCGCGCAAGGCACCACGGGGGGTTCCCTTCACTTCAACGCCCAAACCTTCTCGGCCGGCCGAAAACCGGCGGATTTCGCTAGTGCTGGCCGACACTTGGCGGATCGCGCGCGGCACAACCGCTCTGGCCGCCTGTGGATTGTCAGGTGGCGCGGCGGATGCGGCGGCCGTGGTCGCCGTGGTCGACTCGGCCGGCCGGTGAGCCGCACGGCAGCAAGGCCGGCCAGTCAGCCGATTGCGCCCAGCAGCACCGCCGCTACACCCCACTCCTGGCCCGAATCGACGGGCTTGTTGTGGTCAGTTGCCTGTACCGGCTGCCGCCTGCTCTGCCTGCAGCATCCAGGACTGCTTCTCCAGGTCGGCCGTGATCTGGATCAGCAGGTCCTGGGTGACCAGGTCGATCCGTCCGGCTCTTTCGATCCGGTCTCGCATCCGGCCGATCACCTTGGCGTAGGCATCGACGAAGTGCGAGACCACCGCGTCGTCGGTCAACCAGCCCTCGGCCAACTGCGGTACGCCGGTCTGTCCGGCCACTGTCGCTGCCCTGGCGTCCGGCGCGACGCCAACCGCGGCCGCACGCTCGGCCACCGTGTCGGCATGCAGCCGAGCGGCATCGACGATCTCGTCGAGCTGCAGGTGAACGGTCCGGAACCTCGGGCCGACCACAGTCCAGTGCGCCTGCTTGCCGAGCAACGACAGATCCACCAGGTCCACCAGCGTCTCCTGCAGCAGTACTCCGGCTTCGCTGCGACCCACCTCGTCCAGCGGGGACCGGATCTGGCTCGTCGTCATCATTCCTCCTTGGCCACGTCGTTCATGGACTCCTCCGCGCCAGGGTCCCCGCCCCGCCGCGGTTCAGCACCATGAGCGCCTCCCGCAGAAGGGGCGAAGGATTAGCACTCTGGCCGGTGGAGTGCTAATTCCGATATAGCACAGACCGCCCCACCGGCAAAGTGGGTTCCCGCAGCCGGATGGCCGACGGCGGCTCAACAGCCCACCGGCTGCCTGCCGCCGCAGGTGGCTCGCGGGCCGGACAGGCGGTTGTCAGGTCTGTGGCCGCTGTCTATCGTGGAGCTCTGGTTGGGAGAACAGCCACGGCCCCAAGGTGCCGGCGATGCTGTTCTGGCTCGAGAAGTCCGACCGCCCTTTCTCCTGTTTTTGGATCGCCATCGACCGGCCCCGTCGGCCACGACATGCGACAGCGGGTGCAACCCGCCCCGCACCACAGGAGAACAACCATGGCACTTCCGATTCGTCGCCGCGGCGACGAGACCAATAACGGAGCGTCGACCCGCCATGACGACAATCGCCCCGTCCGCTGGCTACCGACCGATCCCTTCGCCGACCTCCACGACATCTACCGGCGGATGGACCAGATGATGCGCTCGTTCGGCACCCGCCTGGAACCCTCGGGATGGTCGTCCTTCCCGGTCGACATCGAAGAAACCGACGATGCATACGTCGTCGAGATCGACCTGCCCGGCGTCACCCGCGACGACGTCACGCTGGAGTGGAACGACCGCGAGCTGACCATCCGTGGCGAATTCAAGCAGCGAGAACGCAAAGGGTTCTTCCGGCAACAGACCCGCCGGATCGGCCAGTTCCACCACACCGTGACACTGCCAGGCGAGATCGACGGCGAACAGATCAGCGCCTCGCTGGACGACGGCGTCCTGCTCATCCGGGCACCGAAGACCCGATCCGCCAGATCCCGACGCATCCAGATCAGCACCGGACAGCGAGCCGACTGACAACGCCGGCGGGCATCCAGCACAGGAGCGGCGATGGCGCCGCCACGAAACCTCACCTACGTCGACCGGCAGGGTCATCCGATCACCCGCACCACCTGGCTCAGGCTGTCATCCCGGCCAGAATATGTGGCGATCGCCAGTGACACCGTAGCCCTCGACGGCGAACAGGTGCAGGTCATGACGATCTGGCTCGGACTGAAACTTCCGATCCCCGAGCCGCCGATCTTCGAGACCCTGGCGCAGCCCAGCGGCAGCAGCCAGCCACAGCGGTGGACCTGGTCCAACCTGAACCGCGCGCGAACAGGCCACCACCGCATCGTCAACGAACTCACAGCACAGTCCTTGGACCTCGATCAGAGCGAAACCATCACCGAGCCACTGACCGAGACAGGGTGAATTCCTCTGACCTCGAGGTGGTGTGCGGCCAGAACCACGGGCCGGGTCACTCCTCCGAAGTCATCCTTCGATGCATCGGCACCTCGACCCAAGCGCCAGGACGCATGCGGCCAGAACCACGGGCCGGGTTGCGTCCTGGCGCTCGCCGGTTCCTGAAGCGTGCACTCTTTGCTCAGTCGATACAGAGCTCGTTGCCCTCGACGTCCGGCATCTGGATGCACCAATCTTCAGCGTCATACAGGGTTCGCACCGTATTGCGCCGGGCCGTCCACCACCCCTCCCTCAACAACCACAGCGACCTACCAACGGGGTCGCTGACGAACGAGCTCGTGACGAAGCTGCGGCGGTTTATCGTTGGGACTGCTCTACAGCACTGGGCGGCCTCACACTCCCGCCAAGACCACCTCGCAGGTGCACGAGTGGTCCGCCCTGCCCGCCGGACACGACAGATGGCGAGGCGGGCGTCGCCCCGCCGTTCGAGGTGACCGAGCGGTGGTAACGACCGAACTGTCCCGCGCCGGGTGGTCGTGGTCGACACCACCACCCCAACCGGCACTGACGGGGACAAGGCCCACGGACCGGGCACCACCATCACGGTCGAGGCCCGAAGCACCCTGGTCCTCGCCCGACGCAGGAAGTCTTCTCTCCCGGACCGGTTGTTTGAACGGCGCCGCGCCTGGTGCTATATCGGATTTAGCACTCTTCTTGACTGAGTGCTAAACCCCTCGGTCCCCGCGGGTGCCGTGCCGGCGGCGGGTGGCCGAGCCGAAGAACGACGCGGAGGTGAGAGAGATGGATGTCGGATTGCTGCTGCTCCATGCGGTGGTGGGGTTGATCATGGCCGGCCACGGCGCCCAGAAGCTCTTCGGTTGGTTCGGCGGTCACGGCGTGCGCGGAACGGCCGGTTTCGTCGAGAGCCTGGGCTGGCGCCCGGCGCGGCCCTTCGCGCTGGCCTTGGGCGTGGCCGAGTTCGTCGGTGGTCTTGCGCTGGCGATCGGGTTCGCGACGCCGTTGGCCGCGGCGGCGCTCATCGCCGTACTGGCGAACGCGGCGTGGACAGTTCACCGGCCGAACGGGCTGTGGAACACCGCCGGCGGATACGAGTTCCCACTGGCACTGATTGCGGCGTCGGCGGCGCTGGCTTTCACCGGGCCTGGCGTCTACAGCCTCGATCATGCCCTCGGGTGGAATCTGTCCGGCGACGAATGGGGCCTGACAGCGCTCGCCCTGGGCGCTCTCGGCTGGCTGGTAGGCACAGCGGCCAGGTCCTGGGTCAGTCGGCACAGCGACCGAACCATCGGCCAGGCAGCCTGACCACGGTGAATGCCCGGCGTGCCTAGTGCCCAGGCACGCCGGACAACACAAGAAGCTCTTCTGCGGAGGGACTGATTGAGATGTCCAGTTTGCGGAACGGGCTCAAGACCGCTGTCCTGCTCGGCGGGTTGACGGCCCTGTTCGTGGGGGCCGGCGCCGCGCTGGGTGGCAGCCGGGGAGTGGTGATCGCGTTTGTCCTATCGGCGGTGATGAACGTCGGCACCTACTTCTGGTCGGACAAGCTCGCGCTGCACGCCATGGGCGCCCAGCCGGTTTCGGAGTACGACGCGCCTTGGCTGTACGACATGGTGCGTGAGCTGGCCGGCCCCGATCGGCCGATGCCCCGGCTCTACGTCAGTCCGGTCGCACAGCCGAACGCCTTCGCCACGGGCCGCAATCCACGGCACGCCGCGGTGTGTGTGACCGAAGGCATCCTCGAGGTCCTGAATCCACGTGAGCTGCGCGCAGTGCTCGGACACGAGCTGTCCCACGTGTACAACCGCGACATCCTGATCTCCAGCATCGCGGCCACCTTGGCCGGCGCCCTGACAACCCTGGCCCACCTGGCCTATCTGCTGCCGTTCGGTTCCTCGTCCGACGATGACGAACCGTCGCCGCTGGCCGCGCTGCTGATGCTGATCATCGGCCCGGTCGCGGCCGGCCTCATTCAGCTGGCGATCAGCCGCAGCCGCGAGTACCAGGCCGACGCCTCCGGAGCCGAACTGAGCAACGATCCACTCGCGTTGGCCAGCGCACTGCAGAAGATCGAGCGAGGAGTGCAGTTCGCCCCGCTCCCGCCCGATCCGAGCCTCACGTCGCGCGGCCACCTGATGCTGGCCAATCCGTTCGCATCCGACGGCCTGACAGCCCTGTTCCGAACCCACCCGCCAACCGCCGACCGCGTCCGCCGCCTCCACCAACTCGCCACCCGCCACACCAGCACCTGGTGACTCCCGGCACAGCCGAGCGCTCCAGTGCCCGCTCGGTTTACCCCCAGCCCCCCAACTGACGAGCACTTGCCCTCGTCATCGCTGCCAACCGCAGCGTCGACCGAGAAGCCAATTGGCAACGCTTCCACTTCTCGCAACTGACGGCGCATTGAGAGCCCGTGCGCGGCTCTGTGGTGTACACACCAAGCTTCCTGCGCGCCTGCAACGGGACCACCAAAGGACCGGGACCGGTCTGGGTCCATGCCCGGCCCCATCGAAGGGGCCATCTCGGTTTCCTCGTGGCCGCCGATGGGACGCCAAAGGCCCTTGGTCCGATTCGAGGCTGCACAGTCGCCAGATCGAGCCGAAACGGTCACTAGCGGGCTCGTCGACGAAGGATTCCCCGCCACCACTCCTCTTCCCGGCAGCGCGCTGGTTGAAGCAGACGACACGACTACCGTCAGCTTCTGGACCTATTACCCCCAGCCAGGTCCAGCCCACGCCGAATCTCTCAACTCCGCCCATCTCGGTGCCTTGATCAAAGCACTGCACGCCACTGGCACTCCCCCGGCCCAACTCGTCGCCTGGACTCCGCTCGAGTCCCTGGAGCGCGCCCTTGAGTCCCAAGGCGCTCATACGGCGCTGACCGAGCAGGATCGATCTTGGTTGCGTAGCCGCATCACAGACAGTCGAGCCGAGCTCGCCGAGCTCACGTGGCCCTTGGGCAAAGGGCTCATCCACGGGGACGCATGGGGCCGGAAACCTTCTGTGGGAGACCAGCACAACCCAGCCGCCCCAATTCTGTGTGATTGGGACAGCGTCAGAATGGGTCCCCGCGAGGTCGACTTGATCCCAACCTGGCACGCCACTGTCCGCTACGGCCGAGACGAGTCCTCGATCCGGGCATTTTCGCGCAGTACGGCCACGACCTGCGCGACTGGGCCGGATACGACGCCCTGCTATCGATGCGCGACTCGGCCAGCTGCCCGGTCCCATTCGCCGCTCAGCGAGCGCTCCCCATGCCGCTGCACTACGGCAGCGCCTCAGCGCGATCCGCGCCGGCGACCGCACAACTACCTGGACCGCGCTCTAGCCGAGATCCTGAACGGTCGCCGATTAGCAGTAGCCGCCTCGCGTTCTACCGCCAGCGTTCTTCGAGGTCTCTGTCTTCAATCGCCTCGAACCAACTGACGACTTCCGCAGCGCGGTAGCGGATGTGACGGCCCACCCGGCGTCCACGTGGGCCATAGCCGAGCGTTCGCCACCGATACAGCGTTCGCTTCGGTACCTTCAAGAACGCCGCAACCTGGTCGATGTCCCAGAGAGGATCCGTATCGGACAACGGCGACATCAGGCACTCCCGCGGCGTTCGCGATCGGTCTTGACGACACGTCTTACAGCTCGCGCGGACAATCCGAGGATCTCGGCAGCTGCCTCCGCCGAGCCGCAAACCCTGGCGAGCTCGGCAGTCTCACTCTCCGACATCGCTTCGGCCTGAGCCACGCGTTCGTCGTACCTCTCAATCGCCTGCGCCTTCGCCTCGACGGCACGTTCCAGGTTTGTGAATGCCTTGACCGTGCGCGCGGTCGCGCTCTCGATCCGAGCCTGGCGTTCACGTGCCCGCCGCAGCGCGGCGACCCTCTCGCTAGCGCCCATGGTCCATCACCACAAAGCCGGGCCGTCGAGGTCGACCGAAAGGAAGTCGGGTTCGAACGCCCGCGTCGCCGGACGCGGGCGTGCCGCGCTGATGAACTCCATGTGGGCTGACGTTGATCGGATCAGATCTTCCGCCGTGTTAACGATTCTTGGACCGATCGCCTTGATCACGTCAGCCGGACTACCGGGGCCTAGCGCGAGAAGCCAGTCAGCCATGTACTCGAGCGATGCGGTACCCATGCTCACGCCGTGGTGAGCCATCACGAGGAATGCCACAGACTCGGCCTCGACCTCACGCACCTCGCGGCCCGGCGTACTCTGCGAGGCCAACCAATGTCCCGGCGAGTGCAGACGGACATGGCCGATCTCGTGCGCCAGTCTCGCGACGGCTGTCGCCTCGTCAAGACGGTCAGACACGACGATGAGTTTGGCGTCGTAGTCCGCGAACGCATCGCAAGTGCCTCCGGTCGGCTGGACCTCAACCGTGTAGCCGTCCGAGAACGCAAGGCGGTTCAGTGCATCCCAAAGTCCGACAGGAACGTCCATACCATTTTCATTGCCCATCGCAACCTCCCGGTGTGTGCATCAGGACTGGCTCAACGGTCGAGAACCATCGGCTCTTGTCCTGGATCCGAGATCTCAGGGATGTCGGCGTACGACGTCATCCGCCTCGCCGGCTCGTCACGATCAAGCTGTCGCGCAGATGAGCCTCGAACCAGCCGACGGCTGATGTCCGTCGCCACCGCAAGATGGCTGACACTCCAGTCGAGACATTCGGTCAGCTCAGCAAACGGACCGGTGAGGTTGCTTCGTGCCCATAGGGCTTGGAGAGGCCGGCCGCCCAATGGCCGCCGCAGGTAAGTGATGTCCGCCTGCACCAGTTCACGGCGCGGAACAAACAAGCGACCGTCCCTGATCAAGGTCGCCACGGCCCCCGCCTGGCGGCGACTCACCTGTTCCGCCGACCAGACCAGCTCGTCGATGACATCTAGGAATCGCGGTCCGTCGGCGGGCTTCGTAATGAGCTCGCTGGCTGTGAGCAGCTCTCCTTCTGGTTGGAGCACACTGTCCAGCGCAGCCTTCAGCTCGATGAACGCCAGCTCGCCAGGCAGGTCAGTGACCCCGCCCAAATCGGAAAGCCGTCGCCTCCACGACTCTGCAATCGCCAGAGCACCTGATTCGGCCGCACGTATCACTGCCTTCAGAACCCTCAGATCGAGCTGTTGTCGTGGCTTCAACCCTGAGTACGGCGACGCCAGCACCTGGTCCGTCAAGTGCCATACATATCCGCAAGCCGCACGAAGCTGACCTGTGGTGGACCGTAGGTCACGCGTCAGCAGAGATTGCGGCGGTACGGCGTCGTCGGCGCGTTCCCACCGAGCCGCATGCCGTGCCAGCATCGAGATCTCGTCGTCAGCTTCCGGCGGGCCGCCGGCCCTGAGCTCACCGAGACTTCCAAGGCCGACATATCGGACGTCCGGATCTATCGGCTTCTTCAACTGCCGCATGACCGCCGAGAGTTCCGCGGAACGGGCGCCCTGGCCCATTCCGCGAGCTAGACGGGCTCCGCTTAATGCGATGGCCGCAACCTCTGATCTCGCCACAGCAAGGCTCGTCCGATCGTCGAGAGCCGTGGCCTTAGCCGGATCTTGACTCATCAGGAGATCACTGCCGGCGCCAATCGCCTGCGCAAGACGACCGAGGTGGCCACCAGGTTGCACGACAGGCTTGTCGGTCAATTCGAGGCCCCCAACCTCGTACCGCAGCAGACGTAAGTGGTTCGCTGTTGCCACGGCAACGGCATTCCAGTCGCCGATGGGATCCATCCGCCCATCAGCGACAGCTTGCTCGGCCTCGATCGCGATCCGCCGCGCCGCCCGCAGGAGGTCCTCATACGTCGCGCGCATCGCGAACCACCCGGATGTCGGCTGCAGCAGTTCGAAGGGCGTCTCCCAGCGCGAGACGCCAACTGAGATCCTCTATCGGTACTTCGAGCTGGTCGACGGTCTCTGCCGCTTCAATCAACAGGTCGACTGGATCCCCGTCCAGGCTGCCGTTGTAGGCGCCGTAGGGAAGAATCTCGAGCAGCTCACACAGGCGATACCTGCTGAACGCCGTCATTGCCCACCGGCCATCGGCCGCCGTGGCCTCCTGTGCCTCGACGATCGCCTCCGCGCACCTCACCCGGTCGATGATCTGTAGGCGTACCTTCTCGTTGCCTGCCGTCATAAGTCCTCCTTCCGTTGCGGTCCCGGATCTCGAAGATCAGGACCGATCGCCTGAACCACTGCCACTCAACGGATGTCGGAGGCAACTTTTTGTCCGAGTGGTCGGGATGAGGCACCACCACACTTCTGGCACCTAAGGAGCTCGCCCTGCCGGGCCGGCCGAATCCGGACCTACACCGGCCCCCGCGTTGAGCCAGTCATGGCAGGCACAGGACGCTCGCGCGGCACCTATTTCTGGCTCACGCTGACATGCTGAGCATTCACCGGCTCACGGCCGGCGATGGCTACAACTACCTGTTGCGCCACATCGCCTCGGGCGATGTGGATCGAAGGATGGCCACGCCGCTGACGGCGTACTACACCGCCGACGGATACCCACCAGGACGCTGGCTTGGCGGTGGCTTGCCAGGTCTTGGCGACGGCTCTTTGATGGTCGGCAGCGAGGTCACGGAGGATCAGATGGCGGCGCTGTTCGGCCGCGCCGAAGACCCACTGAACGGCCGACCGCTCGGCCTTCCGTACCCGGTTTACAAGAGTCCGAGCCAACGGATTCAGGAGCAAATCCGCGGTCTCGCCGCGAACCTCAGTGAGCCGGAGCGTGCGGCGGCGATCGCTCAGATTCAGAAGACAGAGATGCGCAAAAGAACCAAACAGGCGGTCGCCGGGTTCGACTTCACGTTCTCGCCAGTCAAGTCGGTTTCGGCGCTCTGGGCCACTGCCGATGTCGGCGTACAGGAGCAGATCGTCGCTGCACACCATGAGGCTGTTCACGACGTCGTAAGCCTGATCGAGCAGCACGCGGCGTTCAGCCGCACTGGTGGACAGGGCATCGCGCAGATCGATACCCGCGGACTGATCGCCGCCGCTTTCGACCACTGGGATACCCGGAGCGGCGACCCACAGCTCCACACCCACGTCGTCGTTGCGAACCGCGTCCAAGGCGACGAGGACGGCGCATGGAGGACCCTCGACAGCCGCGTACTTCACCGGGCAACGGTCGCCATGTCAGAGATCCACAACGTCTTCCTCGCCGACAATCTGACTCGTCGACTGGGCGTCGACTGGGAACTCCGAGAGCGCGGACTTCAGCGCAGCCCGGCGTTCGAGATGGTGGCCGTCCCCGATGACTTGATCCGCGAGTTCTCTGCCAGGACGCAGCAGATCGAAGCCAACCTCGCCTGTCTTCTGGAGGAGCGAGGCGACCCCGCTCACCCACCGAACCGCCGTGAGATGTACGTGCTCCGGCAGCAGGCAACGTTGATGAACAGGCCCCCCAAGCACCTCACGCGCCCGCTCACGGATCTGATCATCGACTGGAAGAAGCGTGCGGTTCAAGCCGTAGGGAGCGAGGTTCTCGCTGCAATCCTCGAGTCGCTTGAACGCGATGGGGAGCGACCGCTGGCAGCGGCCGATCTGAGTCCGCAGACTATCGACGCGTACGGCGCCGCGACGGTACTCACGCTGCAGAACAAGCGCGCCACGTGGACCCGATGGAACCTCATAGCTGAGGCTGCGCGACAGACCCGGCTGCTCCGAATCATCTCGTCCGACGAACGCTTCAACGTGCTGCAGTCCATAGTCGCCGCCGCCGAACAGCACTCGATCAGCCTGACTGCGCCGGACTTGACGTTCGTTCCAGTGACCCGTCGCAGCGGCGAAAGCGTCTTCACCATCCACAACGGAGAGATCTACACGTCGCCTGTGATCCTCGGTGCCGAGTCCGCGCTCCTGGACCTGGCGCGTGATGTCTCCGGACCGAAGATCAGTCCCATGAAGGTCGCCGCCCTCAGCGCCGACAAGGTCCAAGCCCTCCATCGGATCACTACGAGCGGGCAGAAGGTAGAAGCCCTGATCGGTCCGGCCGGCGCAGGAAAGACCAGCCTGCTATCTGCACTCAGCGCCAACTGGCAACGCGTCCACGGCGACGGCTCGATCATCGCCCTCGCACCGTCGTCAGCCGCCTCGACCATCCTCGCCGACGCCATCGGTATCTCAACCGACAACATCGCCAAATGGATCTACGAGTCCGCCGGCCTCGGCGCCGAAACCCGCCGTCAGCGCATCAGCGATACGCAGTACGCCGCAAAGCTGGCGCAGCGGAGTCGGCGCAATCGCCGCCACCAGCGTCTGACCATCCAGCTTGCTGCTCTCCACGCTGAAGAGGACCGATGGAAGTTCCATCAGAACCAACTTGTCATCGTCGACGAAGCCTCGATGGCCGGCACCATGGAACTCGCGATTCTGGCCCGCGCCACCAACGCTGCCGGAGCCAAACTCCTCCTTGTCGGCGACGACGCACAGCTCGGCGCTGCGGATACAGGCGGTGCATTCCGCCTCATCGCACGAGACACCGAAGCAGCCGAACTCAGCGATGTCTGGCGCTTCACCAACTCGTGGGAACGCGAAGCCAGCCTCCTGCTCCGCGCCGGCGACCGCGATGTCATCGACGCGTACGACGAACACAACCGCCTGACAGCCGGAGCCGCCGATGAAATGGAAGACGCCGCCTACCGGGCCTGGCGCACCGACACCCACTCCGGAAAGACGAGCCTCCTCATCGCCGCCGACAACTCCACCGTCGCCCGCCTCAACGCCCGCGCCCGCCTCGACAAGATCACCACCGGCGAGGTCGAACCCGACGGCATCGAACTCCACGACGGCACCCAGGTCGGCCTCGGCGACCACATCGTCACCAGACTCAACAACCGCCGACTCCGCTACAGCAAGGCCGGCTTTGTCCAAAACGGCCACCACTGGACAGTCATCCACCGCTGGCCCGACGGCTCCCTAACCGTCCAAAACCCCACCCACGAAACCGTCACCCTTCCCAGCGCCTATGTCCAGGAGTCCGTAGAGCTCGCCTACGCGACGACAACCCATCGAGCCCAAGGCAGAACCGTCGACACCGCCCACCTGGTAGTCACCGATCACCTCACCCGAGCCCTCATCTACGTAGGCCTAACCCGAGGCCGTCACTCAAACCGAGCCTACGTAGCCACCCACCGACCCGCCGCAGACCTCCACGAACCCCAGTTCGAAGAGACCATGCAAGACGTCCTCGAAGCAGTCCTCGACAACCCCGGCATCGAACTCTCCGCCCACGAAGTCATGCGCGACGAACTGGACAAGGCCACCCGACTGGACCGCCTCGTCCCCATCCATGAACACCTATGCCAACTAGACGCCCGCACCCGTTACCAACCAGCCATTGCCAACAGTGGCCTAGACCCCGCCGACCAAGCAGCCCTACAGTCCTCTCCCGCCTACGGTCCCTTCATCGCCGAACTCCGCCGAGCCGAATCCGCCGGCCTCAACCTCCCCGACCTCATCACCAAAGCCGTCAACCAAAGCCCACTCGCCGACGCCCACGACGTCGCCGCAGTCCTACACACACGCCTAGGACGGCTGATTTCAAGAGCCTTGGTTCGATCAAAGATGGAGCCCCTGACAATTGCTGGCCTCGTCTTGCCAGCCGCCGCCAAGACGGACCTATCCCTGCTCCCAGCAGTCCGAGAACTTGAAGCACAGATCGCACACCGCGCTACCTGGCTACTCGAACAAGCCGAGCAGGCGCAACCGCCCTGGTTCATCGCCGTCCAGCGCGACTTGACGACACTGTCGCCGGACGCACGTACTCGGTTCGCCCTCGAGATAGCCGCGTACCGAGAGCGCTACATGATCCACACCAGAGACGCTCTCGGTCCTCCCCCACCCGCAACGGCGGCAGCGCATCTAGAGAACTTCCACTCCCTGAAGCGAGTCCTAACGGCGGCCGGCCAGCGCCCGGATCACCTAACCGAGGAGCTTAGAAATAGCGGTCTGACCCCGAGCCTAGATCAAGGTGGACGGTGACCTGACACGCCACATCTGCGGTCGGCTGCATCCCACAACTCCGACCTTGAGCGAGACGCGGCATGCGCCGATTATGAGAGGAAGGTACGCGGCATGGCGCGATTCCCCGTCGCCGCAATACTGGTTCTGGTCATCAGCGTGGTGCTTCGCCTCATCGGCGGGCCGCCGCTCGACAACACAGAGAAGCGTCAGCCGCTGGAAATGCCGAGCCCTCCCCGTACTGCGACCTGCCCGACCTGAGCCCGCCGATGAGCACATACCGCGGGGACAGTCAGGCTGAGCCGGTTAATGACCATCACGGCGGCCGTGAGCCTGACGCCCGGCGTCGCAGAGACTGAGAACGCGGCTCGGGCTTAAAGCTGGAAGAGTTCGCCTGGTACCCCGCTTATCGAAGTGAGGACGTCATGACATCCGCGATGTCGCGCCAGGTGGCTGAGCACGAGGCTCTGTCGGGACGCTGGAGCATGCCCTGGACCGACGTCCTCGTCCTTGAACGGCTGGCCAGGGGCAGTGGCGCCGCACGGTGGTTCCTGGTGCGGTCACCCGAGGAGCATCGGCTGGGGCTGGTCGGGCGTGTACTGCGGCGGATCGACCGCCACCTGCCGTAGTTGGTGCCGTCAGTCCGAGGGCTGCGCGTTCGTCTGGCTGTTGGCTCAGCGTTTCTTCCAGCATGATCGGGGCTGGGCGAGGGCGAGGCTAGGGAGCCAGCGGTGTTCGAGTTGGTCGATGGGTGAGAAGACGAGGCAGCCGATGTGGTCGTCGCGGCGCAGGAGCCAGTTGGAGATCGCCAGCGCCTCACAGCCGGCGTAGCCGCGGATCGCGGCCAGCAGCATCGAGGCTCCGTAGAACAACACCGCGGCGTCCTGGGTCCAGTCCAGGGGCGCTGCGTAGACGGGTGTGAGGTAGAGCGCGAGGAACACGGCGAAGTTGATCACGGTGGCCCATGGGCCGGTCGCTGCCAGTGGTGCCGGGCGGCTGCGTGCCCGCAGCCACTGCCAGCCGGTGAACAAGGCGGGCAGCGCGACCAGGCCCGCACCGATCGACCACGGTGAGACCCCGCTCGGGAACGGCGGATTGACCAGGGTCCAGACGAGATAGCCGCCCAGCGCGAGCCGGGCCGCGGTGCCCAGCGGGCCGATCTGGCGCCGGCCGCCTTCGGGCGTCGATGTCAGTGTGGGTGTGGTGGAGTCGGTCACGGCTGCCTCCCAGTTCGAGCGACCTGCAGGTGTTGTTTCGATGGTTGACCTCGTATCGGGGTCCAAGGTCAAGGCCTCGCGCCGATGCGGTGATCAGAACGCTGCCATCGGGCCTCGGGTCATGCGGCGGCTCGCCCGGCCTGTGTCCCGACGCTGGGGCGCGGGTTAGTCGGCTGCCCAGCCGAGTTGGATGATCGCTTGCCGGGTGATGGCGAAGTCCTCGTGGACCGGCGCGACCGCTGCTTCGGGGTGGCTGGCCAGCCAGTCGCGGGCGGCTGCGGGTGAGCTGAAGAAGCTGCCCCGGTTACACATTTCGGCGCGCACGTCGTCCACGGGGTGGTCGGGCCGGACCTTGGAGACCACGGCCTCGGGCGGATCGACGGTCAACACACGGTCGGGGGTGAGTTCGATGCGGATCGGCTGGCCGGTGGCTGCACAGACGGACTCGACAACGCCGGGTCTGTCGAGAATGAGGGGGAATTCGAAGGTGTCGCTAGCGCAGAAGGCGTAGACCGTTCGGTGATCGAAGGTGAACCGGTGCGGGGTCGGGTGCAGGGTGAGGCCGAACCCGGCGATCCGGCCGTCGTTGTCCCAGGCGACGCCGGGATGCCGGGCCAGCTCGGTGCGCAGCTGCTCGACGGTCCAGCCGCCTGCGGCCGCTGCCTCGTCGACGCTCACGGGTTGGCCGGCGGCTAGGAGCCAGGTCAGGTGCAGGACCAGGTCAGGCAGTCCGAACTGGGCGCGCACGAGGGCCACCAGTCGCTGGGCCTCGGTTGTCTGGGTGGTCAATGCAATCGTCTCCTTCGAGGAGTTCGGGTGGTCGGCGGCTAGGTGCCGACCTCGCGGTGGACGCCGCCGGCGGCGGTGTTGACGGCTTCGGCGAGGCTAGGGTGGATGTGGATGGCGTCGGCGATGTCGGTGTAGTGGGCGCCGGTGTGCATGGCGATGACGGCTTCGTGGACGAGTTCGGCGGCGTTGGGTCCGGCGATGTGGCAGCCCAGGATCCGGTCGGTGGCGGCGTCGACGACGAACTTGACCAGTCCCCGCGTGTTGCCGATGGCGCGGGCTCGGACGACGCCGGTGAAGTCCTGTCGGCCGATGATCACGTCGTGCCCGGCGGCGCGGGCCTGGGGTTCGGTGAGCCCGACCGCGCCGACCTCGGGGTCGACGAACACGCCGTGCGGGACGACGCGACCGGCGGTGCTGCAGGGCTGGTCGCGGAACACGGTGCGGTAGGCGACGTCGGCGTCGTGGGTGAACATCGGTCCGCCGCGGATATCGCCGATCGCCCACACATCCTCGGCCTTGGTGTGGAGGGTGTCGTCGACGGGCAGGAAGCCGCGCTCGTCGGGTTCGAGGCCGAGGTGTTCCAGACCGAGGTTGTCGGTGTTCGGGCTGCGCCCTGCCGCGATCAGCAGGTGACTGGCCGCGATCTGGGTGCCGTCGTCACAGTGGACCCGGATGGCGCCGACGGTGCCGTCGACGGCGACGCAGGCGGTGCTGGTCACGACGTCGATGCCGTCGGCGGTGAAGCCGTCCGTGACGGCGGCGGACACGTCAGGGTCCTCAGTAGGTAGGAGCCGCTCGGCGCGCTGGACGACGGTGACGCGGGACCCGAAACGGCGAAACATCTGGGCGAACTCGCAGCCGATGTAGCCGCCGCCGACCACGACCAGGTGGCCGGGCAGGTCGCGGAGATCCAGCAGGGTGCGTGACGTCAGGTAGGGGACGGTGTCGAGGCCGTCGATCGTCGGGATGACGGTCCGCAGCCCGGTGGCCAGGAAGATCTTGTCGGCCTCGAGGTCGGTGCCGTCGACCTGGAGCCGGTGCGGGCCGGTGAAGTGGCCGTGCGCAGGGTAGAGGTCGACGGTGGCGGCACGGTCCACCGTCCGGTAGGCGCCAGTGCGGATGGTGTCGACGATCCTGTCCTTGCGGTCGACCACCGCCGCCAGATCGACCTCGGCTGCGCCGACCCTGACACCGAACTCGCCGGCCCGGCGGACTTGGTCGGCCACGGCCGCGGACCCGATCATGGTCTTGGTCGGGATGCAGCCCCGGTTCAGGCAGGTGCCGCCGAGCTTCTCCTTCTCCACGAACGCGACCCGGCCGTGCCGCCCGGCCCGCAGCGCCAGCGGGAGACCGGACATGCCCCCGCCGAGTACCAACGTGTCGTATCGCTCGACCACTGTGTTCGACCTCCTCGTCTCGTCCTGCGCCTGTTCATCCCGTGGCGACCGCACTCGTAACGGTTGGTGGTGGTTTCAGCTGGTGGCGAGCAGGTGCCCGAACAGCCGGACGGCGAGGTCTTCGGCTTCGGCCTGATCGGCGATCTGGCCCGGGACGCGGGGGTGAGCGCTGGTCCAGGCCTGCGCGGCGTCCTGATCGGCGAAGAAGTTGAGGTAGTCGCAGCAGCAGTCCGCCGACGGGCCACCGCCTGCGTCCGCGCCGATGAACACCACCGCTCCGGCCGGCTCCCAGCTCATGCGGCCACCGCTCATGGTGACCGTGACGGGCCGGCCGGTGGTCACGTCGACGGACTCGATCCGGGTCTCGCGGCCGACCATGGCCGAGATGCCGAGCGCGTCGATCGCGCACATCGCGTCGACGTCGACCACGTCGTTGCCCTCGGCGCCGATCCGGACCCGGTGCCTGGTCGGGGTCGCGGAGAACGGGTAGGCGACCGCGATCTGGCCGTCCGGGGCGAGCCGGATCGCGTCGATGTCGTGCAGCGCGGTCAACACCTCCGCCGCACTGCGGCCGCTGTCCTTGGTGACAGCCTCCAGGCCCCTCGCAACGGGCGGATGCCCGGCGGTGGCGAAGGCGCGCAGGATCGCCTGCTGGACCGCCCTCTCGACCGGATCCAGCGGCAGCGCCCGGGTCCGCCACGCACTCAGCACCGCCCCGGGCGCCGCGGGCTGCCCGGCCTCGGTGATCGCGGCGCGCAACTGCTCAACCGACGGCGCCGGCACGATCCGGCCGTCCGGGTCGCGGTAGAGACGACACGACACACCGCAGGCACACCCATCGGTCGTGAACGGGTCGGCGCCGTCGATCAACAGCGTGGGTGAGCCGTACATGCCGAACTCGGCGGCCTGCTCGTCGGACTCGATCACGCGGGTAGTGACCGGCAGATCGGTCGCCTCACCGAGCCGTTCCAGCAGGGGCGGCAGGTTCGGGCAGTCCGGGACATGCAGGACCTCCAGCTTCATGAGATGGCCTCCGGCTTCGCGGGTCCTGGGCGGTGGTCGATCGCTTCGAGCAGCGCGCAACTGCGGTCGGCGCGGGGCAAGTCACAGGTCGCGACCAGATCGGCGAGCGAGTCGTGCATCCGTTGCAGATCGCGGATCCGCGCCGCCAAGTCAGCGCGGCGATGCTCGGCCAGCGCCCGCGCCGCGTCGCAGCTGTCCGGGCCCCCGTCGTCCAGGTGCAGCAGCTCCTCGACCTCATCCAACGTGAAGCCGAGCTCCTGGGCCCGTTTGATAAACCGCAACAACTCCACCGCAGTGGGCGGGTAATCGCGGTAACCGCCCGGCGTCCGCGGCGGCTCGGTCAGCAGTCCCCGGCGCTCGTAGTAGCGCAGTGTCTCGGTGTTCACACCGGCCCGGCCGGCCAGCTCACTGGTTCGCATGACCCCATCGTCAACCCTGGACCCAACTACAGAGTCAAGTCCCGAGGCCGAGACGCCTGCGATGACGCAGCGCCGAGCGGGAACACCTATCGTCCAGAACGGGCGCGCCGTTGCTGAACTGGGACGCGACTGCGACTGCCCTAGGGCAGTGCACCGGGCGAGACTGTGGCCATGGGCAACTTGTCGCCAGACTTGACCGGGCCGGTCGAGCAGCTGCCTGGCGAGCACGGGATGCCAGGCGGAGCATGCTTTTGAGCTGAGCGGGACGGGTTCATTCACTGAAATTGTCAAGCGACGGGTGCTCACACCTTCTGGCTAGCGGTGCGTGCTGTGATCTGCTCGGCGAGCCAGGCGGCGTCGTGCTGGACGAAGCCGAGCAGCGCAGATCCGGTGGTGTGTTGCCAGGCGCGGCCGAGGGTGTAGAGAGCGTTGACGTTCTTGACGGTGCCGCGGCGCTGGAGAAGCCGGCCGTTGATGTCGAGCGCGCCCGGGATACGGATCCAGGAGTCGTCGAGCCGGAATCCGGTGGCCCAGATCACGGCGTCGACAGTGCTGCTCGATCCGTTGGCGTACAAGACTTCGCTGCCGTTGACCGCAGTTGTTCGCGGCCTCAGTGTGACGCCGCGACTTCGCAGGTCCTGGCGTGAGGATCCGATGACGATGCCGTCGTTGGCGGCCATGAGCCGTCCGAGCCTCGAGTCAGCGGTGACGCGTAACAGGCCGAGCTGGTGTTGCCACCAGAAGATGTCCTTTCCGGCGAGTCGCTGGGGGACGCAGGCATTGCGGCGTCCTTCGGACAGCTCGACCTGCCGTCCGGCGTCGGCGAGCTCGGCCGCGATCTGGAAGCCGGAGTTTCCGCCTCCGACGACGAGCACGCGACCGGATGGCACCTGGCCAGGGTTGCGGTACTGCGAGGTATGGAGCTGGACGACATCCGCTGGGAGTTCGTCAGTGATGGACGGGATGTAGGGCTTCGAGAAGGGCCCGGTGGCGACGACGACGCTTCTGGCGGTGAGGGTCTGTCCGCCTGCACTCACGGCCGCGAATCCCGTGGAGATCTTGGTCAGCTGGGTGATTTGTGTCTGCGACTGGACCTGTAGGGCGGAGTGGGATGCGTAGTCGGCGAGGTAGTCGGCGACCTGATCGCGGGTGGCGTAGGTGTCCTTGGGGGCAGGGAACTGCATGCCGGGCAGGTTGGCGTACTGAGCGGGTGTGAACAGGCGCAGCGAGTCCCACCGCGAGCGCCATACGTGGCCTATCTCGGAGCCGGCGTCGACGATCGTGAACGGGACTCCGCGGCGCTGCAGGTGGTAGCCCATCGCGAGGCCCGCCTGCCCGCCGCCGATTACCAGTACGTCGTACTCGCGCTGAGCTGCCATGGTCCATTCGCTCCGTTGTCCCGAGATAGCCGCTGTCAGGCTCTTGCGCCGTAAGTATACTTTGGGATGTACTTGATGGAAGTTACATCTGAGGATTGTGGAGGCGCAATGAGCCCGGCTGATCGGCCGACGCGGCGGTTGACGCGTGCGCAACGCCGCGAGCAGGTCCTCGCGGCCGCGACGCAGGCGTTCGTTCGGTCCGGGTTCGCGGCGACCAGCCTCGACGACATCGCCGGGGAGGCCGGGGTGACTCGCGCGATCCTGTATCGGCACTTCGATTCCAAGAGCGAGCTGTATCAGTCGGTGCTGGACCGGATGTGCGCCCGGCTTGATGCTCATGTCGCGGAGCCGGTGGGAGGGTTCACCGACGCGAGCATCGACGGTCTTCTCGCTGCGGCGGTCGAGTCTCCGGCCGGGTTCCGGCTGTTGTTCATGCATGCGCTGCGGGAGCCGGAGTTCAAGGATCGGATCGAGAAGTTCCGTTCCGACATCGTCGCGGCCGCGTACCTGCAGATCTCCATTGCGGTGCCCGATTCGCGGCTTGCCCGGTGGGCCGCGCAGTTGGCGCCCACGGTGGCGATCGAGTCCATCATCGCGTGGCTCGATGCCGGCCAGCCCGATCCGGACCATGCGGCCGCCCGGGTCCGGCGGGCCGTGATGGGTGTCGTCGAGGCCGCCGGCGGACCAGTGGCGGACTGCCGCCTACTACCAACATCTGCGGAAGGACCCCAGTCATGACCGGCACGAAACCGAAGACCTGTGAGACACCGACCGCGAAACAGCAGCGCGTCTGGGACAAGGCCGCGCCCGGCTACGACAAGCAGATCGCGTTCTTCGAACGGATCCAGTTCGCCGGCGGTCGCGAATGGCTGGGCGAGCACGCCCACGGACGGGTACTGGAGGTTGCCATCGGCACCGGTCGCAGCCTCCCGTACTACGCGCACGATGTCGCCCTGACGGGTGTGGAGCTCAGTCCCGAGATGCTGGCGATCGCCCGCACCCGCGCAACCGAGCTGGGTATCGCTGTCGACCTTCGCCAAGGCGACGCGGCGAACCTCCCGATTGAGGATGCGTCGGTCGACAGGGTCGTGTGCGCCCTGGCGCTGTGCACGATTCCTGACCCCCAGCGGGCGATCGCCGAGATGAGCCGCGCCTTGGTTCCGGGCGGGCAGCTTCTGCTGCTGGATCACATCGCCAGCAGTTGGCCGCCGGTCTACGCGCTGCAGTGGCTCGCCGAACGCGTCACGATCCCGCTGGCCGGTGAGCACTTCACCCGCCGGCAGCTACCGCTGGTGCGGGCCTGCGGCTTCGAGGTCGTCGAGACGCAGCGGTTGAAGGCGGGCACCGTCGAACGGATCCGCGCGATCAAGCCCGCGGAGCCTTCCCAAGGCTAGCTTCGGATCCGGTGGCGACAACTGAGTGCCCCGAGCCGACGTAGCGCCGGGGCACCCGTTGGTGTGGATCCCGCCGGGGGGAGGCCGGACCCACGCTGTGGGGGACTTCCAACATATGCCCAGGCGAGCCACATGTCTGTATCTCACCGCGCCCGGCCCCGGGCGCGGAGTGAACGATTGCCGTGCGATGCAGCTGAGGCTGAATCGAGCCGGGCGTCCGGGTCAGGCCTCAGGACCGCGTGGTGAGGCTGGCGGCATCGCTCCGTCGTCTCCGGGCCTGACCCGGCGGATCGGCCTTTCGATGTGGTCGAGAAGCTGTTCGATGAACACGGCCTGCTCGACGGATCACAGACTCAGGGTTACAGCCATTGGGGCTGGCTTCGGCGTAATGTGAGAAGGCAGCCGCCTGCCGGGGCTGGACTCCCCCCTCCAGCACAGTGCGGGCGGCTGCCCATCTCTGTGGGCGCGAGCTGGCGCGGGCGACGTGCAAGATGCTGGCTGTCCGGGAATGTGGCCAGACTCCTAAACAGCTGGCCGGTGAGCATGGCGGGGTCTGGCGGCGCCAGATAACCGGGGCGGGTGTCGTCACTCGGTTTATCGGTGGAGTGGACCTTCTGCGGCTTGGTCGACGATGGCTGTGGCGATGACGGTCAGTGGTTGTTGTTGTTCGCGCGCGAGGGTGATCAGGTAGTCGAAGGCAGTGTCCATGGGCACATTGTCGGTGTAGGCGATGACGCCTTTGGCGCGTTCGATGACACTGCGTTCGTCCAGGGCTGCG
>NZ_JBEXSJ010000031.1:0-100048 GCF_040613535.1 Kribbella sp. NPDC006257
GGCGCGGCGGTCGCGGCGACCGGCTGGGTCGGTTCGGGTGCGGTCAGGATCAGGCCGGGTGCGGTCGCCGTCGGCGGCTGCAGCGGCGCCTGCACGGGAGCAGCAGCCTGTGCGGCGGCGCCTTGTGAGTTGTCAGCTTCGGTCATCGTCGTTCCCCTCGGTGGCCTACTCCGCGAGCCGGCGCCCGCGTCCCCTGTCACACACTCCGTGACGCGCACACAATCTAACCGGTTCCCGGTCACGCGGACACTAACGTCCTGCGACCGTTACCGGCGCATTTGCCGATTTCGGAGGGTTCAGCCCCGGTCGTAGGTGACGAAGGTGAAGCCGTCCAGCGGCGTCCGGGCGGTCTCGGTCCAGGCGGAGCGATCGAAGGTGGGGAAGGTGACGTCGCCGTCGGGGGACTGGTCGACCTCGGTGAGTTCCAGGCGGTCGGCGTACGGGAAGGCCTGCCGGTAGATCTCGCCGCCGCCGGCCACGTAGATCTCGCCCTCCTGCTTGAGGGCTTCCTCGACGGTGTGGACGACCTCGACGCCGTCCGCCTCCCAGTCGTGCTGGCGGGTGACGACGACCGTACGCCGGCCGGGCAGCGGGCGGCCGATCGAGTCGTAGGTCTTGCGGCCCATCACCAGGGTGTGACCCAGCGTCAGCTGCTTGAAGTGCTGCAGGTCTTCGCGGATCCGCCAGGGCAGGTCGTTGTCGCGGCCGATCACGCCGTTCGCGCCGACCGCGGCGATCAGGATGATCGTCATACCGCGATGGGCGCCTTGATCCCCGGGTGCGGGTCGTACCCGACCAGCTGGACGTCCGCGATCTCGTAGGAGTCGATCGAGTCGCGCTGGGTCAGCTCCAGCGTCGGCAGCGGCCGTGGCTCGCGGGTCAGCTGCAGCTTCGCCTGGTCGAGGTGGTTCAGGTAGAGATGCGCGTCGCCGAGCGTGTGCACGAAGTCACCGACCTCGAGCCCGGTCTGCTGGGCGACCATGTGCGTGAGCAGCGCGTACGACGCGATGTTGAACGGTACGCCGAGGAAGATGTCGGCCGACCGCTGATACAGCTGGCAGGACAACCGTCCGTCGGCCACGTAGAACTGGAACATCGTGTGGCAGGGCGGCAACGCCATTCCGTCCACGTCGGCCACGTTCCACGCGTTGACGATGTGCCGGCGCGAGTTCGGGTTGTTCTTGATCGACTCGATCACGGCGGCGATCTGGTCGATGTGCCGGCCGTCCGGAGTCGGCCAGGAGCGCCACTGGTACCCGTAGACCGGCCCGAGCTCACCGTCGGCGTCGGCCCACTCGTCCCAGATGCCGATGTTGTTCTCGTGCAGCCACTTCACGTTCGTCGAGCCGCTGAGGAACCAGATCAGCTCGCCGACCACGGACCGCAGCTGCAGCTTCTTGGTCGTCACCGCCGGGAACCCGGCCGTCAGGTCGTACCGCGCCTGATGCCCGAACACGCTCAGCGTGCCGGTCCCCGTCCGGTCCCCCTTCTCGACCCCGTTGTTGAGCACATGGTCGAGAAGATCCAGATACTGCTGCATGCCGCAAAACTAACAGCCATGCCTGCGTGACCTGGGCTTGGCACACCAGGTGTCCGCAAAGCGGTCCGAGGCGGCTGGGACACTTGGTGGGTGAGCGAAGTGGATCCGCGGGACGAGGGGCCGCAGTACGTGATGCCGTTGGTGGTGCGGTTGGAGAAGACCGAGCCGCCGGCGTTGACGGACGCACTGGAGACGGCGGCGCGCGCCGTACTGGCGATCCTGGCCGACGAGCGGTCGACCGGTGAGGGCGAATGGGCCGAGATGATGACGGCCTGGCAGGACGCGCGGATCCGGAAGGTCGTCCGCCGGGCGCGCGGCGGCGAGTGGCGGAAGGCGAACGAGCTGCCGGGGATCACGGTGACCGGCGCGACCGCCGAAGTACGGGTGTATCCGCCCATCCCGCTCGACGGCTGGCCGAAGGAACTCCTCAAACTCCAGGTCTCCGGTACGAATCTCGAAGACACTGAGCCGCCGCCTGCCGCAGACCTGGGGGAGCCCGTCCTCTGGCTGAATCCGGAATTGGAGATGTCGGCCGGCAAGGCGATGGCCCAGGTCGGCCATGCCGCCCAACTCGCCTGGATGGTCCTGTCCGACGAGGACCGCAAGCTCTGGCGCGAATCGGGCTTCGCTCTTTCAGTCCGTACGCCGTCCGCCGCGCGCTGGGCGACCCTGCTGACGAGCGGCCTCCCCGTCGTACAGGATGCGGGCTTCACCGAGATCGATCCCGGCAGCTACACCGTCATCGCTGATCATCCAGCGCTGACGCGGTAATGCAGGTGGGTGACCCGGTCGCCTTCGATGACGGTGGGGTTCTCCAGGAGGAGCTGAGGGCCCGTGTAGTCGCCGAAGAAGCGTTTGCCGGTGCCGAAGACGACCGGGACGACGTTGTAGGAGAGCTCGTCGACCAGGCCGGCTTGAAGCGCTTGGCCTGTCAGCGCTCCGGCGGCCAGCGAGATGTCTCGGTCGCCGGCTAGCTCCTTGGCTTTCGCGACGGCCTCCTCGATGCCGTTGACGAAGGTGAAGGGGGCGTCCGGGAAGGGCCAGTCGGTGGGTGGGTTGTGCGTCACGACGACGACATGCTGACCGAACGGCGGGATGCCTTCCCAGCCGTTGGTGAGGTCGAAGAGATGCCGGCCGCAGATGGCGACGCCGACCTTCTTCCACGCATTGTTGATGTAGTCGGCGCTGGCCTGGCTGACGTGGAACGGGCGGCCCTGGTCGGTGCCGTAGACCTCGACCGGCCCGTTGCCGTACCAGTCGAACAGCGGGCCCACCTGGTCCTCGGTGTCCGCGACGAAACCGTCCAGCGACACGACGGCGGCGGCGATGACGTTGCCCATGGCTACTTCTCCTTCGCGACGAGCTCGGCGAGACGGTCCATCGAGTCGCGGATGCCGTGTTCCATGCCGTGCTCGATCGCCTGGTCGCGGCTCTCGACGGAGGGGAAGACCGACTGCTGGTGCAGCCGGACGCCGGTCGCGGTCGGCTCGAACGTCATCTTCTCCAGGCAGACCTCGCCCGGAGCGCCTTCCCACTCGAAGGTCTGGATGATCAGCCGGTCCTGCTCGACGGTGTGGAAGACGCCGCGGAAGGCGTACTCACCGGAGTCGTCCTTGTGGATGTAGCGATACGTGCCGCCCGGGCGTACGTCGTACTTCTCGATGGTCGCCTCGAGTTCGCGCGGGCCGAGCCAGGCGGCGACCAGGTCGGGGTCGGTGCAGACCCTGAACAGCTGGGCCGGGGTGGCGTCGAACTCCCGGGTCACCTCGACGAACGGCGTACCGGCGGGGGTGTTGATGACTGTGTCGCTCATTGCTCCTGCTCCTGTTCTTTGACGTTTTTCAGTACTGCGTCCATCCGGCGGAAGCGACGTTCGGTCTCCAGCCGGTATTCGTCGATCCAGCTCGTCAGCGCCTCCAGGGCGCTCGGCACCAGGTGGCACGGGCGGCGTTGCCCGTCCCTGGTGCGGGTGATCAGTCCGGCGGCTTCGAGCACCTGGATGTGCCGCGACACCGCCTGCTTGGTGATCGGGAACGGTTCGGCCAGCTCGTTGACGGTGGCCGGGCCGCGGGACAGCTGCGCGATCATCGCCCGCCGGACCGGGTCACCGAGTGCGGTGAACGCCCGGTCGAGCTGCGCATCGTCAACCGACATCTTTATCAACCATTTCCTTGATCAACCGATGTGTTGAATATAGGCAGCGGCCGAGGAGGCCGTCAAGTGCCGATTTTTAGCAACTCTGGTTGACAATTGTTTGTTGTCAACCTAAGTTGCTAATCATGGAGAAGCTGACCGATCCCACTGATCCCGGTACCGGGCTGGCGGCCGTGGTGGCGCTGCGCCGGCTGGCCGACCGGCTGGAGGACAGCCAGGTGGAGGAAGCGATGCGGACCGGCTGGAGCTGGTCCGACGTGGCCGAGGTGCTCGGAGTCACCCGGCAGGCCGTGCACAAGAAACACGCCAAGCGGCTGATCGCCGCGGGTGTCGCCCTGAGGAGGCGCTGATGATTTCCACTGATATCCGGTCCGTACTGATCCGCGATGCCCGCGAGGAGGCGATCCTCGACGGCTCGCCGGCGGTCGAGGCCGAGCATCTCCTGCTCGCTCTGGCCAGACAGGAGTCCGGCACGACGGGCCGCCTGCTGGCCGAACACGGCCTGACCCGCGACGCGATCCGGGCCGCCCTGGACCGCGAATGGCAGGGCGGTCTGTCGGCCGCCGGCCTCGCGGTGCTGGTCTCGGAGTTGCCCAAGGCAACGCCCGACCCCGGCCGGAACGTCGGCTTCGCCGAGTCGGCCAAGCAGACCCTGAAGGCTGCCGCCGACTACGCCCGCAGCCAGGGCGCCAAACGCATCGACGGTGGCCACGTCCTCGTCGGCATCCTCGATGCCCGGCTCGGCCGGGTCGCTCGCACCCTCGCCCTGGCCGGCATCGACCGCGAAGCCTTCGCCGCCGCTGCCCGAGCAGCCTCGCGTGACTAAGTAGTGCGGAAGGCCGCCATCATCGCCATGTCCTCGTGTTCGAGGTTGTGGCAGTGGATCAGGTATTTCCCCTTGTGGGCAGTGAATTTCACCAGCACCTCGACCACTTCGGCGGGCTGGATGTCGACGGTGTCCTTCCATCCGTGGTCGTACGGACCCGGCTTCTTCTTGCCGCCGCGGCTGAGCACCTGGAACGGCGCGAGATGGACGTGCACGGGATGGTGCACATCGGTGACGAACGACCAGACCTCGTACTGATCCAGTTTCACCTCGGCCTGCATGACCTTCGGATCGAAGGCCTTTCCGTTGATCGTCCAACCGATGTGGTCACCTGCGTTGCCCCGGCGAAAAGCCCACTTACGGCGTACGACGCCGGCCGGCTCCGGCACTTCGGCGTACGACGAAAGCTTTGCCGGGATCGTCGTGTCGTCGGTGATCCTGCCGGTGACCCGGAAGCGCATCACCTGGCCGGTGCGATCCTTGGCGAGCTTGTTCAGCAAGGTGACCTCGGTGCCGGGCTGGTACTTCGAGAAGTCCACGATCACGTCGAATCGCTCGGCGGGTGCGACGACGAGGCTGTCGTGCTCGATCGGTACGCCGAGCAGTCCGCCGTCGCTGCCGATCTGGATCAATGGCCGGCCCGGGTCGAGCGCGAGTTCGTAGCGGCGGGCGTTCGAGGCGTTGAGGATCCGGAACCGGTAGCGCGCCGCCTTGACTTCAAGGCTTGGCCAAGGTGCGCCGTTGACCAGGACGACATCGCCGATCACGCCTTCCATATAAGCCGACTCGACGCCCGGTCCGTCCTTGGCGGCGGGGTAGCGGAATGAACCGTCGGCTGCGAAGGCGCGGTCCGCGATGACGAGCGGGATCTCGCGTTCGTCCCTCGGCAACGGCAGCGCGTCTTCCTCGTCGTCGCGGATCAAGTGGAGTCCGAAGAGGCCGCGGTAGACCTGCGGAGCGGTGTAGTCCATCCGGTGGTCGTGATACCAGAGCGCAGCGGCTCGTTGCGTATTCGGATAGGTGTAGGTGCGGCTGCCCGTCTTCTGGTCGCCGCCGGACATGTCCATGTGACCGTGGTCGTGGCCGCTGATTGGGTTCAGCAGGTCGAGCGGCCAGCCGTCGCTGGCAGCAGGAGTGTGGCCGCCATGGAGATGCACTACCGTCGGTACTTCGAGTTGGTTGACCTGCTCGACCACGATCGTCCGCCCGCTCCTGGTGTCGAACGTGGGGCCGGGAAACAGTCCGTCGTACCCCTGTACTTCGGACCGCAGGCCGGGCAGGATCTCCAGACTCGCCTTCTTCTGCACCACTCGGTAGTAGTCGGTGTTGCTGTCGGTTCTTATGGGCTTCTTCACTGGTGGGATCGGCAGGGGCACCTTGAAGGGGTCGGGGAGCGGGGTCTCGCTGCGCAGTAGTTCGGCTGTTTGACCGGGGGAGGCTTCGAGGCCGCATCCGGTCAGGGTCGCGGCGATACCGGTGCCTCCGGCAACAGCCAGGAAGGTGCGGCGGGACAGGGTCATTGCTTGACCTCCAGGCGGCTGCGGCGCGCACCGGGCCGGAAGGACCAGATGGTCAGCGCGACGACGCCGATGACGATGGCTGTGCCGAGTGGCACGTGGACGGCGAAGTTCTGGAGATAGCCGAAGATCAGCTGGAGGAACTCCGCGACGAAGAGCAGGACCGTCGCGCCGGTGGGCCATAGTCGGCCGCCGGCTCGCCAGTAGATCAAGGCGATCAGGAACTGGATCATCGAGAACATCCAGATCGTGGAGCCGATCGGGCTGTGCAGGTTCATCGCGTCGGCGTCGCCGGAGAGGTAGTAGCCGGCGAAAATCGGCTGCGCGACGACGAGGGTGGTGTGCAGCAGCAGGGTGATCCGCAACGCCCAGAGACTCGCCTGCGGCCGGCGTACGGGTGTCGGTTGATCACCCGCGCGCGCACGCCCGGGGGCGGGTGGGTTCGGTGTGACGACTGGCTCCGGCTGCGTCATGCCGGCACCTGCTCTTTTGCTTGCTTCTTCGGCGTACGACGGGTGCCCGCGGCCGGCCGACAGGTCCAGACGGCGAACGCGATCGTGGTGCCGACGAGCGCGACGCCGAGCGGAATGTGCAGAGCCAGGTCGTGCCGGTACCCCATGGCGATCTGGACCGCCTCGGCGGCGAGTATCGCCAGAGTCAGCAGCACGGGCCAACCGCGCCCGCCGGACCGCCAGTAGATCGTTGCTATCAGCAACTGACCGAGACAGAGAAAGACGACACCGAGACCGATCGGCTCATGCACCCGCACCGCGCCGGCCGAACCGTCCAGATAGGCCCCCGCCAGCACAGGCTGCAAACAAACCGCCACACCATGCCCCACCGCCACCACCCGAAGCACCACCAAAGACTTCATGGCTCACATAGTAGTAGTCTGTCTACATGTAGCGCGACAGGGTATTTCCGGAGGCAACCCCGGAACGCAGGCGAACCCCCGACTGGGACTCCCAACCGGGACGTCCTCCGCAACGCCCCACCTCGAGGACCACCTCCCGCCCGCTCACCTCGCGCACAACGTCGCTCCCAGCCTCGAGCGCCACCTGAGCGCCCCACCGGCGCCCGCGCGGTCGCCTCGTGCTCAAGGTCGCCCCCGCCCCGCCGTGGCTCCGACCTCTTCGCCGGGCCGGCCACTTTGAGCACTGCCTGAGCGCCGATCCACGCCCCGCGTACTCACCTCGTGCTCAAAGTCGCCCCCGCTCCCGCCGTGGCTCCGACCTCTTCGCCGAGCCGGCCACTTTGAGCACCGCCTGAGCGCCGATCCACGCCCCGCGTACTCACCTCGTGCTCAAAGTGGAGGGGCAGCTGCGGGAGGTGGGGCAGCGTGGGGGTGGGCTGGGAGGGGGTGGGGGTTAGGTGAGGGCGCCGAGGGGGGAGACGCTGATGCCGGCTCGTTCGCAGACCCAGTGGGGGTCGGGGCCCAGTTCGGGTTCGATGCGGAGTTCGTGGTCGTTGAGGTCGTCGCACGCGGTGCAGCGGGGCCAGCGGATGCCGGAGTCGACGAGCCGGTCCTGAAGGTCCTGGGCGACCAGCCCGGCGATGTGCTCCGCCCCGTCCGGCCACTGATCCAGCCACCACTGCCGGCCGGCCACCACGTCCTCGAGCAGAGACACCATCACGGCGTCGTCGAATCCCCGCGCGGCCAGGTCATGAATGACCATCGCGCGAGCGGTCAGCAGGACCCCAGGCTCGTTCATCGCCCTTCAGCCTGCCAGACCCCACCGACAAAACCCCATCCTCGCTATCGGGATGGGGTCAAGTCGCCTCGGGAGAGGTCTTCAGAAGCACCCGCCGGAAGCGGCTCCGCCCACGACACCAGAGTGGCGCCTGCTCTGCCTGCCGCAGGCGCCGCCCCGGCCGCAAGCGGCTCCGCCCCCCGACGTCGGGGCGATGTGCTCAGTTGCTTGCCGAGAGGACGGGTGGGCTGGGCGCCGGAGTGCTGGACCGGTGCCCTCCCTTGCTGTGGAGCGCTTCCTGGGTGGCTAGCTGGCGGCGGGTTCGCAATGCGACTTGGGGGCGATGCGGTCGGCCAGGCGGAGCTCCTTGGCGGCTGCTGCTCGTAGTACGGCGCTGAGGCGGGTGCGGACGGCGTACGAGCGGCGGGTCGGCTCCTGGTACTCCTCAACGGGAGCGTTCGGTAGGGCGGACTGGGCGACGGCTCGCGCGTTCTCCACTGCGGTGTTGCCGGCGATGAAGTAAGTCATGGTCGTACTGCTCCCTTCCGGTGAGCGTGGTGATCAGAACCAGCGGCCGGACGGCCGTGGTTGAACAGGGTGTTGGTTCAGTTGCGCGGTGCGGGACCGCTGCTCGAGCGGACGAGCAGCTCGGTCGGCAGCAGGACCTGGCGTTTGGTGAAGGCGGGATCGAGCAGCACCCGGCCGACCATCCGGCCCTTGTCCTTGATGGGCTGCCGGATCGTCGTCAGACCGGCCGGTTGCGCAGCCGGGATGTCGTCGAAGCCGACCACGGTCAGGTCCCGGCCGGGGATCAGTCCGCGGGTCTTCATCGCCTGCATCGCACCCAGCGCCTGGACATCGCTCAGGCCGACGATCGCGGTCGGCCGGTCCTGCGAGTCGAGCACCAGTTCGGCCGCTCGGAGCCCGGAGTCGAAGGCGTTGTGGCCGCCCGAGACCAGCCTGATCCGGGCGTCGGGGAGCGACTTCTGCAAGCCCTGGATCCGCAGCTCGCAGTCGCTGCAGCCGACCTCGTCGAAGGACAGCTCGATCGGCCGCTCACCCGGTGCCTCGGTGTTGTCGACCAGCACGACCAGGTCGCGGTGCCCGAGCCGCGCCAGGTGGGCGCCCAGCTTGGCCGCCGCCTCGACCTCGTCGATCGCAACCCAGGAGAGGGCTGGGTACTCGCTGCGGCTGGTCGAGACGGTGGGTATGCCGCGCTGCTTCAGGATGTCCAGGGCCGGATGGCCGGCGGTGACGCAGAAGATCGCCGCCGCGTCGATCGCGGCCTGCTGCACCGCATTGGCGCCGCCCTGGATGTCCGACGACGGCAACGGCGTCAGCAGCAGGCTGGTGCTGAACTCCTCGGCGACCTCGGCGAGGCCTGCCAGGAAGCCCACGGCGTACGGATCGGAGAAGGCGTAGGCGAGCTTGTCGGTGAAGAGCACACCGACGGCGCCGGCCTTGCCGCTGCGCAGGGCGCGCGCGGAGGCGTCCGGACCGGCGTACCCGAGCTCCTGGGCCTTGGCCAGGATCCGGTCGCGGAGTGCGGCCGACAGCTGGTCCGGCTTGTTGTAGGCGTTCGAGACGGTTGACGGCGAGACGCCGACGGCCTGCGCCACGGTCTTGATGGTGACTCCCGCTGCCATCGTCCGAACCCTTCTGTGAGCAGTCTTCTGTATCGTTCTTCTAAATCGTTCTAGAAAAACGATACAGAACGTCTCCGGAGAGCGCAACACCTATTTCTGACCGGGCTGTGCGAGGCGATGCAGGATGATGTCCTGCATGGGTTCGTTGCTGGAGGTCATCGCTCTGCATCCGGCCGATGCGGAAGCGGCTCAGGAGGGTGGCGCGGACCGGCTGGAGCTGTGCGCGTCGATGGAGGCGTCCGGGCTCTGCCCGTCGGTCTCGACGGTGAGCGCGATCCGCCGGGTCACCGATCTGCCGTTGCGGGTGATGCTGCGGCTGACCGACTCGTTCCTGACCAACGGCGCCGAGCTGAACCGGCTGACCGCGATGGCGCAGTCCTATCTGTCGGCCGGCGCGGACGGGTTCGTGTTCGGCTTCCTGACGCCGGACAACCAGGTCGACGTGGAGTCCACCGCGGCGCTCGCGAGCACGCTCACCGGTACGCCGTGGACGTTCCATCGCGCGATCGACGCCGTACTCGAACAGCGCCCGGCCTCGCGTGCTCTGCGGAGCCTGCCGGGACTCGACTGCGTGCTCACCGCCGGGTCCTCGCTGGGGGTCAGCCACGGGCTGGACGACCTCACCGGGCTGGCCAAGGAGGACCCGCAGGTGGCGAAGGTGATGATGGCCGGCGGCTCACTCCAGGCCGAACACGTGCCCTGGCTGTACGGCGCCGGCGTACGCCGGTTCCACGTGGGCTCGTCGGTCCGGCAGGACGGCTCGTGGACCAAGGCGTACGTGAACTCCCGCTTCGTCCGGGCCTGGCGCAACCTGCTGGACGCGCAGGACAGCAAGGAGCAGAACGCGTGATCCTGATCGACCCACCGGTCTGGCCCGGCTGGGACCGGGTCTGGTCCCACCTGGTCAGCGACGAGTCCCTGGAAGAACTCCACGCCTTTGCCCGTGCAGCCGGCATCCCGGCTCGCGCCTTCGACCGCGATCACTACGACGTACCGTCCGACAAGTACGACGACCTGATCGCGGCCGGCGCCACCCCTGTCGCCAGCCGAGATCTCGTCCGCCGCCTCATCGCCTCCGGTCTCCGGCACCGCAAGGGCAGCTGACCTCACACTTCTGCGGTCTGCCTCGTCGGACAGGATGAGGGGACGGCGAGCGAAGGAGTGGACGAGTCGTGAGTGACCAGAGTCTGAGCGCGATCATGAGTGAGCGGCGACAGCTGATCAACGTCGCTTATCGGTTGCTCGGGTCGCTGGTGGACGCCGAGGACGTCGTACAGGACACCTATGCCCGATGGTATGCGATGTCACCCGAGGAGCAGCAGGAAATCCGGTCGCCGGGGGCATGGCTGACGACTGTTGCCAGCCGGATTTGTCTCGACCTGCTTGGGTCGGCGCGGGCTCGGCGGGAGAAGTACGTCGGCGAGTGGATCCCCGAGCCGCTGCCGGGTTCTGAGGAATCGACGGTCGATCCGGCGGACCGGATCACGCTGGACGAGTCGGTGAACATGGCATTCCTCGTTGTCCTGGAGTCGATGACGCCGGCCGAGCGGGTCACCTTCGTGCTGCACGACGTGTTCCGGTACCCGTTCAAGGAGGTCGCGGAGATCGTCGGCCGTACGCCGGCTGCTTGCCGGCAACTCGCCACCTCGGCCCGCCGTCGGATCCGGGCCGCCGAGGCGCCCGTCGTCACCACCGCACAGAAGGCCGACATCGTCCGGGACTTCAAGCGAGCCTGGGAGGCCAAGGACATCAACGCACTGATCGGCCTGCTCGACCCAGACGCGGTCTCGATCGCCGACGGTGGCGGCATCGTCCCCGCGTTCATCGACCCGATCGAGGGCGCCGAACGAATCGCCACCCTGCTGGTCGACCTCGCCGGCCGAGCACCGGATCTCCACTTCTCCGAACGCACCGTCAACGGCCAGCCCGGCCTGGTAGCCGAACGAGCCGGCGAAATCGCCGCCGTCTACGCCTTCGACGTCGTGGACAACCGGATTAAGCACCTCTGGATAGTCCGCAACCCAGAGAAGCTCGGCCCCTGGAAAACAGCCTGACTCCCAACTCACAGCAGAAAGGATTGCGTAAATGGATTCGTCCTATCTCGGCGCATACTGGGGAGAGGCGGGAGTCCGTCGAGGTGTGCGCCGTGCGTCTCGCCAGATGTCTTGCTGGGTTAGCAGACGTGCATCCGTTGTTGTCAGTTTGGTATCGAACTGCTCCGCGCCGAAGTGCAGCCAATGTGAAAATCGACACCGAAGTCGCAGCGCTGGCTGAGATATTGCTAACGAACCGCTCGAGTTCCGCTGGGGATCGCGGGTCGGCCGTCGACAAGTTGGGATTCTCGATAGCACTTTGGAATGGTGCTGATCCTTAAATAGGTATGATGGGCCTCTTCGGGGCGTATCCAGCGACCAAGGGCATACTGAACTGCTTCTCGCTGAGTCTTCCCCCTCTTGACGAGATACCAGAGTTCCGCGACACCTCCATTGCGCGGCGGATCTTGAAGGTCATGATTGATGTGTGGGAGCCGGAGTGGGCGACCTGGAGTTCGTATGAGGGGCATGAACTGCAAGCGCCCGCTCCTCGGCAGCCGGTGATCGGTGTGCTCACCTATTTGACCGGGGTCGGCGATTCGCTGGACTCTCTTGGTGACCTTCCGGATGTCGAGCCCTATCGCGATGGTCTATTACTTGGATTCGACCATGCCGAGTGGCCTGTGTCCGAAGTACTCGAGTTGAAGCAGAAGCTGGTCTGGGTCGGTGCCCTGCGCCCAGTTGCATAAAAGTGGCGCGGCCGAAGGCGGAATCGCCTATGCTTTGAGGATTCCTAGTGTGGTGAGGGGTTCTTGTGCGCGATGACAACAGCTCGGCTGGGGGCCCGTTGCGCTGGGTCGGAGGCGCGAACCTGCCTACGAAGGGCGGGTGGCGTATCAACGCCACGGAGTTCTTGGCTGAACTCGTCGTCGACCACAACTTTCTTCTATTGCGACTCCGGGGCCCGCTTCCTCGGCTGACGCGCGCGGAGACTCTCCGGATGGATCCAGCTCAGCTTGCAGAAGTTTTTCCTATCCGGGCAAAGATTCGCTTTCGTGGTGTGGGATTCAGGCGAGTGGATGGTCGCGAATACTACTTCAAGACTTTTCATATCGATAACATCTTGCACGCCTTGCAGCGATTCGGATTTCCGGTGTCGCCTGTCGCGCAGTCAGCCGCCAAAACTATGGCGAATGAAGCCCTGATTGGAACCCTGTCGTCAGATGGACCAATTTTCGGTCGTTAAGTCGGAAGGTATTCGGATCTTCCTGCGAGCATTGAGTCAGCGTGCGGGAGATTGGCGCATACTGGACCACTGGGAAGGCGATCTCACTGCCATCGGTGTCATCTGGAAAGATCATCCGGAGCGTCTCGCATACATCAGCTCCTGGGAACAATCGGATGATTCCTACTTTGTAGAGCTAGAAAAGAATGCGGAAGATGACGCATACGAAGTTGAGGCGCGGGTTGAGCGATGCGACCTCGACCACGCGCTCGAGCTGGTCGTAGAGCATCTTCAGATGTCCTAGGTGTATTGGGGGATGGCGAGTGAGTGAGCTGGTTGAGGCGATTACCTGGCTAGGGACGGAGGCTGTGCTTTGCCTGTTCGTGGTGGGGGACGCTGCCGTGGTGAGCCAGGCTCCGGTGGTGAGTGGCGTGGAGGCTCCGCGCGTCGTGAAAAGTTACTACTTGGACGACCCCGATGCGCGTCTCGGCGGCAGGGTGGTTTATGAGCATGATTTGGTCTTCAGTGCCGTACCTGCGAATCTCGAATCCCTCGTCCGGACGTGGCTTGACGCTGCGGTCGATGCCGGCGCCGAGCTCGCCTGGTTCGCCTTCGAAGGATCGTTTCACTTCGACCATCTGCTGACGCCGGACGTCGCCGATCAGGTCTACGGCATAGCAGATGCGAGCGGCCTGGCCACCGCTCTGGACGATGCTCACCGAGCCAGCGACCTCTGGACTCGCGCGCTGGAGAACCGTCTCAAACGCGAATAGACCCCCACGATGGCGGGACCACTTTTAGTCGAGGAGGTCGGCTATGGATGCGTATGCTTCAAGCCCGAGACGCTGGATTCATCGGATCAGGTATCCAAGCGCGTCTGGAGATGCGGTTTGTGCGGGCTGAGGGGGCAGCGGTGGATGATTGAGTGTCCTGTGTGCGGCCATGTTGGCCTTCGGTCTGTTCCGTATGAGACCTGGCCTCCGCCGGCGGATCAGGTGTTGACACCGCCGTACGAGGACTTTCTCGGGCGGCCATCTTATGAGGTTTGTTCGCGATGTGGCTTCGAGTTCGGTAATGACGACAATCCGGGTACAGGTGAGCCAGTCTCGTTCGAGGAGTATCTGCGGGAGTGGAAAGCTGAGGGCAGGCCACGGTTCGGCGAGGACGCTCGCAGCCTGGGGAGTGCTGAAGAGGAGGATTGATCGGGTTGCCCGAAACACCTGGTGAACGTCGAAATCACTTCGGCCGGCCTGGGATCGTCCTGACAAATGCGGAAGAGGTTCTAGATGCCGTCTATTGGTATTCCCGGGCATGATGATGACCCGTGGATGGTTTCGAAGCGGTCTTTTCGGGCTTTGATGGAGGAGGCCAGGGATCTCGCGGCTGATCAGGAGGAATGGCAGACTCTTATGCGGGCCGAGGCCTTGGACGGGCTTCATTTTCAGTTGCTGGACGAAGCGTTGGTGAAACGGCTGACTGTGGTGGTTCGGGCCGCTGCATTGTCTGTTCGTGCCCGGCTGCTGGCGTCGTTCGACGATCTTGATCAGCGTGATCGTGAGTTCACGGAGTACTTGAGGGTGCTGATTCAGTGGCTCGACGTGTATATCGCAGAATTGGCTGCCTAGGCCGCCTTAAACGCGAGTAGGCCCCCACTGGGGTGGGGGCCTACTTTTAGTCGAGTAGTTCGGTTACGGTGCCGGCGGCTACGGTTCGGCCGCCTTCTCGGACGGCGAAGCCTAGGCCGGTGTCCATGGCTACCGGGGTGGACAGTTCTACGCCGAGTTCGATGGTGTCGCCGGGCATGACCAGGGTGATTTCACCGAGGTCGATGCCGCCGGGGACATCCGTCGTACGGAAGAAGAACTGTGGGCGGTAGTCCGCGGCGAACGGGGTGTGCCGGCCGCCTTCCTTGGTGGACAGGGCGTGCAGCTGCGCCCGGAACTTCCGGTGCGGGCGGACGCTGCCCGGCAGGGCCAGCACCTGGCCGCGGCGGACCTCGTCGCGCTTGACGCCACGCAGCAGCACGGCCGCGTTGTCGCCCGCCTCGGCGGACTCCAGCGACTTGCCGAACGTCTCCATCCCGATCGCCACACTGCTCACGGTCTCACCGAGACCCACCACCTCGACGGCGTCGCCGAGGCGCAGCGAGCCGCGCTCGACCGCGCCCGTGACGACGGTGCCCCGGCCGCTGATGGTGAGCACGTTCTCGATCGGCATCAGGAACGGCTCGCCCAGCTCACGGTCCGGCACCGGCACGTAGTCGTCGACGGCGTCGAGCAGGTCGCCGATCGCCCGCATCCACTCGGGGTCACCCTCGAGCGCACGCAGACCGGAGACCCGTACGACGGGAACGTCGTCGCCCGGGAAGCCGTACTCGTCCAGCAACTCCCGGACCTCCAGCTCGACCAGGTCGAGCAGTTCGGGGTCGTCGACGGCGTCCGCCTTGTTCAGCGCGACCACCAGGTACGGCACGCCGACGCGTTGCGCGAGCAGCACGTGCTCGCGGGTCTGCGGCATGGCGCCGTCCTGTGCCGACACGACCAGGATCGCGGCGTCCACCTGGGCGGCGCCGGTGATCATGTTCTTCACGTAGTCGGCGTGCCCGGGCATGTCGACGTGCGCGTAGTGCCGGTTGGCGGTCTCGTACTCGACGTGCGAGATGTTGATGGTGATCCCGCGCTGGACCTCCTCCGGCGCCCGGTCGATCCCGTCGAACGCGACGAACGAGTTGAGGTCTGGGTAGCGCTCGGCGAGCACCTTGGTGATCGCGGCGGTGAGGGTTGTCTTGCCATGGTCGACGTGACCCATCGTGCCGATGTTGAGGTGCGGCTTGGTCCGCACGAACTGGCTCTTGGCCATGATTTTTCCTTTGCTGGTCAGAAGATTCTGTCGGAGCCAGGACCCCCGGCCACGCACCTTCGGCACAGCAGTTCGTACTGCGGCGAAGGGGGGCCGGTGTGCCGTGCCACCCTCCTCCGCGGGTCCTGCTTCAGCAGGAGGAGGGTCGGCTTCGCGCGCCGGTGAACAGATCCTCTGACGTCCACGCAGCAGCGCCCGTCAGGCAGACGCCTGACAGGAACGCAGCAGTATCCACGCGTAACATGTCGATCACGGTAGATGTCAACGCTGCCCCCGGCAACGTAATTCCCTAGCTCAGATACCTCGCCTTGACCGAGGGCTCGAGCTTCTCGACGGCGTAACGCAGGGCGGGTCGCTGCAGCTCTCCAGCATGATCGTCAAGGAACTTCAGCAGACCTGGTTCGTCCAGAACACCCGCGTATTTCAAGGCGATCCCGACCGGTTTGGAGACGACCGGGTCACTGTCGGCGAGCAGCAACTCGGCCAGTGCGAAGAGATCGATGAGGTCACTCGAGGTGCCGAAGCGGGCGAAGTACAAGGGCGCTGTGATCGCAGTACGCCGTCGTAGTGGGTCGCCAGACGTTGCTAGCTCGAACAGCGGGGCTCTGGGCCGGCTCAGCATGTAGCGGCCGACTACGTGCGGAGCGGCGCGGTCGACCATGTCCCAGCTGTCGATGGCGTCGTGGCGGTCCAGGTAAAGCTTGTAGACGGCGTGGTCGGGCTGCTTCGCCTTGCGGGCTTGGAAGTCGAGCACGCAAAAGCCGGCCAGCCTTGCCTCGTACGACGGTTCGCTGAGCAACCGGTCGACCTCTGCGAGCGGCAGTGCTGTGAACGCCTTGGCAGTGTCGAACGTGGCTCGCATAGGAACACCCAGCACCTCGCCGGAGCCCGGATAGTGCTTGTGAACCACCTCGCCGGGCTTGGCGTGCTCCTGCAGCGTCTGGACGAGCGCTGCCGCGGTCAGCTCCATCTCTGGAGACTAGTGCAGTTGGTGGACGGCGATCCTGGTTGCAGCGGCTAGGAGGGCGTCGTTGGAGGGGGCGTCTGGGGTTGGGCGGGTGGTCAGGATGGTGAGGACGATGGGGGCTCGGTCGGGGGGCCAGATGACGGCTATGTCGTTGCGGGTTCCGTAGCTGGCGCTGCCGGTTTTGTCGGCGACCTTCCAATCGGTGGGAACACCTGCGCGGATCAGCTTGTCGCCGGTGGTGTTGCGCTGCATCCAGTCGGTCAGTAGTTCGCGCTGGGCGGTGTGGAGCGCACAACCCAGCAGGTAGGCCCGGAGATCCTTGGCGAGAGCACGTGGTGTGCTCGTGTCGCGGACGTCGCCAGGGGTCGCCTCGTTGAGCGTGGGCTCGGTGCGGTTCAGGTTGGTCGTCCGGTCGCCGAGCTTGCGTACTGCGGACTGCACAGCAGCCGGGCCGCCGAGTTCACGGAAGAGGAGGTTGGCGGCAGTGTTGTCGCTGTAGCGGAGTGCCGCGTCGCAGATCTCGCGCAGCGTCATGCCGGTGTCCACGTGCTTCTCAGTGACCGGGGAGTACGTCACCAGGTCTTCCTTGGTGTACCGGATCACCTTGTCCAGGTCGTGGCCTTCGCGAAGCAGAGTGGCCGCCAGCAGCACCTTGGAGGTAGAGGCGAAAGCGAAGCGCTCGTCGGAGCGGTAGGTAAGAGTCCTTCCGGTGCCGGTGTCCAAGGCATACACACCCAGCCTGGCGTCGTACTGCTTCTCCAGGTTGCTGAAAGACGCGGGTTGAGCTGCGGCTGGACTGATGCAGCCGAGAGTGAGCAGGAACAGTACGGAGATCGCTACGGTTCGTCGCATAGGAGACCAGACGCTACATGTCCGGACTTAGTTCAAAGCAAAGAGGCGCGTGTTGTCCGAGAAGATCGGGCGTCCGTCGGCGACTGTGACGGCCGGTTTGTCGCAGGTGACCTTCTTGGTGTCTGCGACCGAGGCTGCGGTGGGTCCGGCGACGATCGGCCGGGGCTGGATGCCCGTAGTGCCGATCATGACCGGCGAGCAGGTGCCGTCGGCTTGCGGCATCAGTGTGACCACGCGGCCGTCCGGCAGCATCCCGAAGCCGTCGCGCGGGTACTCAGGCCGCTGTAGCTTCGGCGGCACTGGTAGCAGGTGGTGCCACTGCGTAGAGCCGTCCGCTGGGCTGACTGCCGACACGTCGTAGTTCTGTGCTTCTCCAGGCTCGTTGCTGGTCCGACACGTCACCAACACCAGGGATGCGTGAGTCGCAGTGAGCTGGGCGTCGCAGGAGGATGTCCCGAGTCGCGGCCGCGGCGTACCGGGGATAGGTGATGCCCAGATGGCACGGCCTTCGCCGACGTCCACTGCCCACTGGTAGAGCGTTCCGCCTGCCGCTCCCGTCCAGACGAGCCCGGAGACCTCGCGGCTGTCCGGTACGGCGACCATGTCGCCTACCCAGGTCGTCGGGTCGAGCTCCGAACTCAGCTCGAACCGGATGCCCAGGTCGGCTTCCCAGAGTTGCTTGCCGGTCTCCAGGTCGAGTCCACGCGCCACAGCATGGTTGTCATCGCACGCGTCGACCACGACGGCTTGGTCAGCCAGCAGAACGCCCTGCGTCACGGCGCATTGCAGCCGGGCCCGCCAATGGGTCGGGTTGCTGACACCGTGTGCCACGACGTACTTGCCTTCAGCCACGAGCAGCTGGTCGGCGTTCACGGCAAGCGCAGTTCCGTCGGTGTGTACCTCGGTGAGCGGCTTGCCAGTCTTGGCATCCAGTACGGCGTACGTCGGCAGCTCGATGCCGCTCGGGGCCCGGTCGCCGGCGTATGGGAGGTGGGCCGCCAGCGTCTGGCCGTCACCGGAGACCAGGAGGCCACGGGACCCACTGGAGGCGGCGCCGTCGACATCCGCGCGGGCGTAGCGCCAGCGGATCTGTCCAGTGGTCGCGTCGGACATCACCACGCCGTCTGAGCGCAGTTCGGCGACACCACCCGCAGTACCGGCGATCGCACCGGTTGCTGGGACTTCCCGGCTCCAGGCGAGCTCTCCGTCGAGCTGCACGGGGAGTACGCCCGGCGGCACGGTCGTAGTCGTACTCACCGTGTTGGCCGTTTCAAGCCTGGCCTGCACGAACGGCTCGCCAGCCGACACAACGATCCAGGCGAGCAAGGAAGCGCAGACCACGGTCACGCCGAGGGCTAGAAAACGCGGTGGCGCCAGTGCATAAGGCGGTGCGAGCCGTAGGCGCCGGGCGAGGGCTAGGAGTCCTCCCGCGAGCACCAGAGCGACAGAGGCGAGCATCAGGTACGGCCAGCGCTCGCTCATGGCTGCACCCGGCTGTGCTGCCGGCCAGCGCCACCAGCACACACCGATCGCGACCACGCCTAGTCCGACTAGTGCCAAGGCGGGGATGGTCACGAGACGTGGCTGGGCCCGACGGAACCATGCACAAGTTAGGGCGGCTGCAATCGCAGTACCGGCTATCGGTGCCCAGACCGGGAAGCCGGTGGCTTCGTCGGGAGCAGCAGGCCAGTGTGCTGCGGCACCGAGGCCGCGGCCGAGTAGTACGGAAGCTGCGACGATCACACCGAGCGCAGCACCCAGGTAGATCATCGGGATCAGACCAGAGATCGGGCGGGCCGCCTTGGGAGCCCAGTTGGACAGCTCGCGTTCCAGGTTCTCCCGGGCGGCGGACTCCCACTGCTCGTGACCACGGCTGGTCGCATACAACGGCGTACCGGCCAGGCCTTGCAGGAACGTCATCCGGCCGCGAGCGAAGTCCCGGTCGCTGATGTGCCCGTACTCCTCGCGGATCCCGACCGCATACTCGTCGTACCGGTCAGCGGGAAGACTCAGGATGCGCAGGTCCGCGTCACACAGGACAGCACCATTCGCGTCGTCCGGGTCGCAGTCGTGCTTGGCCGTGAGCCGGATCAGCCGGCCGACTTCCTCGACCTGCTCAGCCGGTACGCCGTACGCCGACAGCTCGAGTTCGGCCAGTTGCGCCGAGACCTCTTCGTTCTCGCCCGGATCAGCGGTCGGATCGTAGATCGCGTCGTGGAACCAGGCCGCCAGCCGGACGGTGTCGGCGTCGTCGGCCAGGTCGGCGAGCTGGTCGATCGCCTCGAGCATCTCGGTCAGGTGCCGCTGGTCGTGGTAGTGCCGTTGTTGCTCTGTGTAGCGAGCGAGCAGGTCGTCGCCCAGCGGCTGCGCGTGCGGCAGCAGGCGATTCCACTGGTCGCGCAGGTCCATGGCTGCGAGTCTTGCACCCGTTTGAGGCCTGTACCGACCGATCGGGGGTTCCCGGTTAGGGTCGTGGCCAAAGCGATATCGCCTTGTCACCAGACCGGTGCGGGAGCGTCTGATTCGCCCTGAACAGAGGAGCAGCCATGCGATTCGGCCTGGTCGGGACCGGTCATTGGGCGCGGGTGACGCACGGTCCGGGGCTGCGCGCAGCCGAGGGCGTCGAGCTGGTCGGGGTCTGGGGGCGGCACGCGGACAAGGCGTCACAGTTAGCGACCGAGCTGGACGTGCCCGGCTACGACGACTACGCGGAGTTATTGGAGGTCGTGGACGCCGTCGCGTTCGCCGTACCGCCCGAAGTGCAGGCGACGATGGCGCTCGAGGCCGCGGCGGTCGGCAAGCACCTGCTGCTCGACAAGCCGGTGGCCAGGTCGCTCGACGACGCCCGTGCGCTGGCCGACGAGGTCGCTGCCGAGGGGCTCGCCTCGGTGGTCTTCTTCACCGGCCGGTTCGCGCCGGAGATCCGGTCCTACTTCGCCGAGGTCGAGGCCGTCGGCGGCTGGCGCGGTGGCTGGTGCCGGATGATCGCGTCCCTGGACGCCCCGGGCAATCCGTACGCCGAATCCGCCTGGCGCCGGGAGAAGCGCGGCGCACTCTGGGACGTCGGACCGCATGCCCTCTCCAACCTGGACGCCCTGCTCGGCCCGATCGTGGAGCTGCAAGCTGTCGGCGGCGCCGGCGACCTGGTTCACCTGGTCCTCACCCATGAGTCAGGTGCAACCAGCACTGCCAGCTTGTCCCTCTCTGCTCCACCAGACGGCACCACGTTCGAGACAGGTCTCTGGGGTGAGTCCGGCACCACCCTCCTGCCGCGCCCTTCCACGCCTGCAGTCCAGTCCTTTACCACCGCCGCCGCTGAGCTGGTAGCAGCAGCCGAGTCCGGAGACACCCACCCGGTGGACGTCGCCTTTGGCACCCGAGTCGTAGAACTGCTGGCTTCCGCCGACAAACAACTCGGCTAATGCAAGGCGAGGACTGTGCCGTCGCCGGAGGTCAGTATCAGGTTGCCTAGTGCTCGCGGGTCCCGGGTGCAGGCGATGCCATCGGGGAGAGGCGCCTGGCGATAACCGGTGCGGCTGATGACGTTCACTGCGCAACCTGTGCGGGCACGGGTGAGCGAGACGACGCGTGCGTCGGTGGTGACGGCGACGCGGGCGCGTGGATCGACGGGAGCCGTGCTCTGCCAGGCGGTTCGCCCGGTGGCAACGTCGATCGCGGTGACGATCGTCTTGGTGTTGACCTGAGTCGCCGGACCAGGGCAATCCACTACGACCAGCAGATTTCCGGCTGCGTTGAGCAGAGTGCGACACGCCCAGTTACGCGGCACAGGCCAGCGCCACTTGGTGTCGCCGGTGCGCGGGTCGATCGCCACCAGTGCTGCCGGTACGTCTGAATCGCCGCCCGGCTCAGCGACGACGACCAGCCCGCCGACCACGATCGGCCGTCTGTACATGTCGGCCGGCGACTTGGTCCACAGCGTCTTGCCGCTCTTCAGGTCCAGCCCGGTCATCTCGTCCGGCTCGCGCCCGCAACTGTGTCCCAGAAACGCGACCACAGTGCTGTCGGTGGCAACAGCCCCGATGTCGGTGCACCGCCCCGGCTCGAACGTCCACCGCTCGTGTCCGTCCGGATCCACACCGCGCAACTTGTCCGACCCACGGCTGACGTCTTCGCCGGTGAGCAGCGGATCAGCCTGCTGGATCGAGTGATCCCTGGTCCGCCCCGGCCAGGCGGCCTTGCGCTTGCCGGTGTTCGCATCGAGCAGCAAGTACCCGACGTCCTCGAACTCCGCGACCAGCAGCTCACCGTTCCCGGTGGCGTAGAGGTTCGGTTTCTCGTCCGAGTCCGACCGCGTGTACCGCCACCGCAGGTCCCCGGTCGCAGCGTCGAGCATCTCCACCACACCGGTCTGCCGCGGAATGGCGATCCCGTACTTCGTACCAACGGCCTCCTCGGCTCCCGCACCTGACAACGCCCTGCTCGCCCAAGCGACGTTCCCGTCCAGCGTCGACCGCGGGAATTCCCCAGCAGGCCGCCGCCCGCCTTCCACCCGCTCGTTGGACTCCAGCACGTAGTTGCGCGCGATCGGCTGCACGACCAGCAACAACGCCAGTGCGATCACTCCTGGTACTGCGAGCCAAGCGAGCTGCTGCCCAGGGTTCCGCGTCGGCAGGAACCGGGCGGTCCTCGTGCGCAGCAAGGACCCGACCAGTGCAGCACCTGAAGCCAACAGGAGCAGAAGCAACGCAGAGATCAACAGCGGAACCCGCAGCCCGACACCAAGCGCAGGGTTCGTCGCTGGCACCCGGGCCCACGCCACCAGCAGCCCCGTCGCCGCTACCGCCACCACAGCACCAGAGATGAGCCGGGCCCGCTGAGTCGCACTACGAGCACACCGGAACAACACGGGCGCACTAAAGAACGCCACGGCAGCCAGAACGACCGGAGGCCAGCCGGTCTCGGACTCCAGCGTCGGCACTTGCCATGAAGCACCAGCAGCCGCAATAGACACCACTGCCGCAGCAATAGCACCGAACGTCGCTACAGCCGCCAGAGCAGCCTGCTGCCAACCACGCCATGGTGCAGGCAATTCGCTGTCGAGCCCGGCAAGCTCCGCTTCCAGATTCGCCCGAGCAGCCGTCCCCATCCGCTGGCGAGCCAGTTGGGTCCGGTAGAGATGCCCGTCGAGCAGTTCACGCACCTCGTCGTACCGGCGCTCGATCGCGGCAGTCCGGTCGCCGGCATCACGCCGTACCTCGTGAGCGTGTGCGGTGTAGCGACTCGGTGCCGTGGCGAGCGTGGCGTTCACCGCGTCGAGCAGGACATCGCCGTTCGCATCACGCCGAGGTGGTGCGTAGGAGTCCGTTGGTGGGGTGGACAGCGATCCGGTGAGCCGGACCAGTCGGGCAACTTCGGCGATCCGGATCGGATCCACGCCGTACGCCGGCAGGGTCTGCTCCGCCAGTCGCGCGGACGACTCGGCGTCCTCGACCGTGCCGCCGCCCGGCTCGTGTACCGCCCGGTGGAACCAGGCGGCGAGCCGGACCGAGGTGGGGTCGGTGCTCAACTGGATCAGGGATTCGAGGCCGGTCAGCACGGTCTCGAGGTACTGGTCGCGGTAGGCGCGCCGGTTGCGTCCCACGTACCTGGCGACCAGGTCGTCGGCCAACGCCGTCGAGCCCGGGATCAGCTCGTTCCACCGTTCGCGCAGCGCCACCACCGCCACAGTCTGCCAGCTCACGCACAACGCCCGCCGCTCGATCTCGGCACCATCGGCTTGCGGTTCCCGATCACCGGCCGAGATATGGCCGTACCGGCCGAGATATCGTCGCTGGTGGCCGCTCAGCGCGGCGCGGCGAGCACCCCGGACAGGAGCCCGGGGTAGAGGCAGTCCAGGTCGTCGCGGCGCAGGCTGCTGATCCGCTTGGTGCCTTCGGTGTGGGTGCTCAGCACGCCGGCCTCGCGCAGGATCCGCAGGTGATGGGCCCGCGTCGAGGCGGTCACCGGCAGGTCGATCTCGCCGCAGGCGATGCCGTCCGGCAGCTCCGCGAGCAGCCGCACGATCTGCAGCCGCACCGGCTCGCCCAGAGCCTGCAGCACCGTCTCGATGCGGATCTCTTCGCGCTCGGGCTGCGGCAGGGCTTTCGAGGTGCTCATGGATCCACCTTTTCTTCCTTCATACCTTCATTCTACGACGCCTATCGAACTTCGATGGAGATCGTAGTACGATAAGCGTCGAACTATTCGTTCCGTGGGAAGGTCCCCTGATGTCCGCACGCATCTACCTGCTGGCGGCCGGTGCATTCGCAGTCGGCACCAGCGCGTACGTCGTGTCCGGTGTGCTCCCCTCCGTCAGCTCCGAGTTGCACGTCTCGCTGACCGCCGCCGGCCAGCTCGCCACGGCATTCGCCCTTTCGTACGCCGTTGGCGCGCCGCTGTTGTCGACGCTGACGGGTCGCTGGGAGCGCCGCACGCTCCTGCTCGCCGCGCTGCTCACTGCGGCACTGGGCAACCTGATAGCCGCTCTAGCCACTGACTACTCCGTACTGATCGTCGGCCGAGTCGTCGCAGCCTTCGGTGCTGCCGCCTACACGCCGGCCGCGACACTGTTCGCCACTGGCTTCTTGCCGCCGGAGGAGCGAGGCAGAGCCGTCGCCGTCGTGTTCGGCGGGCTGACCTTCGCGCTGGTGCTCGGCGTACCGGCGGGCAGTCTGCTTGGCGGGAGCCTCGGGTACCGCGGAGTCTTCGGACTGATCGCGGCAGTTGCCGTGGTGATCGCACTGGCCGTGCAGACCGCACTTCCCAAGGTCTCCGCGCCACCGGCGATCAGCTTGCGGGAGCGGTTCGCTGGTGTGACCGACCGGCGAGTCCAGATCGTGCTGGCGATGACAGTGCTCGCAGTGCTGGCGACCATGAGCGTCTACATCTACGTGGTGCCGCTGCTGGCGAAGACTGCTGACCTGAAGGGCGGCACTGTCGGCGTACTGCTGTTGGTCTACGGCCTGGGCGCAGTAGTCGGCAACCTGGTCGGCGGACGGGCGACTGACCGCTTCGGTAGCCTGCGGACGCTCGGTGTCGCGCTGGGTGGCTTCACTGTGGTGATCGGGACGCTGACGTTGACTGCCACTACCGTGGTCGGCGCTGGGATCGCCCTGTTCGTGTGGAGCCTGTTCACGTGGGCGTTCAACCCGCCGATCCAGAACCTGCTGCTCGAGCTGGGCTCAGGAGGCGGACTGCTGCTGGCGATGAACGCGTCCGCGATCTACCTGGGCGCTGGGCTCTCAGCCATCGCCGGTGGCGTCGTGATCAACCTGGTCGGAGTGGAGATGCTGCCGCCGATCGCAGCGGCACTGGGCATCGTCGTACTGGCTCTGCTGTATGTCCTGCGTCGTAACCCGGCGCTGGAAGCGATCGAGCACCTGGAGCCGCTCGAGACCGAAGAGCGCTTGCCGGTGGCAATCGCTGATTAATAGCGAGGCCCCTCGTTAGGGCAGGCTACTGCCCATGCGTCTCCTCGCAGCCCTGCTGCTCGTCGTACCGCCGTGGGCCGTCGCCGCTACGCCCGCGGAGGTCGTCGAGGGGTGGAAGAGCTCACCCGTGTACGTCGATCCGTCGCAGCGATCGCTGGTTCCTCAGCAGGACTCAGAGCGGTTGGCTGCGCGGGTCGACGGGCATACACCGGCTATCCGCGTTGCAGTGGTTCCCGCTGCTGCACTGGGCACTGGAGATCGCGACCAGGCGGCCAGGACCTTCGTGGATCACGTGGTGGATCTGCAGCAGGCCGACGGGATCTACCTGGTGGTGTTCGGCGGTGCTGTCACCTGGGGGAGTGCGGTCGGGGTGGATACGCCGATCTCGGAGATCCTCACCGATGAGCTGGGGAAGCACAGCCGGTCTGATCCGGTGGGGACGCTGGACGGCGTACTGGATCAGCTGGACGTGCCCAAGTCCTCGAAGGGCTTGCCGGGCTGGCTGCTGCCTATGGGGATAGCCCTTGTGGTCCTTGTCGGTCTAGGCCTCGGGCTGCGGTGGTGGAGGCGTCGCCCGGGCAAGGATGAAGGCCCCGCACTGTACCGGCCGTCGTACGACGTCTTGCCGGACGAAGCGGACACGCTGCCTGAGCGACGGAAGCTCGCTCTCGAGGACGTCACCCGGTTCGGCGAGGAACTGGATGCCGCCGACGTGCGTCTGGACGGCGTGGACACGACAGCGGATGTGCAGGCGGCGATGGACGCGTACGCAGACGCGGGTCGCGCTGTCGATCAGGCGCCGGGCGACGACGGGCTCCGCGCAGTACGGGCCACTGTCGAGTACGGGCGCTGGCGACTCGCTTGTGCCCAAGCACTCGTCGCCGGTACGCCGGCGCCGCCGCGGCGGGCCGCTTGCTTCTTCGACCCGGCTCACGGAACCTCTGTGACCGACTGGATGTACACACCACCGGGCGGCAAGGCCCGGGAGATCCCTGTCTGTGCTGCCTGCCAGAACCGCCTCGCTGGAGGAACACGATGAACCGCCCCCTTCGCCTGCTCGGCACGCTCGCCCTGGTCGGTGCGCCGCTGCTGCTCGCTGTACCGGCCCATGCGGCCACTCCGACGCCGACACCGAGCAAGCCGCCGACCAGCCGGCCGACGTACAACTACACGCAGCCGCGCTACACGCCGCCGGACATCGAGGGAGACCGCCAGCGCGCACAGGCTGCTGCGGAGAGCTATCTGGACAGCGTCGCGGCGAAGCTGGGTGATCCGGGCATCTGGGTGGACTCCTCGGTGACCTCGCTCAGTGCGTCGGAGATCTCCGAGCTGGACCGCGCGGTGAAGTCCGCTGTGGCGCCGATGCGGATCGCGGTCATCCCTGCCTCGGCGATCGACATCGCTCCGAAGGGCTTCAGTTCGCGCGTGCGGCTCGCCTGGAACGGTGAGGAGATCGCCAGTCAGCTGTACGACCGGGTTGGTGTCGAAGGCGTGTACGCCGTACTGGTCGATGCTCGCTCCGAGTCGGCCGGTCGTGGGTTCCATGCCGTGCAGCATGCGGACAAGGGACCGACGTACCACGTGGGTGATGCCGTGGACGAGGCAGTGGACTGCTGCGCGCCTGACTACGCGGACATCCTCACGCGGTTCGTCCAGCGGGCGCAGGAGATCGACAAGCCGTTCTACATCGACGCTGCTCCGTACGCCGGTGGTGTGGCTGGCGTGGTGTTCCTCTGGTGGGGTGGCACGACTCTGTCTGCGCGTCGTGCGCGTCGGTCCGAGGAGAAGGAGCATCTGAAGGTCTCCGTGCCGATGCTGAACGAGGAGATCATCGCGCTGTCCCAGCAGGTGTCTGCGTTGCCGACCACGTCGGATCCGCAGCAGGCGAAGCTGTCGAAGGACGTGCTCGACACTGTGGAGAAGGCGCGGCACCGGCTCGACGAGGCCAAGGGGGATGCGGACACCGAGGCGGTGGCGACGCTACTCGGCTCTGCGCGGTACGGGCTGGTCTGTCTTGATGCAGTGCGGGCGGGGAAGCCGATTCCGGAGCCGACTCCGCCGTGCTTCTTCGATCCGCGTCATGGGCCTAGTACCTCGGCCGTGGAGTGGGCGCCTGAGGGTGGGACGGAGCGGCAGGTGCAGGTGTGTGCGGCTTGTGCTGCCAAGGTTGCGGCTCAGCAGGAGCCTGACATCCGGATGGTGACTGTCAGGGATCGGCCGCGGCCCTACTGGACTCTCGGTGAGGATCTGGCGTCGTACATGGACGGCTACTGGTCGCAGGGTGATGGCAGGCGCTGGTGGTTCCCGGACCAGGACGCGCGGCGGGCTGGTGAAGAGATGCGCTCCCGGTGGGGTTCCCGTCGGCCCGGTGCACGCTTCAGCCGTTGGACCAGCGACATCGGCTCGGGGATCTCCAGCCGCTCGTCGTCGTCCAGCTACGACAGCTCGGACGACGACAACAGCAACAGCTTCTGGAGCTCGGGCGGCGGCTCGTCCCGCCGCCGCTCCTACTCCTCCCGCACCCGCTCCTCCGGCGGCGGCTCCTCCCGCCGCTCCTCCCGCAGATCAGGAGGCTCCCGCGGCTTCTAGCGGCCGTAGATGGAGACGTGGGCTTGGCTGGTGGCGGTGAAGGGGGTGCGGCGCCAGTCCTGGAGGCGTTCTACCAAGCGGAGGCCGGCTAGGCGGCCCATTAGGTCTAGTTCGCCGGGTGTGACTAGGCGGCACGTGATTGGGTTCATGGTGATTCCGGCGGTGCCTAGGCGGACGTGGTTCTCCTCCAGGAGCTGTGTCACCGGGTCGTAGCGGCAGACGTCCAGCGTCACGTCCGCGACGCCCACCTCGTTGACTCCCACGTAGTCGTGCCGGTCAGGCTTGACCCACGCACTCGGGATCGCCGTCTCGATCACGAAGACTCCGTCGTCCGTCAGGTGGTTGGCCGCGTTCTCGAAGCACCTGATCTGGTCGTCTGCCGTCAGTAGGTTGAAGATCGTGTTGAAGACCAGGTAGACCAGCGGATACTTCCGCCCCAGCTCGACCCTCGACATGTCCCCGATCGTCACGTCGAGCGACGCGCCACCCGGCTTCGACCGAAGCTGCTCGACCATCGCCGGCGCCAGCTCGATCCCGTCTACCCGCACGCCGTGACCGACCAGCGGCAACGCCATCCGCCCGGTCCCGATCGCGAACTCCAACGCCGTACCGTCCGTAGCCAGCCCGGCCAGGAACGCGGCCCCATCCGCCTCGTCGCCCCGCGGATCGTCGTCGTACCGCGCGGCGACGTCGGGACCGAAAGCCTTCGCCGGATCGAATGCAGTCATACCCCGGGACTCTTCAGGATCCACCCGAGGTCTGCCACCGAATTACCGCAACACCTCAGGCAGCTCGTCCGTGTGCAGGATCGCCAACGACGTCACCGCACGAGTAAGGCAGACATACAAACGCCGCAGCCCGGTCCGCTCGTCGGCCTCACCCGCCACGATGCCGGCAGGCTCAACCAGTACGACGTGGTCGAACTCGAGACCCTTCGCAAGCCCAGCCGGTACGACGTCCACATGGGCCTCGACGTCACCTTCGTTACCGAGCACCGAGTAGCTGATCCCCTTGTCCTGCAAGGCTTTCCGAGCTGCCGGCACCATCGCGTCCGGCACAATCACCCCGATCGAGCCGGGCCGGTCGGTGATCTCCTGGACAGTCTCGACAGCAGCCGCGAGGCTGTCGGGCACCTGCGTGATCGCCAGCTCACCGCGCGCCCGCCGTACTGCGGTCGGCGGCGTCAGATGCGGCGCGATCAACGGCAACAGGCGTGCGGCGTACTCGATCACCTGCCCCGGCACGCGGAACCCAGCCGTCAGCTCCTCCGTATGCGCCCCGCTCTTCCCCAGATGCCCGAGCGCTTCGTCCCAGGAAGGTGTCGCCCAAGGCGTCGTGCCCTGCGCGATGTCGCCGAGGATAGTCATCGAGCCGGTCGAGCAACGCCGCCCGACCGCGCGCAACTGCATCGCCGAGAGGTCCTGCGCCTCGTCCAGTACGACGTGACCGAGGCTCGGCGTACGGTCCACCAGGTCCGCGAGCTCGTCGATCAGGGTGGCATCGGCAACAGACCACTTCGCGGCCCCCGCGGACCGAGGGGCCTTGTCCCACAGGAGAAGCGCCTGCTCCTCGCTGGTCAGGATCCCGTCGGCGTGCTCGGCCAGCAGCTCGGCATCGGTGAACAACCGGAACAGGAACTTCGCCGGATCGACCGCCGGCCACAGCGCATCGGCGTACACCTTGACCGGCCGGCTCCGCGCCACCGAATCCTGTACCCGATCGTCGGGCGAATCACCACCGGTCTCCATCCGCAGCAGTACGGCGTGCGCCAGCCGCTGCGGCAACATCGCCCGCCCCGCGCCGTACCGGATCCCGCGGGTCCGCAGCTCGTTGACCAGCTCCTCGGCCTCGTACGCCGGTACGCGCCACCGGTGCGATCCCCGCGGTACGACGAGCGCCTCCTTCGGCAACTGCACCTGCGCCCACACCGCCCGGCGCAGCACCTCGGCCAGCCTCGCGTCGCCCTTGAGGATGTCGACGGGAGCGGGCCCGGGCCCGGCGATCTTCACCCGGGCGACCATCTCCTCGACGGTGGTCTGCTTCGCCTCGATCTCGCCCAGCGCGGGGAGCACGTCGCCGATGTACCGCAGGAAGCTCGCGTTCGGCCCGACCACCAGCACGCCGGCCCGGCTCAGCTGGTCGCGGTACGCATACAGCAGGTACGCCGCGCGGTGCAGCCCGACGGCGGTCTTCCCGGTGCCGGGAGCACCCTGCACGCAGATCGTCTCGTCCACCCCGGCCCGGACGATGACGTCCTGCTCGGGCTGGATCGTCGCCACGATGTCGCGCATCGGGCCGGAACGAGGGCGCTCGATCTCCGCGTCGAGGATGTCGCTGTGCTCGGCGACCGGCGCCGAGGTGGTCAGGTCCTCGTCCTCGAAGGCGGTCATCTCGCCGTGCGTGAAGCCGAACCGGCGGCGGATGCCGACGCCCATCGGCTCGGTCCGGCTGGCCCGGTAGAACGGCACCGAGATGTCGGCCCGCCAATCCACGACGAGCGGTTCGCCCTGCTCGTCGTTCACGTGCCGGCGGCCGATGTGGAACGTTTCCTCGGTCGGTTCGAGGTAGTCGAGGCGGCCGAAGAACAGCGGCACCTCGGGGTCGTCCTCGAGTTCCTGCATCCGGCGGTAGATCGCCGCCTTGAGGAACTCGGCGTTCACCGGATCGGCGGAGTAGATCTTCAGCGAACCGGTCTTCTCCCGCATCTGCGCGAGCGCGGCGCGGGAGGCGGCGAGGTAGTCCTTCTCGGCTTGGAGGGTCGGCGGCAACGGGGCAGGAACTGGGGGCACGACAAGTCCTCCGCAAAGCGGTCGACGGGTCAGGGAAGCCCCGCTACGTTACTTGAGCACTGCCTCGCGAGCGACCGATTTATTCAGTGTCGTCTCCTGCTTGTCCGCGCGCAGTCCGGGACGGAGCAGCAGGGGGAGGCTGACGGCGATCAGGAGCAGGGCGGCGATGCCGTCCAGCCAGTAGTGGTTCCCGGTCACGACCACCACCGAGAAGGTGATGATCGGGTGCAGCATCCACAACCAGCGCCACTTCGACCGGGTGATCAGGATCATCGAGAGCGCGATCAGGGCGGCCCACCCGACGTGCAGGCTCGGCATCGCGGCGAACTGGTTCGCCACCCCGCCCGAGCTCTCCGGCCCGTAGACCGACTGGCCGAACTTCAGCCCGGTGTCGATGAACCCCGGCATCATCCGCGGCGGGGCCAGCGGGAACAGGATGTGGCCGATCAGTGCCAGCCCGGTCACCGAGACGATGGTCCAGCGGACCCGCGGGTAGGCCTTCGGGCGCCAGATGGACAGCCAGAGCAGGATCGCGCCGGTCAGCGGGGCGTGCACCGACGCGTAGTACAGGTTCGCTCCCTGGACCAGGTGGGGGAACTGGAGGACCCAGTGCTGGATCGCTGCCTCATCGGGCAGATGCAGCCAGTGCTGGAAGGAAAGCACCTCGCGTGCATGGTCGAAGGCGGAGCCGGTGTGTTTTCCCGCGAACTGCCGGCCCGCGCTGTAGACCAGGAACATGGTCGCCAGCAGGACTGCTTCCCGGACCACCCGCCAGACCACGGGCCCGGCCCCCGTGGAGCTGCGCCCGCGTTCCCCCGTCAGATCAACTCGCTCGAGTGCCTGTGTCCCCATACGTCTCGACGGTACCGGTCGAAGTCTCGGGAATCGCTCAGGTTCAACCCTGATGTTGCCCTGGGCAACCCCCGAACCACTCGCTGTGACCGGACCGTCACCCCCCTCTCCGCCGATCGGCGATAACGTCCCAATAACGCGCAACGGCCGGACCTCCGGTCGCATTCCCGACGGGTTCGACTCGAAGCTCACACTTGACAATTAACGAACCGCAGGTCTGATAGGAGCTCGGGTGATCATGGATCCCGCAGGGGTGTTGCTCGCGGCCGGTGCCGGGGCGTCGATCGGCAGGCCGAAGGCGCTGGTCCGCGACGCCGCCGGAGTGCCGTGGGTGGTGCGGTCGGTGCACGTACTGCGCGACGCCGGTTGCGGGCCGATCGGTGTCGTGGTCGGAGCCGCGGCGGAGGAGGTGACCGCGCTGCTGGCCGCCGAGGACGTCACGATCGTGCCCTCGCTGGAGTGGGAGACGGGGATGTCGGCGTCGCTGCGCAGCGGGCTGGGCTGGGTGACCGAGACCCCGGCCGAGGCGGTGGTGGTGCACTTCGTCGATCTGCCCGACGTGGGACCGGACGTCGTACGCCGGGTGCTGGCGGGCCGGGTCGGGTCCGGTGACGCCGTGTTGTCGCGAGCCGGGTACGAAGGCCGGGCCGGTCATCCGGTGTTGATGGGCCGGGCGCACTGGGAAGCCGCTGCCGCCGCCGCGACCGGGGATCGAGGCGCCGGCTCCTACCTGAAGCAAGCCGGCTGCCCCCTGATCCCCTGCGACGACCTCACCCTTTGACAGCCCCGGTCAGTACACCCTTGGCGAAGTGCTTTTGCAGGAAGGGGTAGATGAGGAGGATTGGCACGATGGAGATGACCAGGATGGCCATCTGGATGGAAGCCTGGGGTGGCAGCAGTTCGGTGCCGAGTTCTGCGCTGCCGAGTTGGGTGTCGTTGATGACGTACGTCCGTAGTACGAGCTGCAACGGCCAGAGCTTGCTGTCGTTGAGGTAGAGCAGGGCGCCGAAGAACGCGTTCCAGTAGCTGACCGCGTAGAACAGGCCGATCACCGAAAGCACCGCCTTCGACAGCGGCAGCACGATGTAGCCGAAGGTCTTCAGCTCGCCTGCGCCATCGATCCGTGCGCTCTCGGTGATCTCACCCGGCAGATTCGAGAAGAACGCCCGCAGGACGATCACGTTGAACGCGCTGACCATCGTCGGCACGATCAGCGCCCGCAGGCTGTCCAGCAGCCCGGCGCCCTTGACCACGAGGTACATCGGGATGATGCCGGGCGAGAACAACATGCTGAACAGCACGATCAACAGGATCGGCCGCCCCGCCGAGAATCCCGGCCGCGACAAGGCATAGGCGAGCAAACAAGACACGGTCAGACTCAGCAACGTCCCGACTACCGTGACGAAGATGCTCACCAATAGGGCCCGGGTGACCACTCCGCCGGCGAACAAGGACTTGTACGCGTTGAGGTTGATCGAGTCCGGCAGCAACACCAGCCCGCCCGACTCGTTGATCTGCTTGTTCGGTGCCACGCTGGTCGAGATCACTCCGACGAACGGGATGATCACCGCCGCGCAGAACACCAGCAGGACAAGGCCTTTGAAAGCCCGCATCGGCCAGGACGGCATCGGCACACCTTGAACAATCCGACGCGTCATCTGCTGTACACCCCTTGCTCTCCGAAGATGTGCGCCACCTTGTTCGCGGCCAGGACGAGGACGACGCCGACGAGGCCCTTCACCAGGCCGACCGCGGCGGCGACTCCCCAGGCTCCACCGAGCACGCCGTTGTTGTAGACGTAGGTGTCCAGTACTTCGCTGACATCGCGCCCGACAGCCTGTTGTTGCAGGATGATCTGCTCGAACCCGACCGTCAGCGAATCACCCAGCTTCAGGATGAAGAGCAGGATGATGATCCCGCGTAGCCCCGGCATCGTCACGTGCCACACCTGGCGCATCCGGCTCGCCCCGTCAACACTCGCGGCCTCGTAGAGCTGCGAGTCGATCTGCGAGAGCGCCGCCAGGAAGAGAATCGTCGCCCAGCCGGTGTCCTTCCAGATCACCTGCGAGGTCACCAGGACGCGGAAGAGCTCGGAGTTGCCGATGATGTCCAGCGTCGCCAGGTCATGCGATCGCAGGTAGTTGTTCAGCAGCCCGCTTCCGCCGAGCATCTGCTGGAACAGCGCCACGACAATCACCCAGGACATGAAGTGTGGCAGGTAGAGAATGCTCTGCGCGATCCGTTTGATCCGTTCGGAGAACAGCGAATTCAGCAACAGCGCCAGCAGGATCGGCGCCGGGAATACCAGAACCGCCTGCAGCCCGGTCAGGATGAGAGTGTTCTTCAACGCGCGCAGGAACGCGGGATCGCCGTTGAAGATCACCGAGAAGTTCTCCCAGCCGGACCAGTCGCTGCCACCGATGCCGAGGAACGGCTGGTAGTCCTTGAACGCGATCACGTTGCCGAGCAGCGGCAGGTAGTGGAACGCAAGGATCAGCGCAGTACCGGGCAGGGCGAACAGCAGCAGCACTCGGTCCCTGATCAATCGGCGACCGAGGCTGAGCTGTTGCTCCGGGTGGGTCTTGGAGCGCTGCAGCATCTCGCTAACGCCCCGCCTCGTACGCCTGCTGCAGTTCGGTGCGCATCTTCTCGCCGCCCTGCGACAGCCAGTCCTTGACCGCAGGAGCCCAGGCGGATACCGGCTTCTTGCCCTGCATGATCTGGTTCTCGACGTCGGTCATCACGCTGACCAGCCGCGGCCCGTCCTTCGACACAGTGTCGGAGTACAGCCCGTACGACGCGTCGTACACCAGCCGCTTCGCGATCTTCTCCTGGATCGCGTGCTGCTTGCGCGGCACATCGGGCTTACCGGCCAGGTAGAGCGCGAGCGTGGAGTCGGCGATGTACTGCAACCCGATCCCTGTCTCGACCACACCAGTCTTGGTCGGCACCGGATCCGTTCCCTGCAAGGCGAACTGACGACCCTGTACGCCGTACTTGCGGAACAGATACTCCTCCGTGCCGAACGGCGCGGCCATCCAGTTCGCGACCTTCAACAGCGTCTCGACCGAGTGCTTGCTGTCCTTGCGGAACGCGGTGATGTTGTTGAGTGCGGCACCCATCCACGGCTTGCCGGGACTCGGAACGTCGAGCATGTTCACGCTGAACGAGTCGCCGGCGGTGTTGTCGGCGTAGTACTGGTTCCAGGCGACGAAGCTGTCGATGTCGAACGCGGCGATACCACCGTTGAACCACTGTTTGCGCTGACTGGCCTGGGCGCTGAAGGAGTCCGGGTTGATGACGCCGGCGGCAACCATCTTGCGGCCCGCCTCGAGCGCGTCGGCGCCCTCCTCCGCCTCGTAGAACGAGGTGAACTTGCCGCCCTCCTCCTTCCACTGGTTGGCGATGCCGAACAACTGGCGGAGATAAGAGATTGGCGGTTTGGTCCACGCCCAGCGGTTCTGCTTCGGCGCGGTCAGCTCCTTGGCGAGGTCGAGGAACTCGTCGAAGTTCTTCGGTGCCGGATCTTTGATGCCTTTGGCAACCAAGAGGTCCTCGCGGTAGAGCGGCAACGTCGTACGGGACATGCCACGGGGGACCGGTACGGCGTAGATGCCACCGTTGAAGACACAGCCCTTCCAGTACTGCGTCGGGATGTTCGCCAGGAACGGGTAGTTCCGCACCGCGTCGCCGGTCAGGTGCTGGGTCAGGTCGACGCATTTGGCCTTCAGCAAGGCGGGGATCTGCGGCGTCGTCGGTGGCAGGTTGATGATGTCCGGCAGGTCGCCGCCGGCCACCCGGGTCGCGAGCTTGTTGGGGTACTCGTCGTTCGACGCCATGCTGATCTGGAGTTCGGAGCCGAGCCGCTCGTTGAGGGCCTGCCAGAACTGGTTGCGGTCGGCGGTCGGCGGGATCGCGCCGGGGATGTTGGTCATGAAGGTGATCGGCTGACCGTCGCCGGGCTTCTCGGCGATCGCCTTGATCGGGTTCGCCGGGTATTTCAGGAAGCCGTCCAGGACGACGTCGGTGCCCGGCAGGTCCGGCTTCACGCCGGTGAACCGGAGGTACGCCGGCAGTTTGACCGCGAGATTGGCCGCGGCCTGGTTCTTCTTATCCGACGCGCAGCCGCTGAGCATCGGCGTACCGGTGACCGCGACCGCCGCGGCAGCCAGGCCGCCGCCGAGGAATGTTCGTCTGCTGAGCCCCATGAGGTCCTCACTTCCGGGCGATTGAAGGTGCGGCCACACCATGACATAGTACGTCCTATGTCTTCAAGAGTCGGTGTCGTCTTCGACCCCGCGGGCAGCGGGTACCACACGTTCCGGATCCCGTCCGTGGTGTCGTCGGGCGACTGGGTCTTCGCGTTCTGTGAGGGGCGGCTGCACTCCGCCGCCGACGCGGGCGAGATCGAGGTCGTACTCCGGCGCTCGCCTGACCGTGGGCGGTCCTGGTTGCCGTTGCAGGTGGTGTCGGCGGCTGCCGGGAAGACGTGTGGGAATCCGGTGCCGGTGTTCGATCCGTCGAGTGGTGACCTGGTGCTGGTGACTGTGCAGAACGGCGCTGACGCTGTGGAGAGTTCGCTTGCCCGGGGCATCGACAGTCGGCGGGTTTACGTGCAACGGAGTACGGATGACGGGGTGTCGTGGAGCTCGCCGGTGGAGATCACCGCGCAGGTGAAGCCGGCGGACTGGGGCTGGTATGCGACTGGTCCATGCCATGGGATCGCTGTGAGCGCAGGGGTTTACGCAGGGCGGCTGGTCGTGCCTGCGAACCACTCCGTGGTCCCGGCTGACGGTGCTGAACTGGATTCGCTGAACGGTGGGCACTGCATCTACAGCGATGACGGTGGTGTTACCTGGTCTGTCGGCTTCGTCGATCGCAACGACGGCGCGGTCGTCAACGCAAACGAGACGACGGTGGCGGAGCTGGCTTCCGGGCGGCTCTACTTCAATGCCCGGAACCATCGGGGTACCGGGGCGGCGCGCGTGCACGCGTATTCCTCCGACGGCGGGGCGACGCTCACCGCGCCGTATGAGGAGATCTTGGATGTCACGGCGCCGGGGATCCAGGGAAGCGTGCTGCGGGTCGGGTCCCGGCTGCTGTTGTCGACTCCTGTAGACCCGAAGATTCGCCGCGAGCTGACCATCTTTGTCAGTTCTGACGATGGCCGTACCTGGCGGCCGGGGCTCGTCGTCCATCCGGGCATGTCCGGCTATTCCGATCTCGTTCCGCTTCCCGTTGGACGAGTTGGCGTCCTCTATGAGGCGGGCGAAACGTCCTCCTTCGCCACCATCCGCTTCGCGACCTTCGACCCCTTGAGGAGTCTCTCTTGACCGCCCTTCACCTGAGTGGTGTGGTTCCGCCCCTGGTCACTCCGCTGACCTCGTCGTACGACGTCGATGTCGCCTCGCTCGCCCGATTGGTCGGCTATCAGCTGGCCGGGGGAGTCGCTGGGGTTTTCGTCCTCGGTACGTCCGGGGAAGGGACGTTTCTGACCGACGAGCAACGCCAGGTGGTGCTGGAAACCGTCGTGGGTGAGGTCGCTGGGCAGGTGCCGGTGCTGGCCGGTGTGATTGATACGTCGACGGCTCGGTCGGGGGCGCACGTGGTCGCTGCTTGCAAGGTTGGTGTGGACGGTGTGGTGGCGACTGCGCCGTTCTATGCGGCGACACATCCTGCGGAGATCTCGCGGCACTTCGAGCGGCTGGCGTCGGCGGCTGAGGTGCCGTTGTTCGCCTACGACATTCCGGCGCGGGTCGGGACGAAGCTGCCTGCTTCGGTTCTGCTGGATTTGGGGGAGCGCGGGGTGCTGGCGGGGGTGAAGGATTCGAGTGGGGACGAGACGAGTCTGCGGCGGCTGGTGCTCGATCGGCCGGCCGGTTTCACGGTGATGACCGGGTCGGAACTGACGGTCGATTCGGCGCTGAGCTTCGGCGTCGACGGCGTCGTACCGGGATTGGGGAACGTGGATCCGGCTGGGTATGTGCGACTCTTTGACGCTGTCGCTGCTGGGGGGTTGGCGGTGGCTCGGTCGGAGCAGGATCGGTTGTTCCGGTTGTTCGAGATCATCGAGGTGGCTGACCGGTCCCGGATGGGGGCGAGCTCGGCGGCGCTCGGTGCGTTCAAGGCTGCTTTGTATCTGCTGGGCGTGATCGGGTGCCCGCTCACGGCGTACCCGTCGATCCCACTGAATGACGACGAGATCGCCGGCATCGGCTCACTACTGACCAGGGCCGGACTGCTCGCTGGCTAGACTGGCGGACCTCGATCGTCGTCGGAGGGGGACCGGTGTGACCACGGGTGGGCTCGGCCGGGCGCGAGGTGCGGCCGGCAATCAGTCCTTCATCCGCGACCAGATGAAGTCGTTCATCCTGGAACGCGGGCTGAAGGCGGGTGACCCGCTGCCGAACGAGCAGGAGCTGATGGCGCAGCTCGGCGTGGGCCGGCATCCGTTGCGCGAGGCAATGAAGGCGTTGCAGGCTGTCGGAATCATCGAGATCCGGCACGGGTACGGGACGTACGTCGGCCAGGTCACCCTCGACGCGCTCGAGGACGGGCTCGCCTTCCGGATGTCGCAGTCGATGGCCGGCGACCTCCGCGACGTACAGAACGTCCTCGAGGTCCGCCAGGCGATCGAGGTCGGTCTCGCCGACGAGGTCGTCGCCCACTTCGCCACCGCCGGCTTCGACACCCTGGAACCGATCGTCGCCCGGATGGAGACGAAGGCGGCCGCCGGCGAATACTTCCCCGACGAGGACTGGGCCTTCCACCAAGCCCTCTACGAACCGCTGGGCAACGCGCTGGTGATCGACCTCCTCAGCGTCTTCTGGCGAACCTTCGCCCAGGTGGACGCCCGCCTCCCCGGCGCCCGCTACACCCCCACCGACGCGGCCGGCTGGCACCGAGACCTCCTCAACACCCTCCAGTCCGGTAACCCCACCACCTACGCCACCGCCATGAAGACCCACTTCCAAGGCATCCACACCCGCCTCGGCGACTAGTAGAGGTTCTGAAAGTCAAGCCGGGCGCCGGCAGACTCAGCCAGTTTGCCGAGCTGGTCATCCAGGTCGAGGAACACCTGCCAAGACTCTTGCCCGGAGGCGATCACCAGCTGGTCGACAAGTAGCTGTTCGAGCTCGCGTACGCGTTTGCCCTTCCAGACCTTGTCCGCGAGGCTGACCAGCAGATCCTCGACGGTGATGCCGGGCTCGGTCCAGCTGGCGTGAGTTGCGGCGAAGCGGGCCAGCTGCGGAGCAACGCCTGCCTCGAGCAGGAGTTGCTCGCCGGCCTTCTCGTGGAGTGACCCTGGCCGGGACAGCTCCTCGATGTGGATGATCTTGCCGATGTCGTGGGTTGCCGCGCCGTACAGGACGGTCTTGCGGTTGAAGCGCACCTCGGGGTAGGTCGCGAGCCAGGTGGTGAGCTCGTGGGCGACGTCGTGCACGGCGCGGAGATGCGCCGCGAGCCGAGGTGGGGCCTGCAGGTTGCGCAGCAGGTCGTTCACCTCGGCCGGCAGTTCGCGCAAGGATGGGTCCGTCAGAGCGTGGTCGAGCCGGGTCTGCACGCAGTACTCCGAAGTCTCAGGCGAAGAGGTTTTCGGCGTCGACGATGGTGTAGGCGTAGCCCTGTTCGGCGAGGAAGCGTTGGCGGTGGGCGGCGAACTCGGCGTCTACGGTGTCGCGGGCGACGATGGAGTAGAAGCGGGCCGTGCGGCCGTCACCCTTGGGGCGGAGGACGCGGCCCAGGCGCTGCGCTTCTTCCTGGCGGGAGCCGAAGGTGCCGGAGACCTGGACGGCCACCGATGCCTCAGGGAGGTCGATCGAGAAGTTCGCGACCTTGCTGACCACGAGCATGTTGATCTCGCCGGTGCGGAACGCCTGGAACAACCGCTGGCGCTCCTTCACCGTCGTCTCGCCCTTGATCACCGGGCAGTTGAGCCGCTCGCCGAGTTCGTCGAGCTGGTCGATGTACTGGCCGATCACCAGCATCGGCTCACCCGCGTGATGCTCGGCGATCCGCCGTACCAGACGGGACTTCGCCGGGGTCGACGCGGCCAGCCGGTAGCGGTCCTCGGGCTCGGCCGTCGCGTAGACGAAGCGCTCGGTCTGCTCCAGATCCACCCGGACCTCGACGCAGTCGGCCGGTGCGATCCAGCCCTGCGCCTCGATGTCCTTCCACGGCGCGTCGTACCGCTTCGGGCCGATCAGCGAGAACACGTCGCCCTCGCGGCCGTCCTCGCGGACCAGCGTCGCGGTCAGCCCGATCCGCCGCCGGGTCTGCAGGTCCGCCGTCATCCGGAAGATCGGGGCCGGGAGCAGATGCACCTCGTCGTACACGATCAGGCCCCAGTCGCGCGCGTCCAGCAGCTCGAGGTGTGTGTAGACACCCTTCCGCCGGGTCGTCATCACCTGGTACGTCGCGATCGTGACGGGCCGGATCTCCTTCCGCGCACCGGAGTACTCGCCGATCTCGTCCTCGGTCAGCGTTGTCCGCTTGAGCAGCTCTTCCTTCCACTGCCGCGCCGACACCGTGTTCGTGACCAGGATCAGGGTCGTCGCCGACGCCTGTGCCATCGCGGCCGCGCCGACGATCGTCTTGCCGGCGCCACAGGGGAGTACGACGACGCCGGAGCCGCCGTGCCAGAAGGCGTCGGTCGCCTGCTGCTGGTATGGACGGAGGTCCCAACCATCTTTGACCAGGTCGATCTTGTGCGCCTCACCGTCGACGTACCCGGCGAGGTCCTCAGCCGGCCAGCCCAGCTTCAGCAGGGTCTGCTTCAGATGACCGCGCTCGGACGGGTGCACGATCACCGTGTCGTCGTCGATCCGGGCGCCCAGCAGCGGCTTCACCTTCGCGCTGCGGAGCACCTCTTCCAGCACCGGCCTGTCGGTGGTGATCAGCACCAGCCCGTGCTCCGGGTGCTTCTCCAGCCGCAGTCGTCCGTACCGGTCCAGGGTCTCGGCGATGTCGACCAGCAGCGAGTGCGGCACCGGGTAGCGGCTGTAGCGCAGCAGTACGTCGATCACCTGCTCCGCGTCGTGCCCAGCGGCCCGGGCGTTCCACAAGCCGAGCGGAGTCAACCGGTAGGTATGCACATGCTCAGGAGCCCGCTCCAACTCGGAGAACGGCGCAATAGCCTTCCGGCAGTCACTGGCCTCCGCATGAGCGGTCTCCAACAGCAGCGTCTTGTCAGACTGCACGATCAACGGCCCGTCGGTCACTACCGATTCCCCAATCACCAGAAACAGACGAAGACCTCCGCCCGACCCTCCATTGTGCCCCCTCCCACCAAACGGGCGGGGGCTAGTCCGGGACGGGGCGGGCTGCGGAGATCCGGTGCAGGGCATAGGTGCGGGGCTGGTCGGACTCGTTGTCGTACGCGGTCAGCCATCCGTCGGCTACCCGGACCGGTTCGACGATGCGTTCGGCCGCGTTGCCGTTGTGGTCCACGTAGGAGATCCAGGTCGGGCTGCCGGACTCGGCGGCCTCGGCGAGGACGGCGATGGTTTCGGCGGGTGCGGTCGCATCGCCGGAGGTGTGTTCGGCGGGACGTTCGGCAGCGACTCGGTCGCCGGCGCGGACGCGTTCGATCACCGCCTTGACCTGGTCCTCGGTCAGGTCGATCGCGCTGTCGGCGAAGTCCCGGCTGGTACGCCGACGCGGTGGCTGGCCGCGGCGGTTTCCGGCGGTTGTCACGTGGACGACCCCGTCGAAGGTCTCGCCGAGTGGGGCCAGGCCGGCCTCCCGCAGCCGGGAGAGCACGATGTCCGGCGGCGACGGCGAGACGACGACCGTCGGCGCGAGTCGCCGGAACCGGATCCCCGGCAAGTTGGAGCTGAGCAGCTGGGTCAGCACGGTCTCGTCGTCGCAGCGGAGATAGGTCGACGCGGCGCCGATTCGCAGTACGCCGTGCCGTCGGGCGACGTCGTCAATGAGGTAGCTGAGCGGCTGCGGCACCGGCGTACGGGAGTGCTCGACCAACCATGCGTGCAGCTGCTCCGCAGTACGGCCAAGGTCGAATGCTCGCCGGATGGAGCTCTCACTGAACCGGTAGACGCCACCACCGCCGTGCGACTCCGCATCGGCCATCACCACAAGGTCCTCTTGTACTGCGCGCACCAGCGGCCCAGGTGCCACCGCAGTGAGGTCCGCCTGCAGCAGCACCTCCGACACCGGCTCCGGCACCAACGGCTGAAGCGCAGCAGCCAGGTCTTCGGCAACAGGCTCGTCACCAAGCAGAACCCGAGCATGCGAAGCCAACGCACCCAACCCAGTCAGGCCAAGCAGTGCAGCCTCAGTGATCGTCCACTCGACCAGGTCATCCCGGAACTGCCCACCACGACGTGGGCGATGCCACGCAACCCAGGTGACCACGGCCTCCACACCAGGCGCAGTACCAGCCCCTGCTTCAGCCAAAGCCTGCAGAGCGAGCTGCCTGACCTCTGGAGCCAGCAGCCGTTCCAGATCAGGTGCCAGCGCGTTGACCAGCCGCTCACGTGCAGCAGCAGTCGCCCCGCCGCTGTCACGCCGCCCGATCAGTCCGATCGCCCGCAGCCCGCTGTGCCAGGCGATAACGAGCTGACCCCACCGATGCGCAGTGTCGAGCTCCAGCCAGTCGTCGTACGACGAAGTCGGCAACCACAGCTCACCAGTACCGACTTCAACCGCAGCAACCAGCCCAGCGGCGTACGCGATCTCCAGTACTGCGCCAGCAGCGGCCTCGTCAGCACCGATCTTGGTAGCGAGACTCCGCAGCTCCCGCACTCCGACGCCACCAGTACGCAGTACAGGCGGCGGCTCAGTGCCAAGCTGCTCCAGTGCACTGTCGACCAGCCGGACCAGGTCCAGCGCAGCGCCAGCAGCAGCCCGGTCAGCGATCGACGCAGACACACTCTTCCCACCAAGCGGTGGCGGCGTGGGCCGTGTGGAAGCGAGTACGCGCCCGCCACGCAAGTGCAGCCCGATCTGCCGCGGCAGCACGACAGTGTTGGCATCCTTCGGCACTACGAGACCGCGAGCGAGCAGCTGCTCGACAGGAGTCTTGGCGGAAGCAATAGTCACCGGCCGCTCCGCCTTCTCAACAGTCCCTGTTGGCGGACCCCAGGTGAGCTTGGCGAGCACTTCGCGCGCCTCAGGCCCAGCCTCTTCGATCAGCTTGTCCAAGTCGCCGAAGTGCCGGGTAGTGATCGGCCCTAGCCCAGCAGGTGTCGGCCCGAGAAGCTCATGTACTGCGCGGATGGGCCGCAGGTCGTCCTCATTGCCCCAGACGAGTGCCAGCGCGAGCAGCTCGGTCACCCGTGGCTGCACGATCTCCACCGGCTGATCTACACCCGCTGCAAGTGCCTTGAGATCCACCGGCTCTGGCAGTGCGGACAGCGCCTCCAGCAGATCAACACTGAACTCATCCAACCGATTGATAGCTCTAGCAGCCGAAGCGTTGGTCGTAGCACGAGCCGCTAGCTGACTCGTGTCGGCAGGCATCGGGGTAGCCAGGTCAGGCCGGTTCAGGAGCAACTGGCCGAGGGCAGCGTCGTCCCAGCCTCGTAATGCCTCGGCGAGGGTACGTGGGCGGGTCCGCTCGGTATTGCTCATCCCTCCAACGGTACGGCCCCGCGCCCAACAACCACGACCCGCAGCCCAACTCTTCAGTCAGCGGACGGTACTTCGGCGGCACCGGCGTAACCGATCCGGCGGAAGCCGATGCGTTCGTAGACGGCTGCCACGGCGTCGGACTCGGCCGAGAGGAGGAGCAACTGCACGCCCATCGCGAAGGCGTGCTCGGCCAGGCAGCTGGTGACGGCGGCCCCCAGGCCCTGGCGGCGCATGGCCGGGAGAGTGGCGACCCCGACGATCTCGGACGCCGTGCCGACCGGCTGGTGGACGCCGCTGGCGACCAGGCCGTCCTCGGTGGCGGCGCCGGCCGTGACCGAGTAGCCGGCCGTGGCGCGCTTGAGCAAGAACTCCATCATCGAGTCAGGGATCTTCGCGGCTTCCTGGTCGCGCTCCGCGACGCCGCCGGCGCCGATCGCCGTACCGGGGTCGCCGAAGGCCACGTTGGGGACGGCGCGAGCTTCCCGTAGTACGGACTCGACGGCGGGCAGGATCGTGCAGGTCGCGGCGGTCGTCGCGGGTTTGAAATCGGCCTCGTCGAGGACGAGCAGCGGGTGCTCGACGACCTCGAGTCCCGCCTCGGCCGCGGCAGCGCTGAGCGACGGGCAGGTCTCGACGACCCACTCGATGGCTAGCGGGATCTCGAGCTCGGCGCATCGCTCCCGCAGCCGCTCGATGTCCGCGGCCTGGATCGTCTGCTCGACGCCGGGCCGCGGACGCGCGTAGTACGGCCAGGGGCTCGTACTACGGAACAACGTGAACGGGCCGACCTCCTCGCCGTAGGCGCCGGACAGGGGTGCGGCGTGAAGGTAGTCGTCGACCTCGCTCAGCAGACTCATCCCTGGAGAGTCCCAGCCGCACGCCGGCACGGCAACCCAAATACGTCAGTCGGCGATGATCTCGATGCTGACCCGGTCGGGGTAGAAGGCCAGGTGGTCCTGGATGTCGGCGACCGGCGCGTACGGGTTCTCGTAGGTCCAGACCGCGTTCACCGTGCTCTCGCCGCCCGGGATGATGCTGTAGTAGGACGCGTCGCCCTTGTAGGGACAGTAGGTCTCGTTGTCGGTGCGCTCCAGCAGCGCCATGTCGACGTCCTTGCGCGGGATGTACTGCGCGGCCGGGTAGTTCGCCTCCTGCAGCGACAGCGCTTCCCGGGTGTCCGCCACGACCTGCCCGGCGACCTTCACGACAACGCGATCGGGGTTCTTCTCGATCGTGATCGGGTGGTCCGGACCCGGCACCTTCACAACCTTCTCAGCCATCACAGCTCCTCAAGAGTCGACTCTTCAGGTTTCAACAACCTTGACGCAGCCGGCCCCATTCCCGCTTCTGCGAAGATCTCGGGGTGGAGTTGCGCCAGATCCAGTACTTCGTGGCGGTGGCTGAGGTGCTGAACTTCGGCCGCGCCGCCGACCAGCTGCAGGTCGGCCAGCCGGCGGTCAGTCAGCAGGTCGCCCGGCTCGAGCGGGAACTCGGTGTCCAGCTGTTCGACCGGTCCGCGCGGGCGATCCGGCTGACCGAAGCGGGTCAGCGGTTCCTGCCGGAAGCCCGGACTGTTCTCACCAGCGTCGAGCGGGCGCGGGATGCGGCGGTGGCGCCGGCTGGACAGACGCTGCGCCTCGGCACCAGCACCGGGCTGGGCGAGCGGCTGGATGCGGTGCTCGTCGCCCTGGGAGAGAAGTCGATCGAGGTCGAGCTGTTCAGCGCCTCGACCCGGACGCGCCTCGATCGGGTCCGGGCCGGTCAGCTGGATGCGGCCTTCGTCCGTGGGCTCGATACCGCCTCCGGCCTCGACCTGATCCCGGTCTGGCAGGACCAACTACTCGCAGCACTCCCCGCCGCAGCTTCCCACCTGACCTTCCCCGACCTGGCTGGGTTGCCGCTCCGGATCGTGTCGCGGCGGGACAACCCGGCGCTGGTGGATCTGGTGATGAACGCCTGCGCCGATGCCGGATTCGAACCCCTGCTCGGCCCTCGATCCCAGAACCTGCAGGACACGCTGGCCTCGATCGGCTCGGGTACGCCGGGCTGGACCGTGGTCTACCAGAGTCATGCCAACCTGCTCAGGCATCCCAGGGTCGTGTTCAAACCGTTGGGGCTGCAGATGACGACGCTGCTCGCAGTACCGGAAGGAGCGACGATCAGCGGCGCGCTCGCAGTACTGCTGACTGCGTCCCATCAGTTCGAGTGATACCTCGACATCGGATTCTCGCCTGGTTCAGGGCTGTGGAACCGGCTGGAATCGGTGCTGTCGGCAGATCGCCGGCAGCTTTCCAGAGAGGAACCACCATGCCGATCGTCACCGTTCTGCAGGGCCCGCGGACGCCGGAGCTCAAGCGCGTGCTCATCCAGGGCATCACCGACGTGTTCGTCGACAACTACGGGCTGCCGGCGGACAGCGTGCAGGTCTGGATCCAGGAGACGCCCACGGACAGCTGGGGCGTAGGTGGCGTCCCGGCGGCCGACAAGTAGGTCAGACCGGGAGGAGTTTGATCAGCAGGCAGGGGCCGCCGTCGAAGATGCCGCCGTCGATGCCGAGGGCCAGCCCGTCGGCGTACAGCAGCGGTCCGGTCAGGTACGCCGGGTCGATGCCGAGCTGGTCGGCGACGATGCTGTGGCCGTGCACGATCCGGCGGCCGCCGAGGCGCTGCAGCAGGTCGGCCGCCACCGCGGGGCCGGCCTCGCCTCGGAAGGCGTACCGCGATGTCATCCGCCGCCAGACCTCCCACCAGACGGTGATGTCGTCGCTGTGCAGGTCCTCCCAGGCAGCCCGGTTGATCTCGTCGATCGAGTCACCCCACTCCAGATACTCCTCGGTGTCGGAGTGCAGCAGCAGGTGATCCGCGTCCAGGCCCACCATCGGCTGCTCGATCAGCCAGGCGACGTCGTCGTCGGTGAGCAGCTCCTGGTCGCGGTCCTGGCCGCCGTTCAGCGCCCAGCTGCGCTCGAAACTGCGCGAGGTGATCCCGTCGTGCGGCACGAAGGTGTCGCCGAACTTCCGCATCCCGAGCGCCAGGATCTCGTGATTGCCGAGCAGCACCCGGATCTCGCCGGTCCCCGCGGCTGCCTGGGCCGCGAGCCGCCGGACCAGGGCCAGTACGCCGACGCCGTCCGGGCCGCGGTCGAAGAAGTCGCCCAGGAACCAGAGCCGGACATCATGCCCCGACCAGTTGCCCTCGGCGTCGACCAGACCGGCCGCCTCCAGCGCCTCGACCAGCTTCTCCGGGTGGCCATGGATGTCACTGACCGCATACGTAGCGGTCATGCTGAGCTCACCCTCGGAGCGTCAGCACAATCAGTACTACGTTGAGGGCGGTGACCGCGGTTGCTACCAGGCATGCGGTGAGAGTAGTCGGCCAGCGGTTGACAAGGGGGCCCATGACGCGCTTGGAGGCCGTCAATCTGACCAACGGCCACAGTGCACACGGGATCCCGAAGCTCAGCACGACCTGTGAAACCACCAGCGCGCGGCTCGGATCGATGCCGATGGCCAGGATGATCAGGGCCGGCAGCAACGTCACCAGCCGGCGCGCCGCCAGCGGGACGTGCCGCTGCCAGAACCCTTCCAGGATGACGGATCCGGCGTACGTACCGACCGAGGACGAGGCGAATCCGCTGGCCAGCAAGGCCAGCGCGAACAACAGCGCGGGCAGGCTGCCGATCCGGTCGCCGATCGCGGCATGCGCGGCGTCCAGCGAGTCGGCCCCGGTGCCCTTCAGCGCCGCCGCCGCGACCACGACCATGGCCAGGTTGACCGCACCGGCCAGCGCCATCGCCACGGCGACGTCGACCCGCGTCGCCCGGAGTACGCGCTGCTTGCCTGTGGCCGACCGGATCGACTTCCAGTGCCGGTCGGTGACGAGCGCCCCGTGCAGCCAGATCGCGTGCGGCATCACCGTCGCACCGAGCATCCCGGCCGCGAGCACCAGCGACTGCGTGCCGTCCAGCCGGGGCACGAGCCCGCCGACGATCCCGGAGCCGGACGGGTGCGACTGGATCGTCGACACCACGAAACCGACCAGTACTACGGCCAGCAACCCGATGATCGCGGCCTCGAACGGTCGCTGGCCACGTTTCGACTGGTAGATCAGCAGCCCGAACGACACCGCCCCGGTGATCACTCCGCCGAGCAGCAACGGGATCTGGAACAACAGGTTCAGTGCGATCGCCCCGCCGACCACCTCCGCCAGGTCGGTCGCCACGGCGACCAGCTCGGCCTGCGCCCACAACCCGGTGGAGGTGGACCGCTTGAAGTGGTCCCGGCACAGCTGCGGCAGGGTCCGGCCGGTCGCGATACTCGCCTTCGCGGCCAGGTACTGCACCAGCACGGCCATCAGGTTCGCGCCGACGACGACCCAGCAAAGCAGATACCCGTACGTCGCGCCTGCGGCGATGTTGGTCGCGAAGTTGCCCGGATCCACATACGCCACGGCCGCCACGAAGGCAGGACCCAGCAGCAACAGACCCGATCGGTTCAGTTGCCGCTTGAGTGGAGCCGGTGCGTACATGGGAGAAGTGTGTCCGAAGCCGGGGACAAAAGGGGATTCGGTCTACTTTTGAGACAGATCAGTCCATGGTTACGCCCAATTGAAGCGCACCTCGAGCGAGACCTCGATGGTCTGATCGCCCGGGGTGACGGCGATTTCCGCGTCGAAGGACAGCGCTTTCGCGGCCGCCGCTCGCGGGATCGGCGCCTGACCGTAGGTCTCGGCGATCGCGGCGATGGATCCGATCGACTGCCCGGACAGCCCGGCCAGGTGATCCGCCTTCTCCTGCGCCTGGGCGAAGGCGAGCTCGCGCGCCTGCTGTTGCAACGGCGCCTTGTCGGAGACGTCGAACTGCAGCCCGTCCAGCCCGAGGTCGTTGCCGACAGCGCCGACTGCGGCGTTCAGCAGTCGTCCGAACCCGGTCAGGTCGGTGGTCGAGACCGTCATCGCGTGCGACGCGCGATACCCGGCGACCTTCATCGAATCCGCGTACTGCGGGTAGACGTTCACCGAACTGGTGTGGATGTCCTTCTCGGCGACACCCCGCTCGCGCAGTGCCGCGTTCACCGCATCCGTCCGCTCGGCCACCTGAGCGACCGCGGTCGCCACATCCGTTGCGTCATGTCCCACGCTCAGCGTCAGACGTAGTACGTCAGCAGGCGCAGTGACCTGCCCGGTCCCCACCACAGTGATCCCAGAGTCCATACCCGCCAGTCTGCCAGCCAACCCCTTCACCCGATGCCCACTCTTTGCTCAGCTGGTGTCGGGCTTGTTGTCTCCTCCAGGGCTCAAGCTGCCTGATCACCGGACCGAGGGAGAGCACGATGCGTATCTTGTTGGCGACTGTGGTCGCGGCAACGCTGCTGAGCGGCGTGACTGTGGCAGATGCGGCCGGGCGCGACGACGGAGTCGCCAGGGCATTCGAGGCGACAACACGCAGTACTGCGTGGTCGCAGGTGGCCCGGATTCCACTGCACTTCCCGACCTACCATCCCCAGGGGTTCGCTCTTGTGGGTGACCTGATCTTCATGTCGAGTGTCGAGGTTCTGGAAGCGCCAGTGCGGTACCCGGAGCCGGTTGACGGCTATGACCGCACTCCGGGCAAGGGGATCGGGCACCTGTTCGTCATCGATCGGCAGGGAAACCTCAAGCAGGACATCCGGATCGGTGAGGGGACGGCGTACCACCCGGGTGGCATCGACTACGACGGGGAGAACGTGTGGGTGCCGGCTGCGGAGTACAGGCCGAACTCGCGCGCGATCGTCTACACGGTGAACCCGAAGAACTACCAGGTGACGGAGCAGTTCCGGGTCCGCGACCACGTCGGCGGAGTGGTCCGCGATCGGCGTACCGGCTTCGTGCACGGGGTGAGCTGGGGATCGCGGACCCTCTACGAGTGGACGGCCAGGGGAAAGCAGTTGGCGGCAGAGCCCAACCAGAGCCACCTGCTGGACTACCAGGACTGCGATTACGTCAACCGAAGCAAGCAACTCTGCGGGGGAGTCACCAGCCTGCCCACTGCGACAGGCGGCACCTACGAACTAGGCGGACTGGCTCTCCTCGACCTCAACGACCACAACCGCATCCTCCACGAGATCCCCTTCCCCACATTCTCCCCGTCCGGCCACACCGTCACCCGAAACCCAGTAGCCCTAGAGCTAGCCAACAGCCACCTCCGCCTACTAACTGCCCCCGACGACGGCGATTCCCCCACAGGCACAGAGCTACTGGTCTACGAGTCGCCCATCAGCTAGCGCACGGCTATTTCAGGGAGACTCTCTGAGCCGTCCCCAGCAACCGAGTCGCCCAATCGATGCTCTTCGTCGCATCCGGCGGTGAGACTGACTCGGACTGGTACTGCGACTTCGACTTGAGCCTCAGCAACCGCGAGAAAGTACTACTAGACTCTCGACCGGCCGGACCGGAGGCCTTCAGTTCAGCCACTGCCTCGGCATGGTTGTCCGCCTTCCGGGTCCGCCCGGTCAACGTCAGACAGATCGCGTCCTTCGAGTTGATGCCGGAGGTGACGGCGTTCGATGCGGCAGCGTTGAAAAGTTCAAGATCGTTGGTCAGCTCGGCGGCTTCGAGGAACTCCTGTGCTTTGGTGAGGTGTGCGCGGGCGTCGTCCAGTGCCGTCATCAAGCGGTCTTCCGGGTCAGGGTCTGGTGGGGGGTGAAGCCGGCGACGGGGACGGCGTCGCGGCGGAGTTCGGTGACGAGGCGTTCGCCACGACGGACGAGGCGCTTCAGTTCGGTACTGCTGTATTCGACGATTTCGCAGGCGTTGCCGGACCAGCGAGAGGCATGTTCGGCGAGGGTCTCTAGTTGCGCGAGCCAGCGCGGATCCTCCTCGGACGTGCCGTCCGGGCGCACCACGAGGATGTCGATGTCGCTGTCCGGCTCGGCTTGGCCGCGCGAGGCGGAACCGAAAAGCCAGACTGCGGCGGCGGGAAGCTCCCAGGTCTGAGCTTCGGACCGGAGGCGGCTGATGAAACGGTCGCGAAGGCTCGTCAGTTCCTCGATCGCGGGCGCGGCGAGGTGTTCTCGGTTCAACGTGTAGAGCTTCGCCCGGCCCGCCGGCGCGACGCGGACTATGCCGTTGCGTACCAAGCCGTCCAGCACCTTCTGCACTCCGCTTGTACTCGCCGGCGTGGTCAGCAGCCCGGCGACTGCTCGACCGGTGAGTGGCTGGTCGGTCCCGGCCAGGACGGTGAGCACCCGCCCATGAAGCCCGGGGAAGACTGCAGACAGCGGCTCCGAGAACTGCATTTCGCCACCTCCTTTCGATGACCACTATAGCGGCTATATGCCCACTCAAAGAGACATATGCCCACTTGAGTGGGTAAAGAGCTAAGGCGGTGGTCAGGTGAGTTTGTGGACGACGGTGTCGGCGGGCTTTACGGGGCGGCCGTCGGAGGCCAGGACCTTTAGTGGGCGGAGGGGTTTGTGGTTGCGGCGGTCCAGGAGTTGGGAGTGGGGTTCGTCGGGGGTGAAGGTGAAGGACTCGCCCCATTGGCGTAGGGCGACGATGACGGGGAAGAGGGCCTCGCCTTTGGGGGTGAGGAGGTATTCGTGGTGGGCGCCTGCCGGCTTCGTGCGCAAGATGCCGTGGTCGACCAAGGACTTCAGGCGCGCGGAGAGGATGTTCTTGGCGACGCCGAGGCTTCGTTGGAACTCGCCGAAGCGGCGGCTGCCGTCGAAGGCGTCGCGGACGATGAGGAGCGACCACCAGTCGCCCACGGCGTCGACGGATCGCGCCACCGGGCAGTCCGCCTCGTCGAATCTGGTCCGTTCGACCATGCTCCACCTCCTGGTTGCATCATGCTACCAAACGGCTTTACGGTAGCATGATGCAACCATCCAGACGGCTGTTCCTTGCGATCGCCGCCGGGGTCGCGGTCGCGAACGTGTACTTCGCCCAGCCGCTCGTGGTCACCATGGGCACCGACCTCGGCATCCCACCGGGCCGGGTCGGCCTCTTCGTCACGATCACCCAGGTCGGCTACGGCTTCGGCCTGTTCTTCCTCGTCCCGCTCGGCGACCTGGTCGATCGCCGCCGTCTGATCCGGTTCCAGTTCCTGCTCCTGGCGGCCGCCCTGCTCCTGACAGGCTTCGCGCACAACGCGGCTCTCCTGCTGCTCGGCCTCGCCGCGATCGGTCTGCTGGCCGTGGTCGTGCAATCCCTGGTGGCCTTCGCGGCCTCCCTCAGCTATCCCGCCGAGGTCGGCAAAGTAGTCGGCGGCGTCACCAGCGGCATCGTGATCGGCATCCTGCTGGCCCGGACCGTCTCCGGCCTCCTCGCCGACCTCGCCGGCTGGCGCTCGGTCTACCTCGTCTCCAGCCTCCTCAGTCTGCTCATCGCCGCCACGCTCTTCCGCACAACCCCACAAAACAAGGCAAAACTCTCGTACTACGCGTTGCTGAGATCCACTGTATCGCTCTGGACCGAGCCGCTGTTCCGAGCCCGCGCAGTACTGGCGCTCCTCATCTTCGCCGCGTTCAGCACCCTCTGGAGCTCGGTCGCCCTCCCACTCAGCAGCCAGGGCCTCTCCCACGCAGCAATCGGCGGCTTCGGCCTTGTCGGGGCAGCCGGCGCCCTCGCCGCCGGACCGGCAGGCAGACTGAACGATCGCGGCCGAGGCGCGCTGACCACCCTCGCCGCCCTCACCCTCCTGACGATGAGCTGGCTACCCTTGGCTTTCACGCCGAAATCCCTGTGGGCGTTGGCGATCGGGGCGATCCTGCTCGATCTCGCAGTGCAGGCGGTACATGTCAGCAACCAGAGCATGATCTACGGCCTACGCCCTGAGGCAGGCAGTCGCCTGATCGGCGCCTACATGGTCTTCTACTCAATCGGCAGCGGCGTCGGCGCAATCGCCTCAACCACCCTGTACGCCGCCTTCGGCTGGATCGCCGTTTGCTTGCTCGGAGCAACCTTCAGCTTGTCGGCGCTGGTGGTTGCAGGCCTAGGAGTTCGACGGTCTTCGCGCGCATCTCTACTTTGCGGATCTTGCCGGTGACGGTCATCGGGAAGTCGTCGACGAGTAGGACGTAGCGGGGGATCTTGTACCGGGCCAGTTTGCCGGTGGCGAACTCGCGCACCTTCTCCTCGTCCAGCGGTTCGGCGCCGTCGCGGAGCTTGATCCACGCGCACAGCTCCTCGCCGTACCGCTCGTCCGGTACGCCGATCACCTGCACGTCGGCGATATCCGGGTGCGTGTAGAGGAACTCCTCGATCTCCCGTGGGTAGACGTTCTCGCCGCCGCGGATCACCATGTCCTTGATCCGGCCGACGATGTTCACGTATCCGTCGTCGCGCATCACTGCGAGATCCCCGGTGTGCATCCAGCGTGCCTGGTCGATCGCCTCGGCGGTCTTGGCCGGCTCGTCCCAGTAGCCCAGCATCACCGAGTATCCGCGGGTGCACAGCTCACCGGGCTCACCGCGCTCGACCACCAGACCGGTCGCCGGGTCGACCAGCTTCACCTCGACGTGTGGCATCACCCGGCCGACGGTCGACGTACGGCGGTCCAGGTCGTCGTCGCGCCGGGTCTGCGTCGACACCGGCGAGGTCTCGGTCATCCCGTAGCAGATCGCCACCTCGGCCATGTGCATGTCGGCGACGCAGCGCTTCATCACCTCGATCGGGCACGGCGAGCCCGCCATCACCCCGGTCCGCAACGAGGACAGGTCGTACGACGCGAAGTCGGGCAGCCCGAGTTCGGCGATGAACATCGTCGGTACGCCGTACAGGGCCGTGCAGCGCTCGTCCTGGACCGCCTTGAGCGTCGTCGCGGGATCGAAGGCCGGCGCCGGGATCACCATGCAGGAACCGTGCGTGGTGCAGCCGAGGTTCGCCATCACCATCCCGAAGCAGTGGTAGAACGGCACCGGGATGCAGAGCCGGTCGTCCGGGCCGAACGCGATCGTCTCGGTGACGAAGTACCCGTTGTTCAGGATGTTGTGATGCGACAGCGTGGCGCCCTTGGGGAAGCCGGTGGTGCCCGAGGTGTACTGGATGTTGATCGCGTCGTCGAAGCTCAACGACGCCGCGCGCTCGTCCAGCTGCTCGGCGGTGACCGAGGCGGCTGCCTCGGCGACGGCGGTCCAATCCGGCGTACCGATGTAGACGACGTCCTCGAGCGCGGTGCAGTCCGGCCGGACCTCCTCGACCATCTTGCGGTACTCGCTGGTCTTGAACTCGGTCGCGGAGATCAGCAGCTTCACGCCGGACTGGTTCAGCGCATACGCCAGCTCATGAGTCCGGTACGCCGGGTTGATGTTCACCAGGATCGCGCCGATCGCCGCCGTCGCGTACTGCGTGATCGTCCACTCCGCACAGTTCGGGGCCCAGATCCCGACCCGGTCGCCCTTCGCGATCCCGCGTGCCATCAGCCCGCGCGCGAACTCGTCGACGGCTGCGCCGAACTCGGCGTACGTCCAGCGCCGCCCGGTGGCGACCTCGACCAGCGCCTCCCGATCGCCGTACGTCGCGACCGTCCGTCTGAGGTTCCGCCCGATCGTTTCCCCCAGCAACGGAACCTCGGACACGCCCGACTCGTACGACGGCAGACTCATGCCGCCATAGTCACCCGCTCACCAACTCCCCGACAACCCCAACCCGCGCGGCCGGTCAGCTCGCCGGCTCTCCGGGGTGTGCCTTCACAACCCGCTTGGGTGCGCGGACCCGCCAGGAGTCGGTGATGATCTCCCGCAGTTCACCGTCGTCGAGCTGGTCGAGCCAGGCGAAGACGGCGGCCGGGAAGGCCTTCGTGATCCAGTACGCGTCCGGTCTGCCCTGCACCAGCGCCTCCCGCGATTCGCCGCTCCAGAACTGCAGGATCTCACGTCCCTCGTCGTCCCACCGCAGCCGCGCGAACTGTTTCCCCGCGACGTCGTACGCCGGTGAGCCCTCGTGCGCCTTCCCCGCCGCCACCTCGGGCAACCCGAGCGCGACCCTTCCGACGTCGTCCCAAGTCGCCATCAGCCGATCCTTTCGTCCGCCAGAACTCCAGTCTGACCGCCTTTAAGGATCTCTGAAGGCTGCTTCGCACGATGGGTTCATGCGATCAACCTTCACGAAAGCAGCCGGCGTCGGCGTACTGGCCGCGTCCATCATCACGATCGGCACGGTCGCCTCGGCGGCTGCGCCTGAGCCGACGGTCAACGCGTGTGTCGGCAAGGTGACCGGCCTGGTCCGCATCATCGATCTGGCCAAGCACCAGTCCTGCACCAGCTTCGAGAAACCGCTCACCTGGAACCAACGAGGCCTTCCGGGACCAACCGGCGCCACTGGAGCGCAGGGTCCTGCCGGGGCGACGGGTCCCGCCGGACCTGCCGGAGCCACGGGTCCCGCCGGACCTGCTGGGCCCGCTGGGCCGACGGGGGCTCGCGGACCGGAGGGGCCGGCCGGTGGTGGCGACGTGCTGTGGGCGAAGGTGCAGACCCGCGATGCCGACAATGGGGGCTACGCCATCACTTTCGCTGCTCAGAAGCACGCCACCGCGGTCGGGTTCGGGGGCGAATTCATGCACTACCGGGTGGCGTTCGACCGGCCGGTGGACCAGTGTGCGGCCCAGGTGACCCCGCAAGGTAGCCAGGTGACGGGGCAGGTCACGTACTTCGGCCTGGCGGCGAACGAACTCGAGGTCGCGCTCTGGATCCCCAACTGGGACAGCGCGGTCCCCGGCGACTTCGTCATCACCGTCAACTGCTGACTTCCGAAAGCGTTGGCGGATGGCGGACCGCCAACACTCACTAACCGGGCGAGAGGCGCGGTCGCCACGCTCAGCGTGGGCGCGAAACCAGTCCGAGAGCGTCGAAGGTGAGTGTTGGCGGTCCGGTTGCTACCGCACCGCGGCGAGGGCGGCGGAGTCTTCGGCGCCGAAGGTGTCCTCGAGGTTTTCGGGGGAGTAGTCGAGGTCGATGCCGGCCACGTCGGCGCCGACCGCGGACTCGATCGCGCCGAGGCGGCGGGTGGCGCGGTCGCCGGCGTACGTCATCAAGGCGGTGGGGTCGATCTCGGGCGGGAGCTCGGGGGAGTTCTCCAGCGCCCACTGGATCTGGACCAGGGCGTGCGGGAGGAGTTCCTCCATCGTGTCGGTGACGACCTTCCAGTTCGACTCGTCCGCGGCGACGTGGCGGCGACAGGTGAAGGTGCCCCAGGCCATGTGGCGGCGTTCGTCGTCTCCGATCCGGCGGATCAGCTCCTGCATGCCGGGCAGGACGCCGCGGCCGGTGCACAACAGGTTCCACGAGTGGTAGCCGGTGAGCGCCAGAGTGCCTTCTACTACGTGGTTGTAGGTGACCGACGCCCGCACCTGGTTCGCCGGCGAAGGGTCATTGGCCAGCGACTTCAGAGCAACAGGAAGCGCTTCGTAGAAGATCGCCCGGTAGCCAGGGTTGTTCTCCACATAGCGATGCAGGTCCTCGGTGATGCCGACCGCGTCCAGCCACATCCGGAAGACCGCGGTGTGCTTGGCCTCCTCGAAGCAGAACTGCGTCAGGTACATCTCGTCGCCGAAGCGTCCCTCGGCCGCCATCGCCTGCAGGAACGGCTGCAGATCCTCGGTGACCGCTTCCTCACCGGCGATGAACTGTGCGCAGAGCATCAGCGCGTTGTCCCGCTCGTTATCGGTGAAGTTCTCCCAGTCCTTCGCGTCCTGGCTGAAGTCGATGTCGCGCGGATTCCAGAACTTGGCGTTGCCCTTGTCGAACAGCCGCAACGGCAACGCGTCCCAGTTCAGCCCACCCTCGGCCAACGAGCTGAAACCCTGCCGGTGAAGGGGATTCGTCATCACTACCTCCGGGAGCTACTGAGAAAGGGACCTAGCACCTTGGCGACTTGCGAGGCGACCACAGCAGGCGCCGCGCCGGGGTTGACGATGTGGCTCAGTACTACGCGCAACGCGATGTCCACGCAGGTCGTCACGTCATCGGCCGCAACCTCAGGCCAGTTCTCCCGGACATGCGCATCCAGCCGCTGATGGCTCAACTCGAGCACCTGCTGGCCGCGGGTGGTGAGGAGCTGACTGGCCTGGTCCGAGCCCGGAGCGCTCAAGGCGGCCTTCACGAGCGGATTGTCGGAGGCCAGCAGCAACGCCCGTTCGACCGCGGCCCGAAGCCCGTCGATGGGATCGGCGTGCTCGGCGAGGGCGGCGTTCACCAGCACCAGGAACCGCTCGGTCTCGCGCGCGGCGACTGCCTGCAGCACTCCCCACTTGTCGCCGAACTCGTTGTAGACCGTCTGCCGGGAAACTCCGGTCCGCCGCCCGACCTCGGCCATCCGCAACCCGTCGTACCCGCCGGCCACGATCGCGTCGTACGCGGCGTCGAGCAGTTCGTCGCGCAACCGCCGCTTGGTCCGCTCGGCGAAGGAGTCCATACCGGTTAGGGTTTACAAAAGCTGCCCTGATGTCAATAGACCGGACATCAGGGCCGCAGGTGTCAAGCGGCGGAGTAGTGGGTGGCGTCCCCGGTCCGCGGCGTACTGCGAACCCCGTCGATGCTCACCGGAACCTCCCCGGCGAGCGTGATCCGGTGCAGCCGGCGCGGCTGGTCGTCGTAGTCCGCGACCCCGTAATGCTGCGTCGCCCGGTTGTCCCAGATCGCCAGGTCGCCCGGCTGCCACTGCCAGCGCACGGTGTTGTCCAGGTTCGTCACGCGCGCCTGCAGCAACTGGAAGAGCTGCGCCGATTCCGAGGCACTCAACCCGACGAACCGGCGGACGAAATGCCCCAGCACCAGCGACCGCTCGCCGGTCTCCGGATGAATCCGTACGACGGGGTGCTCGGTCTCGAACAGTTGCGAGACGAACTGCTCGCGATGCGTCTGGACCTTCACGTCGACCCCGCCGATCCGGGTCTCGTCCTTGGCGCCCGCGTAGTCGTAGATGTTGCTGTGCACCGCCCAGAGCCGATCGACCAAGGCCTTCAAGGGCTCCGGCAACCCGGCGTACGCGGTGACCGTGTTCGCCCAGCTGGTCCCGCCCCCGTACGCCGGGAGGGTGACCGCCCTGAGCAGGCTGATCGCGGGCACCCGGTCGACGAACGTCACGTCGGTGTGCCAGCTGTTCGCCTTGCCGTAATCGGAGTCGATCGGCAGCACGTGTTCGTTGTTCTCCAGGGCATTCGAGGTCGGATGCGCGAGCGTCGGCGTACCGAGCAACCGGGCGAAGGCCAGCTGCCCGTCGTCGTCCAGGTGCTCCTGGCCGCGGAAGAAGATCACCTTGTGGACGAGCAGTGCCCGGCGGATCTGGGCGACCGTCTCTGGCGTGAGATCGCCGCCCAGTCGGACCCCGCCGACGACGGCGCCGAGCGCGCTGCCCACCTTGTCGACGGTGACGGTCTGCTGCTCAGCCTCGAGTTGTGTGGTCATGTCCGGCTCCCCTGTGGGTCGAGTGGTTAATATCTATATTCCTACTCAACTACTCGACTTAGGCGGCCGTCCGTCATGCGAGATGCCGGAGCGAGGACGTAGGGTTGGGGACGTGTCAACCGCCGATATCCAGTCATCCGCCCCTGTCGCCCATGACGTGCCGGAGCTCGTGGTCGGGTTCGATCTGGACATGACGCTGATCGATTCCCGGCCCGGGATCCAGGCCGTCTGGGACCTGCTGGCCGCGGAGACCGGCATCCCGATCGACACCGACCTGGTGGTCAGCCGGCTCGGTCCGCCGCTGACCTGGGAGATGGCGAACTGGTTCCCCGCGGACGAGGTCGACGCGATGGTCAAGCGGTACCGCGAGGTCTACCCGACGCACGCGATCACCGGAAGCGATCCGCTGCCGGGCGTCCCGGAGGCACTGGCCGCCGTACGGGCTCTGCGCGGTCGCACGATGGTCGTCTCCGCGAAGTATGCGCCGAGTGTGAAGCTGCACCTGGAGCACCTTGGGCTGGACGTCGATGAGCCGGTCGGTGACCTGCACGGTGCCGAGAAGGGCACTGCGCTGCGTGAGCACCACGCCACGATCTACGTCGGCGACCACACCGCCGACATCGACGGAGCCAGGGCTGCGGGAGCGGTCGCGGTGGGCGTCGCGACCGGGCCGTTCACCGCCGACGAGTTGCGCGCGTACGGCGCTGACGTCGTACTCAACGATCTGACCGAGTTCCCGGCCTGGCTGGACGCCTACGTGCTCGAGCAACGGCTGGAAGCGTTGATGGCCAGGCTTTCCGGGTACGAGAGCCTCGTGGTCGCGTTCTCCGGCGGCGCCGACTCGGCCTTCCTGCTGGCGGCCGCGGCGCGCGCGATCGGCCCGGCGAACGTGGTCGCGGCGACCGCGGTGTCGCCGAGCCTGCCGGTCGCCGAGCTCGAGCCGGCCGCGCGGTTCGCGGACACGCTCGGCGTACGGCATGTGACTCCGCACACGCACGAGATGGACCGCGAGGGGTATCAGGCCAACGCGGGGGACCGGTGCTACTTCTGCAAGGCGGAGCTGGTCGAGACGCTGCAGCCGATCGCGGACGAGTTCGGGATCGAGGCGATCGCCACCGGGACGAACGCCGACGACGCGATCGCCGGCTTCCGGCCGGGGATCCGGGCCGCCTTCGAGCGCGGGGCGATCACGCCGCTGCGCGATGCCCGGCTGACCAAGGCGCAGATCCGGGAGGCCTCGCGCAGCTGGGGGCTGGAGACGTCGGACAAGCCGGCCGCGGCGTGCCTGTCCAGCCGGATCGCGTACGGGATCCGGATCACCCCGAACCTGCTGGTCCGGGTCGACCGGGCCGAGCAGGCAGTGCGCGACCGGCTCACGCAGTACGGCGTACAGAACGTCCGGGTCCGCGACCTCGGGGAGTCGGCCTCGATCGAGATCGACGCGGAGCTGATCGGCCGGGTGGACCACGCGCCGCTGATCGAGGCGGTCCGGGCGCAGGGCTTCACCGCCGCCGCGGTCGACCCGCGCGGGTTCCGGTCCGGCTCGATGAACGAGCGGCTGGCCGACCCGGAGCGGTATCGCTAACATCGCCGCGCCGCTTTACGAGACCGGGTAGTGCGGAATCGTTGCCTCATCAGGTAGTTTCCCGGAGGCGCGGCCGCCCGGGTTCACGTACGCTGGGTAACCGGCCCGGGCAGCCTGTCCGGTCACCCCTCCGTCCTGTTCCGACGATTGACATCGAAGAGGTTCCCGTGCCTGTAGGCAAGGTCAAGTGGTATGACTCCGAGAAGGGGTTCGGCTTCCTCAGCAAGGAGGAGGGCGGGGATGTCTACGTCCGCGCGGAGGCGCTGCCGGCCGGAGTGACCAGCCTCAAGCCGGGGCAGAAGGTCGAGTTCGGCGTCGTCGAGGGGCGCAAGGGTGAGCAGGCGCTGCAGGTGCGGCTGATCGACCCGCCGCCGTCGGTGGCGAAGGCGATGCGGCCGAAGCCGGAAGAGATGCAGCTGGTGATCGAGGACCTGATCAAGCTCCTCGACAACATCGGCGAGGGCTACCGGCGCGGCCGGCACCCCGATCCCAAGGCCGCTCGTGGCGTTGCCGTCGTGTTGCGAGGAGTGGCCGACAAGCTCGACGTCTGATCCCCCGTACGACGTACGCCGCCGCCCGCCGCTTCTAGCGCGGGCGGCGGTCTTTGCCCGGGCCTGTCGCGGCCCGCAGCGCGCGGATGCGTAGGGCCCGGGTCAGGTCGCGGCGCTACGGTCGATCAGGGCCTGGATGCCGTCGAGGATCGCGGCCAGGCCGAACTCGAACTCGTCGGTGTCGCCGTCCTCGATCAGGCCCGCGGTCAGCGTCGTGGCAATCGTCGGGAACCGGTCCGGCGTGGCCAGCATCATCAGCCGCCGGCCGTAGAGCTGATCGTTCTGCTCCTTCGTCCGCTCGTCGGTGACGAACATGTCCGCGGTCAGCTGGGTCGCGCCGCGCACGAAGATGTTCACCAGCACCATCGACGACAGCCGGTCGTTCGGACTGAGTGGCGTCCCCTCGAACGACCGGAGCCCCGCCTCCATCCAGACCAGCTGCTTGGGGGACAGCGGCGGCTCGAACAGCGGCACCTGCAGAATCCAGGGATGCCGGTGGATGGCATCCCGGATCATCGTCGCCCAGTGCGTGATCCCGGCCCGCCAGTCCAGCTCCGGGTCGATCGGGTCCGGTAGCCCGAACGCCTCGTCGAGCATCACGGCGTACAGCTCGTCCTTGGAGTCGACGTACCGGTAGAGCGACATCGTGGTGAAGCCGACCTCGGCCGCCACCTTCGCCATCGAGACCGCGCCGAGTCCGGCCGCGTCGGCGAGCTTGACCGCGGCCCGGCCGATGTCGCTGATGTGCAGGGTCGGCTTCGGCCCCGGCCGGGCCGGTCCCTCGATGCCCCACATCAGCTGCAGCGCTCGCGGTAGCTCCACGGCCGTCTCGTCCATCATCGTGCTCCTCGATCGCGTCCGGAATTCTCTGGAGTCTATCTGTTTACATCATAGACAGATGCACGCTATGGTCTGCGTATGGCGCACACAGTGTGCGTCATACACAGATAGCTGGAGGGGTTCTCATGAGCACAACGGAGCGGGCAGGGCGGAAGGAATGGATCGCGCTCGGCGTACTCGCACTGCCGTTGCTGCTGGTCTCGATGGACGTGTCGGTGCTGTACTTCGCGGTCCCGTTCATCTCCTCGGACCTCGGTGTGTCGGCCACTCAGCAGCTGTGGATCTTCGACATCTACGGGTTCGTGCTGGCCGGTCTGCTGATCACGATGGGCTCGCTCGGCGACCGGATCGGCCGGCGCAAGCTGCTGATCTTCGGCGCGATCGCGTTCGGCCTCGCCTCGGTCGCGGCGGCGTACTCGCAGAGTCCTGAGCAGTTGATCGCCGCTCGCGCCGTACTGGGTATCGGCGGCGCGACCTTGATGCCGTCGACGCTGGCGCTGATCCGGAACATGTTCCACGACCCGGCGCAGCGGAGTAAGGCGATCGCGTTCTGGAGCGCGGTGATGATGGGCGGCATCTCGCTCGGGCCGGTGCTCGGTGGGTTCCTGCTCGAGCACTTCTGGTGGGGCTCGGTCTTCCTGATCAACACCCCGGCGATGATCCTGCTGCTCGTCCTGGCTCCGGTGCTGCTGCCCGAGTTCAAGGCGTCGGTCAAGGGACGGTTCGACCTGTTCAGCTCGGTGCTCTCGCTGGCGTCCGTGCTGCCGGTGATCTGGGGGATCAAGGAGCTCGCCGCGAACGGCGTCGAGACGCTGCCGATCGTGAGCATCGTGGTCGGTCTGCTCGTCGGCGTCGGTTTCATCCAGCGGCAGCGGACTGCTGAGCACCCGATGATCGAGCTGGGGATGTTCCGGAACCGGGCGTTCAGTGGAGCGCTCGCTGCGAACACGATCGGCACGCTGGCGCTGGTTGGCAACGCGGTCTTCATGACCCAGTACCTGCAGCTGGTGCTCGGGATGAGCCCGCTCAAGGCTGCGCTGTGGTCGCTGGTTCCCTCGGTTGCAGTTGGTGCTGCTGCTCCGGTCGGTACCGTGCTGGCTCAGAAGATCGACCGGGCCTACGTGCTGGGGATCGGGTTCGTTGTTGCGGCCGGCGGGTTCGGCGTACTGACTCAGATGCACGTCGATTCGTCGCTGGTGGTGCTGCTGGTCGGCGCCGGTCTGCTCGCGGCCGGTCTGGTGATGGTGATGTCGCTGGTGACCGAGGCGATCGTCGGCGCGGTGGCGCCGGAGCGAGCCGGTTCGGCGTCGGCGATCATGGAAACCTGCAGCGAGTTCGGTGGAGCGCTCGGTATCGCAATCCTTGGCAGCATCGGTACGGCGGCCTACCGCAGCGACCTGCACCTCCCGACCGGCCTCCCCGCGGAAGTCACCTCCGGCATCCGCGAGGGTCTCCCGGCCGCCAGCGGAATCGCCGCCCACCTCCCCACCCAACTCGGCACGGTCGTCCTGGACGCAGCCCGCGACTCCTTCAGCCACAGCATGAACGTAGTCGCCACCGTAGGCGCCATCCTCCTACTAGCCACCGCCGCAGCCGTCACCGTCCTCCTCCGAGGCGCCACCCACCCCACCTCAGAGCCCACCGAAGGGTCGACGGTGACCCAGGACAGCGCGGAGCTCCCCGGCGAGAGCGCAGAGCCGGCAGTTGCTCAGGGCAACGAGCCGATGGCCGCAGTCAGCTGATCAGCGAGGTGGCCGGCGGCCTGAGCCGGCTTCGGGGCCCGACCGGCGACGCCGGAAGGGCCCCGCCTTCCGTTCCAGCGTCGGCTCGACCGCCCACGGCTGCTCCTCCACCACCGTCTCGTCATCCTCCGCCTGCCCACTCCACCACCGCCCGACAGCCGGCTTTTTAGGCTGACTGCTTCGGTCGGGTTCTTCGGCTGAGGGGTGAGTGGGGCGGAGGTTCTGGGTGGGGGTTTGGTTGGGGTCGAGGTGGAGTTCGACGGTGGGTTCTGAGTAGCGGGGGTTGTTGGCTCGGGGGGCCCGGGTGCGGCGTTCGGCGATGGATTCGGGGTCGGTGGTGAGGATGGTTCGGGTGGTTCCGGTGGAGTCGGCCGGTGCGGGGGAGTGGGGGACCGGGCGGGTGTCGTGGTGGGGAGCGGGGTCTCGGGGAGCCGGGGGATGGGAGGGGCGACCGGGTGGGACGGGGGTTGGCTTGTGGCGGATGACCAGGAAAACGACGATCGCTAGGACGGCAGCGAGGAAGCCGAATCCGAGGCGGGGGATGAGCGGCAGCAGGATGCCGCAGCCGCCGCCGATCACCCAGGCGAGTTGCAGAACGGTTTCGGAACGTGCGAAGACCGACGTACGGACTGATTCGGGAACATCACGCTGGATCATCGCGTCAAGCGACAACTTGCCGAGCGAACTGCACAAGCCGGCGACCAGGCCGAGCGCGATCAGCAGCGGCAGGCCGTAGAACACCGCGACACAGATCGCCACGATCGCGTCGGCGAAAAGCACGACCAGGACGACGGCCTCCGGTTTACGGGCCTTGAGCAACGATCCGACCAGGGTGCCGAGGCTGTTGCCGATCCCGGCGGCCGCGATCACCGCACCGGCGGCGACCGCGCCCTTGACCCCGTCGATCGGACGATCGCGGAGCAGGAACGCGAGGTACATGGTCAGGAAGCCGGAGACGAACCGTAGCCCGAGGTTGCAACGGATACCGCGCGCGACTGCCGCGGTGATCGCCTTGCGGCGTGCGTCGCGACCCTCGGTGCCGGTCATCTCCTCGCCGGCGGGCGAGTCCACCCGGCTCGGCAGCCGGATCGCGAGGATGAGGCCGACGATGTAGACGAACGCTGCCCAGCGCAGTGACCACTGCGGTCCGATCGCGGCGAACGCGCCTGCGATCCCGGCGCCGACGGTGGCGCCGGCGAGACCTGCAAGCGAGATGCGCGAGTTGGCCGTTACCAGCGTGACGTCCTTGGGGAGCAGGCGCGGTACGGCGGATGCTCGGGTGACGCCGTAGGCCTTCGACGCGACAAGGCAGCCGAGTGCTGCCGGGTAGAGCCAGGCAGAGCTGCCGGAGATCGAGCCGGCCAGGCCCCAGACGAGGAAGGCGCGCAAGCCGAGGGTGGCGCCGATCGCCCAGCGCCGGCCGTGCCGGAACCGGTCGAGCACCGGGCCGATCAGCGGCGCCATCAACGCGAACGGCGCCATCGTCAGGAGAAGGAATAGAGCAACCCGGTCGCGAGCCTGCGAACTCGGTACGGCGAAGAACACCGTTCCCGCCAGCGACACCGCAAAAGCTGTATCGCCCGCCGCGTTGATCGCCCCGAGCTCAATCAGCCGAGACAGCCCCGACTCACTAGCGCCCTGAGCCCCCGTCAGCCCCCGGATCCTCCGCCCGGTCGCCTTCCCTACCCGCCCGGTGAACCCAGCAGTCTTCTTGGAAACCGCCGCAAACCCCACAGCCCCAACCTTCGAGGCATGCCCGATCTTCTTCCCAGCAGACCCGATCTTCTTCCCCGCCCCATCCAACCGCTCACCCGCACTCTTCTTCTCCCCCTCACCCCCCGGAGGACGCACTCCACCAGCGTTGCTCGGTGGGCGGGTGTCTGGGCTTTCCATGGAACCATCCTGCCTTGTGCTGGGGACACAGCGCAGGTGCGGCGCGGAAGTGTGTGGACAACCACCGGGTGGAGGGCGAGAGCCTGCCTGGGGACGAGGGTTCGGAGGAGGTCCGGCGGCGTGCGAGAATGACCGATTGTGACTCCCGTCAAGACTCCGGAAGCGGTCCGTGCCAAGCCCGACGCCATCTGCGTCGCGGCCGTCGAACCTGCCCGCGAGGCGGCGATCGTCGAAGCGGGCGCCGCCCAGGTCGGGGAGCACCTCGGTCATCTGGTCGAGGGTGAGCGCCTCGTCACGCACTACTTCGCCTCCACCCACCCGGGCTACCGGGGCTGGCGCTGGGCGGTGACACTGACCCGCGCGTCCCGTGCGAAGACGGTCACCGTCAACGAGGTCGTGATGCTGCCGGGCGACGAGGCGATCGTCGCGCCGGAGTGGGTGCCGTGGTCGGAGCGTGTCCAGCCGGGTGACCTTCGCCCCGGCGACCTGTTCCCGACGCTGCCCGACGACCCGCGGCTCGAGCCCGGCTTCACCGACACCGGCGCACCGGACGACGTACTGGCTGTTGTCGAGGAGCTCGGTCTGGGTCGCGAGCGCGTGCTGTCGCAGGAGGGCCGGGACGAAGCCGCGGACCGCTGGTACGCCGGAGACTTCGGTCCGGCGTCACCGATCGCGCAGGCGGTGCCGTACAAGTGCCACTCCTGTGGCTACTGGATCCGGCTGAACGACAGCCTCGGTCAAGCGTTCGGCGGTTGCACCAACGAGATGGCTCCTGGCGAAGGCCGGATCGTCTCCTACGACTACGGCTGTGGCGCGCATTCGGACGTCGTCATCGAGGCGCCGGATCACCCGTCGACGGAGCACGCGTTCGACACGACCGGCTATGACGAGCTTGCGATGGAGACGGTGGCGGACGCCGTACGGGAAGAGCTTGAAGAGGCTGACGCCGTTCAGGCTGAGGTCGAAGCAGCAGCCGAGCCCGACTCGGACGACGAGGTCCAGGCGACCGCGGCCGAGGCGCCCACCGCGGAGGTCCAGGCACCCGCGGAGGTCCAGGCACCCGCGGAGGTCCAGGCACCCGCGGAGGTCCAGGAAACGGCGGAGGTCCAGGAGACTGCGGTGGAGGACGAGACCGTGGTGGAGGACGACGAGTTCCCCATGCCGACGGCCGCGGAGATCGCTGCGGAAGCTTCCGCGAACTACTAGTCCTCTTGCTCTGAGCGATGGCCGGCCTGGATGGCGGCCCAGCGGCGACGGCAGTAGGCCAGCCCGATCCAGCCGAGCCCGAAGCCGGCGACGGTGACCCACAACCACCATTCGTCGCCGTCCTTCTTCAGCTCGGAGCGGAAGATCAGCACCACCACGAAGGCGACCGCCCAGGCGACGATCCCGAAGATCACGGTCGGGATCCCCGACAGGTCCAGCGGCTTCACATCGGCATGCATCAGCTCGCCCCGGGCCAGCTGACTGGTCGGGTCAGTTCTCTTCTTGGGAACCGATCCCTCATTCTCCTCTGCCACAAGCTCCACCTTAGTCCTGTTCAAAGGGAAGGAAGGAAAGCGGAGGGGAGGAGGGCTTAGTCCTACAACCTTTTCGTCAAGTTGCTCGCTACCGGTCGTCTGTACTGGCACCATTCGGGCATGAGTTCGTCAAAGGCAGCCACTGCCCGTCCCGGGGCAGGTCCGCTCGACACCTTCTTCAAGATCAGCGAGCGCGGTTCGACGCTCGGCCGCGAGGTCCGCGGTGGACTGGTCACGTTCTTCACGATGGCCTACATCGTCGTGCTGAACCCGCTCATCATCGGCACCGTCAAGGACGGCACCGGCCAGTACGTCGGGGGCGGTACCGACCCGGTCGCCGCGATCGCGAAGGTTGCCGTCGCCACCGCATTGGTCGCGGGCATCGTCACCATCCTGATGGGGGTGGTCGCGAACTTCCCACTGGCGCTGGCGACCGGCCTCGGCCTGAACGCGTTCGTCGCCTTCAGTATCGCGACCAAGATGACCTGGGCCGACGCGATGGGCCTGATCGTGATCGAGGGCATCATCATCTTGATCCTGGTGCTGACCGGTTTCCGGAAGGCTGTCTTCGAAGCGGTCCCGTTGCAGCTGAAGGTCGCGATCAGCGTCGGCATCGGCCTGTTCATCGCGTTCATCGGCGTTGTCGACGCAGGATTCGTACGCCGTCCTGCCGCGGCCGGCGGTCCGCCCGTCGAACTAGGTGTCGGCGGCAACCTTCGAGGCTGGCCGGTGCTGGTCTTCGTGGTCGGCCTGGTCCTCGTCATCGGTCTGTACGCGCGCAAGATCAAGGGCGCGATCCTGATCGGCATCCTGGCCGCGACCGTGCTGGCGATCGTCGTCGAGGCGATCTTCAAGGTCGGCGGCCGGACCGCCGACAACCCCGGCGGCTGGGGGCTGAGCGTTCCCAAGCTGCCGGACGACTGGTTCACCAAGCCCAACCTGGACACGATCGGCGAGTTCAACCTGTTCGGCTCGTTCGACAAGGTCGGCGTGGTCACGGCCCTGCTGCTGATCTTCACGCTGATGCTGGCGGACTTCTTCGACACCATGGGCACGATGACCGCGATCGGCGCCGAGGCCGGACTGCTCGACAAGGACGGTACGCCGCCGAACTCGCAGCGCATCCTGATCGTCGACAGCATCGCGGCCGCGGCCGGCGGAGCGGCGTCGGTGTCGAGCAACACGTCGTACATCGAATCCGCGTCGGGCGTCGGCGAAGGAGCCCGGACCGGGCTGGCGAGCGTGGTGACCGGGGTCTGCTTCCTGATCTCGATGGTGGTCGCGCCACTGGTCACGCTGGTGCCGTACGAGGCCGCCACGCCGGCCCTGGTGCTGGTCGGCTTCCTGATGATGACGCAGGTGAAGGGGATCGACTTCGACGATCTCGAGGTGGCGATCCCGGCCTTCCTGACCATCATCCTGATGCCGTTCACGTACTCGATCTCGGCCGGGATCGGGGCCGGCTTCGTCTCCTACACGCTGCTCAAGGTGGTCCGCGGCAAGGCCCGCCAGATCCACCCGCTGATGTGGGTCGTCTCGGCCCTGTTCGTCGTCTACTTCGCGATCGGCCCGCTGGGTGACTGGCTCACCTGACGGTGACAATAAGTGAAATGTTCTCCTGGTTTGTCCCGGAATCGGCCCGAAAGTTCCGCTCGGCGGGACCGTAGGGCGGACCGGTTCCGGGAAACCGATTACTGTGTGTTAGTTGTCTGCTAAATCAGCTGCCTTTTTCTTGGTCTCGAAGAAAGGGCTGGGTAGGGTCGGCGACGAGGTACGACTCGGGGGACGGGTCGCCCGCCGATACCCGGGGGTTCGGAGTGAGGCAGTCTGCGGTTGAGTTGGTAGAGCGTGATGCCCAGGTCCAGGAGTTGCTGGACATCGTCGAGGCGGCGCGGGGCGGGCAGAGTTCGACCGTTCTGCTGACCGGCGAGGCGGGCGTCGGCAAGACCAGTCTGATCCGCGAACTGACCGGCGCGATCGACCCCGGCGTACGGGTGCTGGCCGGTTCCTGCGACGACTTCCTCGCACCGCCGCCCCTGCAGCCCCTGCGCGACGCGTTCCGCCGTACTGCGGGTCCGCTCGAGCGGGCGCTGGCTGCCGACGATCCAAAGTCCGCGTTCGACGCGATCCTGGCCGAGTTCACCCGGCCGACCGTGCTGATCGTCGAGGACCTGCACTGGGCCGACGACGCGACTCTCGATCTCCTGAGGTACCTCGTCCGCCGGCTCGACCGGCTGACCGCGGCCGTCGTCGTCCTGACCTATCGCGAGGACTCGCTCGATCCTCGGCACCCGTTGCGGACCTGGCTCGGAGCGCTCACCGACGTCCGGCTGCACCGGATCGCGCTGCCGCCGCTGTCGCTGGAGGCGGTTCGGGCGATCGCCAACGGCACCGGACGCGACGCGGCCGAACTCTATGAGCTGACCGGCGGGAACCCGTTCTACCTGACCGAAGTGCTCGCGGCGCCGGCCGACACGATCCCCGCGACCGTGGTCGACGCGGTCCTGGCCAGGTTCCGGCGGCTCGACCCGGAGAGCCTGGCTGTGGTCGAGCAGCTGTCGGTCGTCCCGGCGCCGATTCCGGTGCAGTACATCGCCGAAGTGATCAAGTACCGGCTGAACGGGCTGACCCAGGCCGAGCAGGCGGGCGTCGTGGAGACCCACGGCGATGTCGTTGCCTTCCGCCACGAACTGACCCGGCGGGCGATCGAGCAGACCTTGCCGCCGGTGCATCGCCGGTTGCTGAACGCCCACATCCTGCAGCTGATGCTCCGCTGCGGCGACCAGCACAGGTTCCAGCTGGTCCATCACGCTCTCGAAGCCGGCGACATCGAGCTGCTCCTGGAACACGCGCCGCGAGCGGCCCAAGAGGCGAGCCGGGCCGGATCGCATCGCCAGGCCCTCGCCCACCTCGAAGCAGTCCTCCCGTACGCCGAACGGCTGGCCTTACCCGCGAGAGCCGCCCTGATCGACGCGCATGCCTGGGAGCTCCACATCGCCCACAAGTTCGCCGAGGCCGTCGAGGCCGGCTGCCGGGCGGTGGAACTGTTCGAGCAGCTCGGCGAATCGGTCGAGCTGGCCGAGTCGCTGATCCGGCAGGCCCGCTGCCTCTACATGGCAGGCGAGACCGACTGCTCGATCAAGACTGTGGACCGGGCGATCGAGGTTGCCGACGGCACCGGATCGACGTCGGTCCAGTCGGCCGCGAAGGCGAGCCGCGGGATGTTGCTGGTCCTCACCGGTTCGCCGAAGGACGCCGTACCGCTGCTGGAGGAGGCCCACGAGCTGGCGGTCGAGGCCGGCCGCACGGACATCGACGCGCTCTGCCACAACTACCTGGGGCTGGCCTGGTGCGACCTGGGTTCGCCGACCGGACTGCCTTCGCTGCGGACCAGCATCACGCTGGGCTTGACGACCGGCGACTACGAGGCCGTTGCCCGCGGCTACACCAACCTGGCCGAGATGCTCTACCGCCGGCGCGAGTGGGTGGAGCTGGAGGACTGTCTGCACCGCGGGCTCGAGTTCGTGCGCGAGCACGGGTTCGGTTCGCACGCCTACAACCTCGAGGTCCACGAGGCCTTGCTGGACCTGCGACGCGGCGAATGGCAGGCCGCCGAGCAGCGGTTGCGCCGGTTGCTCGACTCCGTCGACGACGAGGGCATGCTGTCGGTGATGAGCCGGGCCGCCCTCGGCAGGCTATTGGCCCGGCGCGGCGACCCGGAGGCGCGCGACCTCGTCGTACAGACCTGGGAACGGGCGCTGGAGCAACGGTCGCTGACCGGTCTTGCGTACGCCTCGGCTGCCTACTCGGAGTACGCGTGGCTGAACGATCGGCCGGACCTGGTGCTGTCGATCAAGCAGGAGCTCGCCCGGCTGGCCGGCGTACCGGCGATGACTGAGCTGCTCGAGAAGTTGCCGCGTGGCTGGGGCCGATCGGGTGACCCATATGAAGAGGCCCTGCGGCTGGTCGAGTCGGGGGAGACCGAGTCGATCCTGCAGGGGCTGCAGATCCTGGATCGGCTGGGCGCCGGGCCGGCGATGGCGCTGGCGCGACGGCGGTTGAAGGAGCTGGGGGTGGTGAGGATCCCGCGTGGCGTGCAGGCCCGGACCAGGCAGAACCCGGCCGGCCTGACCGAGCGGCAACTCGACGTACTGGTGCTGCTCGCGGACGGCATGACGAACCCGCAGATCGCCGCCGAACTGGTGCTCTCCGTCCGCACGGTCGACCGCCACGTGTCCGCCATCCTGGCCCGGCTGAACGCCCGGACCCGGCAGGAGGCCGCGGCGATGGCTCGCTCCCTCGACCTCCACCGGGTCCGCTCCGCCTAAGCCTGCAGCGGGTGATTTCCGGTGACCTTGACGCCGGCCTGGCGGGCGATCCGGTTCGTCGACTGGACGTCCTCGACCGACGCCACGTGGACGACGGCGGTGGGCTGCTGGGAGACCAGCAGGTTCCAGGCGGAGCGCTCATCTTTCGCGGCAGGCCTACCTACTTCAGTTGCGGGTCTCCTCGAGTACCTCGGCGCGGAGTGCGAGGTACCGGATCCGGTCGGTGAACAACTCCCGGAGTTCCGCGCTGATGGCGTCCAGGAATTCGGCGCGATAGGTGGCGTCCGTCATCAGCGAGATCGAGTAGTAGAGGCCGGTGAAGACGGCGATGCCGGAGGCAACCTTCACCAGGGTCGCGCTGAGCAGCAGCGGGTGGTCCAGCAGGACGAACTGGTGCGACCAGCTGCCGGGGCTGATTCCCCACAGCTCGTAGACATGCCGGCTGATCGCGAGCAGACCGAAGGCGACGAAGAACAGGCCGACGCCGCTGCTCACCACCAGGACCTGCATCCACTGCCGGATCATCAGGCTGATGCTGAGGTTCAGCCGCTGGATCTTTCGCAGTGGCGGTTCGGATTTGGCGTCCCGCTCGATCCGGTCGAGTTCCTGCGGCAGCCGGAGGATCAGGAACAGGTTGCTGATCAGCGCGAAGGCGATCGCGACGAAGCCGATGAAGGCGGCCGGCATACCGGCGAAGACCTGCCACATGTCGGCCGTCATGAACAGCACCAGGGAGAACACGAGCAGGAGCGGCAGAGCCCGGACCAGGCTGGCGACCGAGCCGGCCAGCTCGGTGCCGAGCCGCAGCAGACCGCCGATCGTCGTACCGATCAGGCCGTAGCCGACCACGGCGTACACCAGGCCGATCAGCAACAAGTTGCCCGCGGCAACGCCGAGGAACTGGCGGAACTGGAACTCCGAGAGCACCGGCAGCAGTGCGGGAAGCAGGACGAAGGTGGCGAGCTCGGGGATGCCGAAGCGGGTCGGCAGCGACCAGAACGGGCGGCCGCGGAGCTTGTTGAGGAGCGCGAAGCCGGCGATCAGGACGGCCAGGCCCCCGAGAACCGCGAGCAGGTTCACCCAGAACGGCCACTTGAAGGAGGTCGCGCCGAGCATCTCGGCGAGGAACACCAACCCGAGCAGCGGGGTGGCGCGGGTGAAGATGTCGTGCGTCGGCGAGAAGTCCTCGATGAACAACGGCAACCCCGCCCGCCGGAACCGCTGCTCGTACCGCGCCAACTCCGCAGGTGTCCCCATGCCGCAGAACCTTAGCGCCCCACCCCGGTGAGCGGCGTACCACTTGGTGGAATGAGTGGTAAATATTTTTTGTTAGCAAAGGTAATGAGTTATGCTAACGATATGCCCGAGGTAGTTGCCCAGCAGGTGAAGAGCGACGTCGGCCTGGCCACCGCGCTCAGGTCGTCGACGCTCCGGTTGTCGCGCCAGCTGCGGCGGCAGCGGGTGGACGGCGCGGACCTGACCGCCAACCAGCTCGGCGTGCTGGGTGCGCTCGGCAAGCACGACGCGATGACGATCGGCGAGCTGGCCGCCCACGAGCAGGTCAAGCCGCCGTCGATGACGCGGATCGTGTCGAACATGGAGGAGGCGGGCCTGGTCGTCCGCCGCCCGCACGACACCGACAAGCGCCAGATCGTGGTCGAGCTGACCGCGAGCGCACACGCCCTGTTGCAGGCCAACCGGCGGCGCCGCGACGAGTGGCTGCAGACCAAGCTGAAGAAACTGACCCCTGAGGAGCGCGACATCCTGCGCAAGGCAGCACCTGTTCTCGAGCGGCTGGCGGCCAGATGAGCCCGACCTTCCGCGCCTTCAAAGTTCGCAACTTCCGGCTCTACGCCTCCGGTGCGATCGTGTCGAACGTCGGCACCTGGATGCAGCGGGTCGCCCAGGACTGGCTGGTCCTCGAGCTGACCCATTCCGGCACCGCGCTGGGGATCGTCACCGGTCTCCAGTTCCTCCCTGCCCTGTTGATCTCGCCGTACGCCGGTCTGATCGCCGACCGCTTCCCCAAGCGCAAGGTGCTGACCATCACCCAGGTCGCGATGGGCACGATCGCGCTGATCCTGGGCACGATGACCGTCACCGGCATCGTCCAGACCTGGCACGTCTACGCGCTGGCCTTCCTGTTCGGCATCGGCACCGCGTTCGACGCCCCGACCCGGCAGGCGTTCGTGGTCGAGATGGTCGGCAAGGACGAGCTGTCCAACGCCGTCGGCCTGAACTCGGCCTCCTTCAACGCCGCCCGGCTGATCGGCCCCGGCCTGGCCGGCCTGCTGATCCACTGGATCGGGACCGGACCGGTCATCATCATCAACGGCTTCAGCTACGCCGCGGTGATCCTGTCGCTGCACCTGATGCGCACCAATGAGTTGCACACGCCCAAGGTGGCGGCCCGCGAGAAGGGCATGATCCGGGACGGGATGCGGTACCTGTGGCGCCGCCCCGACCTGATGATGGTGCTCGTCGCGGTGTTCTTCGCCGGCACCTTCGGGCTGAACTTCCAGATGACGTCCGCGCTGATGGCGACCCAGGCGTTCCACAAGGGCGCGGGGGAGTACGGCATCCTCGGCTCGATCCTGGCGATCGGCTCGCTGGCCGGCGCCCTGCTGGCGGCCCGCCGGGTCCGCACCCGGGCCCGACTGGTGATCGGGGCCGCCCTCGCCTTCGGCGGCATGGTGATCGTCAGCGGTTTGATGCCGACGTACCTGTCCTTCGCCGTGGTGCTCCCGCTGGTCGGGTTCACCGCACTGACGATGCTGACCGCGGCGAACGCCACGATGCAGCTGGGGATCGAGCCGACCATGCGCGGCCGGGTGATGGCCCTCTACATGACGGTCCTGATGGGCGGTACGCCGATCGGCTCGCCGTTCATCGGCTGGGTCGGCCAGGAGTTCGGCGCCCGGTTCTCGCTGATCGTCGGCGGCAGCCTGACCATCCTCGGGACGACAGCCTCGGTGCTCTACTTCTCCCGCCGCCGCGGCCTCGCGATCCGCCCCCACCTGCTGCCCCGCCCCCGGCTGGAGATCCTCACCCCCACCACCGACCTCCTCGGCGAGAAGGCGACCCTCACCGACGCCCCGGCCAAGAAGGCCCAGGTCGCGTAAGCGAGGATGACCCTCGGCCCACCTTCGGTATGTAGACTCTACAAATAGTAAGTAGACTCTATGTATCGGGGTGCGCGGATGTTGGATGCTGAAGATCTCGAATCCCTGGTGGAGGAGCTTCGGGAGATCGGTAGCGACTTCGCCTCCGTCGAGGTCAAAGCAAGTCAGCGCGGGCTTCCTCGGAGTGTGCGAGAGACGCTCAGTGCATTCAGCAACGGCCATGGCGGACTGCTCATCCTCGGACTGGCCGAAGAGGACGGGTTCGGTCCGGTGGCCGATTTCGATGCCGCCAAAATTCGCGACGACCTCGCTTCCTGCTGCAGTGACGAACTGACGCCACCGGTTCGCGCTGACATCGAGATCATGCGGGTTCAGGGTGCCTATGTCGTGGTGGCGGACGTCCCTGAGATGGATGGACGACTGAAGCCTTGTTACGTGACAACTCGCGGTCTGGCGACCGGGTCTTACCTGCGTGGCGGTGATGGGGACCGCCGGCTGACGCAGTACGAGATCCAGCAACTGTTCGCCAATCGCGGTCAGCCACTCGAGGACGACGAGATCGTGGCGGACGCGACCCTCGGTGATCTGGATCGCGACGCAGTGACTCTGCTGCTGAGTCGTGTCCGGCGCAATCAACCACGGGTGTTCGCTGCCGTCCCGGACGCGGATGCGCTGCTTCGCCTCCACGTGGTGAGGCTTGATGACGAAGGTTCACCACGTCCAACCTTGGCCGGTCTGCTCGCGCTGGGGTCCTACCCGCAGCAGTTCTTCGCCCAATTGGCGATCAGCGTTGTCGTGGTCCCGGGTACGAGAATGGACCAGGTTGACGACGGCGGTCGCCGGTTCATCGACAACCGCACCATCGAAGGTTCCATCCCGTCGATGGTCGAGGAGGCGTTGTCCGCTCTTCGATCCAACATGGCTCACCGGTCGGTTGTGGACGGCGTCGGCCGCCTGGACGTGCCGGAGTATCCCACGGAGGCGCTCCGGGAGGCGATAGTGAACGCCTTGATGCACCGTGACTACAGCCCCGTCGGGCGGGCCACACAGGTTCAGATCGAGATGTACGCCGATCGCTTGGTCATCCGCAACCCAGGCGGACTGTTCGGCACCGTCACCGAGGAGGAACTCGGCCTGGATGGGATGACGTCGAATCGGAACAGCAGGCTCTCGCGTCTCCTGCAGGATGTCGTCGTACCGGGTACCGATCGGGTTGTCTGTGAGAACCGCGGTAGTGGCATCCCGACGATGATCGCTCAGTTGCGCAGGGCTGGAATGGATCCGCCGGAATTCCGGCCGACTCTGTCGTCCTTCGAACTGACGTTGCCGCGGGCAACCGTTCTGGACGAGGAGACGGTGAACTGGCTCAGCGGACTGCGGGCGCCGGGGCTCGGACATGAACAGCGGGTCGCGCTGGCCCTGATGCGCCAGGGGCATGAGGTCACGAACGCCACACTTCGGCGGTTAGGACTGGAGAGACATGAAGCGACGACGGCGTTGCGCGACCTGGTCGACCGCGGCCTGGTGTTTTCCACCGGCGGCCGGAAATACGCAAGGTATGCGCTGCGCCAGAACCTCACCGAAGGTGATCGGTCGCTCTTCGATGATCTGCTGGACGATGTCCCTGCTCCCGCACCGGGCCAGAGCCGGGCCGGCCGGCCGAGCCGGAGCGCAGAGATTCAGCAGCTGTTCGCCGATGGCCAGACGCTGACCGCTCATCAGGTCGCAGAGGCGACCGGACTTGGTCGTGCCATGGTGCGGCGGTATCTGGCGCAGCTCGTCGAAGCGGGGCGGCTTGTCGCTACTGCGCAGACGACCGACCGGAAACGTGCGTACCGCCGAGCCGGACGCTGAGGCGGTAAGGGCCCAGATCATGGCCGGTGGTGGGTTCTGCTGGTGGGACATGCGCACAATGGGGCGTGACTCATTACGACTTGGTGGTCGTCGGGACCGGCTCCGGCAATACGATCGTGACGAAGCAGTTCGCGGACTGGACCGTGGCGATCGTCGAGCGCGGCATCTTCGGCGGGACCTGCCTGAACGTGGGCTGTATCCCGACCAAGATGTTCGTGCACACCGCCGACCTGGCCGCGACTCCTTCGCACAGCTCCCGGCTCGGCGTCGACGAGACGCTGGACGGAGTGCGCTGGCCGGACATCCGGGACCGGATCTTCGGCCGGATCGACCCGATCTCGGCCAGCGGCGCGGAGTACCGCGAACACCACCCGAACAACGTGAACGTCACGCTGTACCACGGCACCGGCCGGTTCACCGCCAAGGGTGAGCTGACCGTGACCGCCAATGACGGCGGCGCGACCGAGGTGCTGACGGCGGACCGGTTCGTGCTGGCCGCGGGCAGCCGGCCGATCGTGCCGTTCATCCCAGGGCTGGAAGAGACCGGCTTCCACACCTCGGACACGATCATGCGGCTCGACGAACTGCCGCGCCGGCTGGGCATCATCGGCGCCGGTTTCGTGGCGGCCGAGTTCGCGCACATCTTCTCGTCGCTCGGCGTGGAGGTGACGCTGCTCGCCCGCTCCGATCTGATGCTGCGGCGGGAGGACCACGAGATCGCCGCCCGCTACACCGAGATCGCCAAGGAGCGCTACGCGGTCAAGACGCTGCACGAGACGATCCACGTTCGTCGCAGTGACGAGGGGATCGTCGTCAAGACGCTCTGCCCGGACGGTGCGGAGGAAGTGGTCGTCGACGAGCTGCTGGTCGCCGTCGGCCGGCAGCCGAACTCGGATCTCCTCGACGTCGAGGTCACCGGGGTCGAGCTGGAGTCCGACGGCCGGGTGATCGTCGACGAGTTCCAGCAGACGGCGGCCGAGGGGATCTACGCGCTGGGCGACCTCTGTTCGCCGTACCAGCTGAAGCATGTCGCCAATCACGAGGCGCGCGTCGTGCAGCACAACCTGCTGCATCCGGAGGACCGGATCGAGGCCGACCATCGGTTCGTGCCGCACGCCGTGTTCGGATCGCCGCAGGTGGCGTCGGTCGGGCTCACCGAGGAACAGGCGATCGAGCAGGGCGTCCCGTACGTCGTGGGTCGCGAGGCGTACGCCGATATCGCGTACGGCTGGGCGATGGAGGACACCACCGGCTTCGCGAAGATCCTGGCCGATCCCGACACCGGTCTGATCCTCGGCTGTCACGTGATCGGCCCGCAGGCGCCGACGGTGATCCAGCCGGTCATCCAGGCGATGAGCTTCGGCCTGGACGCCCACACGATGGCCCGCGGCCAGTACTGGATCCACCCCGCAATGCCCGAACTAATCGAGAACGCCCTGCTCACCCTGAAACTCACCTAGCCCCATCGTCGGTCCCTTGATACCCGGCGTGTCGGTGCTCATCGGTCCCGAAACGCAGACGGCCCTCCGGGCGGGTTTGGGGAGGACGCCGAAAACCATCCGGGTACCTCGGACACCTTGCCGGATCCGGCTGCGACTATTCGCGTGCTTTGGGGACGTCTACCGACCATCCCGGGTGTCCCCCGCTCCCCGGCGTTATCGGAAGGCGGCGATCACCTCGGCCATGGTGTCGAGCGGACTGAGGTCGTCGTCGAGGTCGAGCAGGCTGAGCATCACTTCGCTCGCGCCGGCCTCGGCGAGCTCGCGGAAGCGGCCGATCTGATCGTCGATCGTGCCCGCGTTGACGGTGGCGGCGTAGCGCGCGGGGTCCTGGTTGCGCGGCCTGTATTGCTCGATCTGCTTGGTGAGCTGCTGGTGGTTCTTGCCGACCAGGGTGGTCGACAGCTGTGTGATGCGGATGTCTCTGTCCGTTTGAGATTTGAGGTACGCCGCTCGCTCGCGCACCTTGGTCGCGTCGCCGAAGACGTTCACCGCGTCGGCGTACCGGGCGGCGAGCCTGAGTGTGCGGTTGCCGCTGCCACCGACCAGGATCGGTAGGGGATCCTGGAGCGGGCGTGGATAACAAGCAGTCTCCGGTACGTCGAGAACCTTGCCCTGCCAGGGTTTGTTGCCTGGTCCCCATAAAACGGGGAGCAACTGCAACGCGTCTTCCAGGAGCTTGTAGCGCTCACCAACTGATGGAAAGTCCCACCCATAAGCCTTGTGCTCGGCTTCGAACCACGCGAGCCCGAGACCGCAGACAGCACGACCACCACTCAGTACGTCGAGCGTCGCAACGATCTTCCCGAGATGCGCGACGTTGCGATAGGTGATCCCCGTGACGAGCGTGCCGAGTTGCACCCGCTCGGTCGCGGCGGCGAGGTAGGCCAGCGTGGTCCAGCTCTCCAGGAAGTCTTCCCAAGCCCGCCCGACCTGCGGAATCTGCCGGAAATGGTCCATCACATAAATCGCATCGAACCCGGCCGCCTCGGCTTTGGTCCCGATCTCCTTGATCCATTCACCAGTGGTCTTCCGGCCGCCCTTGTGCGTGTAGCTGCTCAACTGCAACCCGAACCGCAACCGCGTCGGCGCTTCCTCCTGCCGCCGCACCGCCTCAGCAGCCCCCACAAACGCCTCCGGTACTACGCGGATCGCGCGCGGCATGAGTACCTCGTCGAAACCTTCCTCCGGCAGCTCCTTCTTCGCCGCCGTCCAGCTCTTCAACTGACTAGTCAGCACATCGGCCGGAATCCGCTTGCTCCGTTCACGATTACGCCGCCGGCACTCCGCCGCCGGAGTATCGAACGCAACCGCAACACAAGGAATCCCTTGGGCCCGAGCCAGTTCCAGCCACTTGACCCGCCGAGCCTTGTCCAGCCCCAATGTGTCGATCACGGTCGTCAACCGCCGCCCGATCCGCTGCCTGACCACCTCGTCCAGCAACGCGAACGCATCCGCACTGGCCGCCAGATCGTCCTCCCCAGCCCCCACCAACGCCCGCAACCGATCACTGGACACCACCAACTCGGCAGCAAACCTCTCCGCAGCCCAAGTCGACTTCCCCGCCGCCCCCGCCCCCACCAACACCACCACACACGGTGCCGGCAAATTCCGCTCCTCCATGCCTCAGTCTCCCCCTTCCCCCTCCTTCGCCGCCTGCCAACCACCCCAATCATCGGTCCCTTGATACCCGGCGTGTCGCCGTTCATCGGTCCCGAGGAGTCGCGGTCAGGCGGCGAGTACGACGGCAACTTCGGACCGATGAACGCAGACACGCCGGGTATCAAGGGACCGATGATTGGGGTGGGGAGGTGGGGGAATGTGGTTGGCGGCGGGGAATAGGGTTGGTGGATGCGATTGTTTGTGGGGTTGGTGCCGGGTGTTGAGGTTGTTGAGCATTTGAGTGAGTTTGTGGAGCCTCGGCGGGCGTTTCCGGATGAGGATGTTCGGTGGGCGGCGGATGAGAACTGGCACATCACCCTGGCGTTTCTGGGGGAGGTGCCGGAGTACAAGACGGACGAGTTGGCGGAGCGGCTGGAGACGGCGGCGAAGCGGCAGAAGCCGTTCGATCTTCAGCTGAGGGGGAGCGGGGCGTTCCCGAGCGTGGCGGACGCGCGGGTGTTGTGGACCGGCGTACGGGACGAGGCGGACGCGTTGCCGCATCTGGCGATGACGACGCGGGCGGCGGCGAACAAGGCGGGGGTGACCGTGGACGGGCGGAAGTTCACCCCGCATCTGACGCTGGCCAGGATGCGGCAGCCGATGGACGTGGCGCGCTGGGTGCGGATCTTCGACGGCTACGAGGGACCGGTCTGGACCGCTGACCATGTGCAATTGATCTCATCGCGGCTCGGTGAGGGCCCCAGCCGTGGTGCGGCGTACGACACAGTGGGCGAATGGGCGTTCTTAGGCTAGCCTTCGGAAGGTTAGCCGTACCTAATGCCCTGGAGTTCCGCCATGCTCGCCAACTTCCTGATCGGCCTCCGCGAAGGCCTTGAAGCCTCGTTGGTGGTCAGCATCCTGGCCACCTTCCTGGTGAAGTCGGGGCATCGTGATCGGCTCAGACTGCTCTGGATCGGCGTCGGTTCGGCGATCGGCGTCGCGGCGCTCGGCTGGGCGCTGCTGCAGTTCATCACCGCGCTGACGGCGAAATCGTTCACCACTCAGGAGACGATCGGCGGGGTGATGTCGATCGTCGCGGTCGGCTTCGTCACCTGGATGATCTTCTGGATGCGCAAGGCGTCCCGGACGATCGCGAAGGAGCTCCGCGACCGGATGGGCGCCGCGCTCGAAGTGGGGTCGCGGGCGGTCGTCGTACTGGCCTTCCTGGCGGTCTTCCGGGAGGGCATCGAGACGGCCTTCATCGTCTACGCCTCGGCCGCGACCGCGACCACGGCGACGCCGTTCATCGGCGTGCTGCTCGGCCTCGCGGTGGCGGTCGGCCTCGGCTTCGGCATCTACAAGGGCGCCGTGAAGATCAACCTCGGCACCTTCTTCAACTACACCGGCGCAATCCTGATCCTGGTCGCGGCCGGCATCTTCGCCTACGGCTTCCACGACCTGCAGGAGGCCGGCATCCTGCCCGGCCTGGGGCATCTGGCCTTCGACATCTCGCACGTGATCCCCCCGGACAGCTGGTACGGCGTTGTCCTCAAGGGCATCTTCAACTTCAACCCGGCCCCGACCGTGATCGAAGCGCTCGCCTGGCTGGCCTATCTCGTCCCCGTGCTGGTGCTCTACCTGCGCCCGGTCAAGCGCAGTACGCCGCCTGCCGTTTCCGTCCAGGCAGCCAAAGCGGCCTGAACTGCCCCCTGTTCCACCCCTCACCCCCGTCCAGGAGACCTCCAAATGTTCACCATCACGGCCCGCCGGGCCACCGGAGCCTGCGCAGTACTGCTGCTCGCAGCAGTGACCGGCTGCGCGAAGGAGACTCCGGCCGCCAAGCCCGGCGACACCACCGGTCCGGTGGCGGTCAAGGCGACCGACTCGGAGTGCGCGCTGAGCCGGACCGACGTGAAGTCGGGGACCAGCACCTTCTCGGTCTCCAACGGCGGCAACAAGGTCACCGAGTTCTACGTGTACGCCGAAGGTGACCGGGTGATGGGCGAGGTGGAGAACATCGGCCCGGGCCTCAAGCGGGACCTGATCGTCGAGCTGCCGACCGGCAAGTACCAGGCGGTCTGCAAGCCGGGCATGGTCGGCGACGGCATCCGTGGCGACCTGACCGTCACCGGTGACGCCGCCGCGCAGGTCGACGAGGACACCGCGCTGAAGCAGGCCGTGGACAGCTACTCGCGGTACGTGAACTCGAACGCGATCGCGCTGGAGCAGAAGACCACCGAGTTCGTCGCCGCGGTCAAGGCCGGCGACGTCGCCAAGGCGAAGGCGCTGTTCCCGGTCTCCCGCACCTACTGGGAGCGGATCGAGCCGGTGGCGGAGTCGTTCGGCGACCTGGACCCGAAGATCGACGCGCGCGTGAACGACGTCGAGCCGGGCACCGAGTGGACCGGGTATCACCGGATCGAGCAGGCGCTCTGGGTCTCCAACACGACCAAGGGCATGGAGAAGTACGCCGACCAGCTGCTCGTCGACGTGAAGACCGTGGTCGCGAAGGCCAAGGTCGTCAAGCTCACCCCGCTGCAGCTGGCCAACGGCGCCAAAGAACTGCTGGACGAGGTCGCCACCGGCAAGGTCACCGGTGAAGAGGACCGCTACTCGCACACCGACCTGTGGGACTTCCAGGCCAACGTCGAGGGCTCGCAGGCCGCGATCCAGGCGCTCCGTCCGGCCCTGCAGAAGCGGGACGCCACGCTCGTCACCACGCTGGACACGAATTTCAAGGCCGTCTTCGCGGCGCTCGACAAGTACCGCACCGACGCCGGCTTCAAGCCCTACACCGCGAGCGAGGCCGAGAAGAAGCAGCTCGGAACCGTCGTCGACGCGCTGGCCGAGCCGGTCAGCAAGGTCGCCGGAGTGATCGCGAAGAAATGACGACCGAACGGAAGGGCATCTCGCGCCGCGGCCTGCTCGGAGCCGCGAGTGCGGCGGTAGCGACCGGCGTGGCCGGGTACGCCGTGCACTCGGCCGTCTCGACCGAGGAGTCGCAGGCGGCAGACAACACCGGTCCGGTGGAGTTCCACGGGCCGCACCAGGCCGGGATCGTCACCCCGGCCCAGGACCGGCTGCATTTCGCGACGTTCGACGTCACCGCGACCAAGCGGGAGGCGGTGATCGCGTTGCTGAAGGAGTGGACGGCTGCCGCGGCGCTGATGACGGCCGGTCGCGACATCGGCCAGTACGGCGCGGTGAACGGTCCTGGTGAGGCGCCGCCCGAGGACACCGGGGAAGCGGTCGGCCTGCCGCCGGCCCGGCTCACCATCACGATCGGCTTCGGCCCGAGTTTCTTCGTCGACGCCGCGGGCAACGACCGGTTCGGGATCAAGGCGAAGCGGCCGGCCGCGTTGGTGGACCTGCCGCATTTCATCGGGGACAACCTGGACCCGAATCGCAGCGGCGGCGACATCGCCGTACAGGCTTGTTCGGATGATCCGCAGGTCGCGGTGCACGCGATCCGCAACCTGGCCCGGATCGGGTTCGGCACCGTCGCGGTGCGCTACTCGCAGCTCGGGTTCGGCCGGACCTCCTCCACGTCCAGGGCACAGAGCACGCCGCGGAACCTGTTCGGGTTCAAGGACGGCACGAACAACCTGAAGCTGGAAGACACCGACAAGCTCGAGCAGCAGCTGTGGGTGCAGCCCGAGGACGGTCCGGACTGGATGGTCGGCGGCTCGTACCTGGTGTCGCGGCGGATCCGGATGACGATCGAGATCTGGGACCGGACGTCGCTGGGCGAGCAGGAATCGATCATCGGCCGTGGCAAGGGCACCGGCGCACCGCTGGGCAAGGCCGACGAGTTCGACGCGATCGACTTCGCCGCGAAGGCCTCGGACGGCTCGCTCAAGGTGCCCAAGGACTCGCACGTCCGGCTGGCGCATCCGCAGTTCAACAACGGTGCCGAGCTGCTGCGGCGCGGCTACAACTTCGTGGACGGGTCGGACGGCCTCGGCCGGCTCGACGCGGGGCTGTTCTTCCTGGCCTACCAGCGGGATCCGCGCAAGCAGTTCATCCCGATCCAGAACCAGCTGGCCCGCTCCGACACCATGAACGAGTACATCCGGCACGTCGGCTCCGGCATCTTCGCCTGCCCCGGCGGCGTCACCCCGGGCTCGTACTGGGGCGAGAAACTCTTCACCTGAGGCGGCCGGAGGCCGTAGGGTGCGGCCGATGGGGGAAAACCGAGGTGAGTACGGCCGGACCGGGCCGGTCGGGCCGACGCGTACCGGGCTGTATCTGAGCGTCTTCGCCGGTGTCGTGGTCGCGGTGGTGTTGCTGTTCGTGATCCTGCGGTTCGAGTCGGACCGCGACGAGGCGTCCAGCTTCGCCGGTTCCGAGCGGCCGACACCGCGGCCGAGCAGTACCGGTACGGCGGCGGGCCGTGGGGGACCGGTGCCCTGCGAGCCGGCCGCCGCGGGGCTGTACTGCTTCCCGCGAGCGACCGTCACCAGCGTGGCCGACGCGCTGAAGGTCCAGGGCGCGAAATGCGAGAAGGACGGCGGCGACCTCGCCTGCCGGACCGACAGCTCGGAGGTGTCGCTCCAGACCGCGGCCGCCGCGGATCTGGACCAGTTGGCCACCCTCAGCGTGACCGTCTTCAGCAAAGCGGCCGGGAACAACGACGCCGGCCGCGAGCGGGTGATCGGCCAGTTGAAGCAGGCTGCCCCGGGCCTGCTCTCGAACCTGTTGCCGGGGGAGACCAAGACGCAGGGAGCGGTCCGCAACTGGCTGACCGGCAACCTCGACAAGTGCCCGAACGGCCCGATCACGATCGGTGGCTACAAGGTCCTGTGCGACCCACCGACCAGGGTGAGCGCGACCACGGCCGGGCAACTAGTCAGCACCTGGACCGTCAGCTTCACAGTCGACAGCGCAACAGCCTTCCCCCGCTGAGGCCCGTCGACGTACTAGGTGTCAGGGCATCCTGGATGCCCTGACACCTAGTTGCTACTTCACGGCACCTGCGGTGACGCCGGCGACGAAGTGTCGCTGGGCGAGCAGGAAGCCGATCACTACCGGGATGCTGACCACAAGCGCCGCGGCCATGATCTGGTTCCAGTAGATGTTGGTCTGCGTCGAGTACTGCCGCAGACCGACCGACAGTGTCCGGTTCGACTCCGTTGTCATCACTGAAGCGAACAGCACTTCTCCCCAGGCCGTCATGAACGAGTAGATCGCCACTGCGATCACTCCCGGCCTGGCAGCAGGCAGTACTACGCGGGCAAGTGCCCCCATCGGCCCACAACCGTCGACCAGCGCCGCCTCGTCCAGCTCGCGCGGGATGCTGTCGAAGTACCCGGCGAGCATCCAGATCGAGAACGGCAGGCTGAACGTCAGGTACGTGATGATCAGCCCGAGCCGGGTCCCCACCAGCTGCACCCCGAGCGAGTTGTTGATGTTCACGAAGATCAGGAACAACGGCAACAGGAACAGCACGCCGGGGAACATCTGTGTCGACAGCACCGTGGTCGTGAACACCGTCCGGCCCCGGAAGCGGAACCGCGACACGGCGAACGCGGCCAGGATCGCGATCGCCACCGAGCAGACCGTGGCCGCCACCGACACGATCGTGCTGTTCACGAAGTACCGGGCCAGCGGCACCGTCTTCCACATGTCCACGAACGGCGCGATGGTCAGGTTGGACGGCCACCAGGTGAACGCGCCCTGCACATCGCGCAGCGGCTTCAGCGACGACGTCACCATCACGTAGAGCGGCAGCAGCACGAACAGCCCGAGCACGGTCAGTACGACGGCCCGGTAGACCTTGAATCCTCTGGTCTCACGCACGGCGTGACCTCCGTCCGGTGACGATCAGATAGGCGCCGGTGACGATCATCAGGAAGATCAGCAGCAGCACGGACATCGCCGCACCCGAGCCGAAGTTCCAGGTCAGGAACGACGCGTTGTAGATGTGGAACGTGATCAGGTCCCCGGCCGGCGGCTGCGCCGTACCGAACAGCACGTACGGCGTGTTGAAGTCGCTGAACGTCCACAGGAACAGCACCAGCACGAGCACCAGGTTGACCGGCCGCAGCGACGGCAGCGTGATGTTCCGCCACTGCCGCACCGACCCGGCGCCATCCACCGAGGCCGCCTCGTAGACGTCCCGCGGAATGCTCTGCAGCCCGGCCATCAAGGTCAGGAACGCGAACGGCCAGAGCTTCCACAGCGCCACCACGATCAGCGACGTCAGGGCGTTGCCGCCGAGCAGCCAGAACGGCCGGTCCGACGCCAGGCCGAGGTTGTCGACCAGGATGTGGTTCACCGCGCCGGTGTCGCGCTGCAGCATGAAGTTCCAGGTCAGGATGCCGGCGTACGCGGGGAGTGCGTACGGCACCAGGAACAACGTGCGGATCGCGCTCCGGCCCTTGAACGGTGGCTGCAGCGCGACCGCCGCCGCCATCCCGAGACACCACGACAGCACCACGGTGACGAGCGAGAAGACGACGGTGACGCCGAAGGACTTCAGCAGCCCTTCACCGACGGCGTTGTGGACGTCGACCGCGACGCTGTAGTTCTTCAGGCCGGCCCACGGCGCGGCCGACCAGTTGGCGATGAAGAACTTCGTCAGCTTGACGAAGCTCATCCAGATGCCGACCAGCATCGGGACGATGTGGATCAGCAGTTCGAGCAGAACCGCGGGGGCGAGCAGTAGGTAGGGGAGTTTCCGGGACAGCCCGGGCCGGCGATCCGGCCCGGGCTTCCTTGCCTTGGCGGCAGGAGTTGTCTTCTCAGCTGTGGCGACCGACATCAGCTACCCGCCGCCACCTGATCCCCTGCGGTCTTGAGTGCGGCCTTCACATCGTCGGCGGTGACCGTCCCGCCGGTGGCGATCTTGCCGAACATGCCGTTCATCGCCTTGCCGACGGTGCTCTCGAACTGGTCCTCGGCAGGCACCAGCGGCAGCGGCTTCGACTTGGTGTTGTAGATGTCCTGGAACGTCGCGGCCTCGGCTGCGTCGGTGGTGAACACCGGCTTGGCGTCCTTCAGCACCGGCAGCGAGGAGAACGGCTTGCCCAGCGTCGTCTGGGTGGTCGCGTCCGTCATGTACTTGACGAACTTCAGCGCCGCGTCCTTGTGCTTGGTGTTCTTGAAGATCGACAGGTTGATCCCGGCCACGTGGCTGGCGACCGGAGCGGCCGCGTTGGCCGGAGCGGGGAACGGCACCACGCCGTACTCGCCGGCCTTCATGCCGTTGGCGACGATCGAGGAGTCGGCGTTGTTCTGGTTGATCACCATCGCGACCTTCTTGGTCGCGAAGTCGTTCACCGACTTGGTGCCGTTGTCGTACTGCGCGTTCGACGGGTTCGCGACCTTGTCCTTCTGCATCAGGTCGAGGTAGCGCAGCACACCCTGGACGTTGCCGTCACCGTCGAAGGTGGGCTTGCCGTCCTTGTCGAACCAGTCGGCGCCGTTCTGAGCGGCGTTGATGAACGCGAAGTGCACGTTCTCTGTGTAGCTGCCGGCGGCCAGCGCCATGCCCCACTGCTTCTTCGCGGGGATGGTCAGCTTCTGCGCGTCGGTGACCATCTCTTCCCAGGTCTTCGGCGGCTGCAGTCCGGCGGCGGCGAACATCGCCTTGTTGTAGTACAGGCCGTACGCGAGACCGTAGAGCGGGACGGACGTCGGCGGCTCGCCTTCCTTGCCGCCGGTCGCCAGGGCCGTCGGCACGAACTTGTCCTTGCCTCCGATCGCCTTCATCGCGTCGTCGTCGAACGGCAGGAATGCTCCGGTCGCCTGCAGCGAGGCGGCCCAGGTGTTGCCGATGTTCAGCACGTCCGGGCCCTGACCGGAGGTGGTCGCGGTCTGGATCCTGGTCTGCAGGTCGTTCCAGCCGATCACCTCCAGGTTCACCTTGATGCCGGTCTCCTGGGTGAACTTCTGCAGGACCGGGGTCAGCACCTGCTTGTCGTTGTCCAGGCTGGTGCCCTGGTTGCTGGCCCAGTAGGTCAGCGTCTGATCTCCACCACCACCGCCATTCGAGTTGTCGCCGGAGTCGTTCCCACCGCAAGCGGCCAGGCTGATTCCCAAGGCGGACACCGCTACCGCGGCTACTAACGAACGCAGTCTCACGTCGGACTCCCTCGTCCCATCGAGCCTCCGGCCGACAGCGGGAGGCTGGTCGGCCCCATAGTGGCCTAACCGGTTAAGTATGTGAACCCGAACCGGTTCAGCCGAGCCGGGTTCGTTAGGCTTCCGTGATCTGGCACATGTACTACGCGCGCCAGATTAGCGGACCGTGAGCGCAATTTCGCGCTGCGTCACTGCTTGGGCCTAGCTGTGGGCGGGGCCCGTGGAGTCGCGAACCCGGAGTACGCCGGGTGGGGTCTGCCAGTGCAGGCCGGATTCGCCCGCGGCGATCCGGAACAGCAGGTCGGCCGCCATCCGGCCGCGCTCCATCGTCTGCTGGTCGATCGCGGTGATCCCCGGGCGCGCCAGCTCGCAGAGCGGCGAGTCGTCCCAGGCGACGATGGAGAGCTCCTCGGGCACCTTGGTCCCGAGATCCATCGCCACCCGCAGAGCCGCGACCGCCATCAGGTCGTTGCCGAGGACCAGCGCGGTCGGCGGGTTCTCGCCCGTCAACAGCGAACGAGTCAGCGCCGCACCGTTCTCGTAGGCGTAACTGCCTTCCAGGTGATTCACCCGGATGCCGCGCCGCTGGGCGTGCTCGCGCAACAGGCGCACCCGGAGCTGCTCGTGGACGAAGGTGAACGGACCGCTGATGTGCGCGATCTCGGTGTGCCCCAGGTCGGCCAGGTGGTCGAGCATGAGCAGCACGGTCTCCTCGGGTGAGCTGATCAGCCGCCCGACGCCGTCGTCGGGCGCATTCGAACTCACCACGACACAGGGGATGCCGAGCTCCTTCAGCAACGGGACACGTGGGTCGTCATTCAGCTCGTCGAACAGGATGAATCCGTCGACGCGACCCTGCCGGCCCCAGCGCCGGAGTACGTCGAGATCTTCGCCGTGCTCACCGGTCAGCCGGAGCAGCAGCGAGGAGTCCACCTCGTTCAGGTACTGCTCGATGCCGACCAGCGTGCGCATGTAGAACGCCTCGGTCGAGATCAGTGCCGGGTCGCGGGCGATCACGATGCCGATCGTCCGGGTCCGGCTCGCGGACAGCGCGACGGCGGCCGAGTTCGGGTGGAAACCGAGCTCCTCGGCCAGGCTGAGCACCCGTTGCCGGGTCTCCTCGCTGACGCCGGACCGGCCGTTCAGCGCGTACGAGACGGAGGCCTTGGAGATGTCCAGGCGGCGGGCGAGATCGCTGATCGTGACGCGCTGGCTCCGGCGACCACCGCTGCTCGGCGGACCGTCGAGGGCGGCGTTCTCGCCGTCGCTGGATCCGGTTGCCGTCATCTCGTGCCTCCACCCCGCATGCCCCGGACATTAGCAGCGCCGTCCGCTCACCGGTCGCCACCTGCGGCCTGTCACGGGTCTTGGATAGCGTTCTCCAATGACCGCCGAACCGCCGGAACGCCTCGACTTCCTGCCCTGGGAGTACTCCGCCACCGCCTCCGACAAGGACCGCGCCCGGCAAGTCGCGCGCCGGAGCTCGCTGGCCGGCACCGTCGAGTTGGCGCCGGATGCCTTCGTCGCGGAATCCGCCGCGGTGTTCTGCGACCGGCTCGAGATGGGTGAGCGCTCCTACATCGCCGCCCACGCCTATGTCACCGGCAAGATCACCCTCGGCGCCGACACCACCATCAATCCGTACGCCGTGGTGCGCGGCCGGATCACCCTCGGCGACGGCGTCCGGATCGGTGCACACGCCTCCTTGATCGCCTTCAACCACGGCACCGCACCCGACCGGCCGATCTTCCAGCAGCCGCACACCGCCCTCGGCATCACCGTCGGCGACGACGTCTGGATCGGCTCGAACGTCATCATCGTCGACGGCGTCACCATCGGCCCGCACAGCATCATCGGCGCCGGCGCAGTAGTCACCAAAGACGTCGAAGAATGGTCGGTCATGGTCGGCAACCCAGCCCGCAAGATCCGCGACAGACGAACCACAGAAGCCAACCCAACAAAACATCTTTCGGATCGCTTAGCGGCGTTCGCCACCCGGGCGCGTGAGCAGACGAGCGTTCTGCTCAAGCGTTGTTACGACGGCGAACGCTTCGTCGACCGTCCCGGCCTCGACCACCCGCCCACGATCCGCCCGTGGTGCGACGCGATCGAGATCTCCGACCTCCTCCTCCGCCGGACCCCCGACGGCCACACCCGCGACGACCTCGTACGCCGGCTCCGCCCTCTCCAAGACGACAGTGACCTCCTCCAAGGCCCCACCAACTATCACGTCCTCTGTGTCGGCTATGCCCTCCAGCTCCTCGGTAGTTGCTTCGAGCGCCGAATTGACACGGCCTTCACGGAGGACCAGTTAGCTCAGTTGCCCTGGGCAAGAAATGCCTGGAGTGCAGGCGCCGGCATCGACGCTCTCGGTACGGCGATCGCCCGAAACCTCAACGACCACAGCGATCCCGGCCCTCTCGCCACCCTGATGGGCTGGCTCACCCTCAACGCCGACCCAGCCACCGGCATGTGGGGCCAACCCGACCCCGACAACGGCTGGCTCCAGGTAGTCAACGGCTTCTACCGACTCACCCGCGGAACCTACGCCCAATTCGGCCTCCCCTTGCCCTACCCCGAGGCCACCATCAAAACCGTCCTCACCCACACCCAGGACAGCCGCCACTTCACCGGCAACGCCTACAACGCCTGCAACGTCCTCGACGTCATCCACCCACTCTGGCTGGCCGCCAAACAGACCGACTTCGCCCGCGCCGAAGGGCAACGCTGGGCCGAGCACCAACTCACCACCATCCTCGACCACTGGACCGACGGAGCCGGTTTCGCCTTCGCCCCCAATGGTTCCGACGACCACGCCATCCCCGGCCTCCAAGGAACCGAGATGTGGCTGGCCATCATCTGGCTCCTGGCCGACTACCTCGGCCACTCCGACGCCCTCGCCTACCACCCCCGAGGCGTCCACCGCCCCGAACCCCTGCTGACAACCCAACGGATCGGAGTACGCACCTAATCGGCGAAGAAGCCGTCGGGGTTGATGTCGGCGCCGAAGCGGTTGGTGTACTGGCTGAAGAAGATGCGGGAGCTGAGTTCGCGGCGGCTGGAGACACCGACCTTTTCGAAGACCGACTTGAGGTAGTCCTGGACCGTGTACGGCGAGATGTGCAGCGCGGTGGCGATCTGGTTCGTGCTGTCGCCGCGGAGTACGAGCTGTACGACGTCCCGCTCGCGATCGGTCAGCCCGTAGGCGGCGACGATGAGCGGGATGATCTTGGCCGGCCCGGCCGTCTCGATGGTGACGGCGGTCTGGGTGGTCAGGCCGTCGCGATCGCGGATCGGCGTACCGTGCAGGGCGAGCCATTCGCCGGTTCTGGTGCGTAGCCGCAGGTTGGCGACCTGCTGCGCGCCGGCGGTATGCGCCCGGGCCGCGGCGGCGACGGTCTGCACGACGGTCGGCAGCTCGGTCCACAGATTTCCACCGAGCTGGGCGATCCGCTCCTCGGCGGTGGCCGTCGCTGAGACGACCTGGTTCGCGGCGTCGAAGATGATCACCGCGGCGGCGGTGTCGGTGGAGGCGCGGTCGACGCTCGACGCGATCAGCCCGCGGCGGAGTCCGGAGGCCACCGTGGTCTCGATCCGGTGCATGAACCGGGCCTCGGCGGGGGAGAACCCGACCCGTCCGCTCGCGCGGTACAGAGTCAGCACACCCCACATCCGGCCGCCGCTGCGGACGGCGCTGCGCAGTTCGTGCTCCAGACCGATCGGCGGCAGGTAGTCCCGCTGTCGCGGGCTGTGCCGGCCGGCGGCCGCGGTCGTCTCGGAAAGGATGCCGACGGCAACTTCCTGGCGGGCCAGGTCGGCGAAATGGTTGAAGTCGGGGATCTCGTACTCGTACTGCACGAAGATGCCTTCGTCGGCATGGTCGAGATCGATCATCACCCGGCTGGTGAGCAGGCTGGTGGCCGGATCCGCGAGCCCGATACAGATCGAGTCGAACGGTATCGCCCGCTCGAGCAGGTCGACGGAAGCATGAGCGAACTCGATGAAGGACAGCCCGGCGTCCGCGGCCGCCGCGAGCCCGGCGTACGCCGACTCCGCGTGGTAGGCCTTCATCCGGCGAACCATCCGGTGCTGTCGAGGTTGTCGCCCATCCGCGCGGCGTACTGGCCGAAGAAGATCTGCGACGAGAGCTCGCGCCGGCTGGCCACGCCGACCTTGTCGAAGATCGTCTTGAGATGGTCCTGGATCGTGTACGGCGACAGGTGCAGGTGGGCCGCGATCTGGTTGGTGCTGGCACCCTCCAGGACTTGCTGTACGACGTCCCGCTCGCGATCGGTCAGCCCGTAGGCGGCCACGATCAACGGGATGATCTTCGCCGCGCCGGCCGTCTCGATGGTGACCGCGATCTGGTCGGTGCGGCCGTCCCGGTCGCGGATCGGGGCCGCGTGCAACGACAGCCATTCGCCGCTCCGGCTGCGGATCCGCAGCGCAGGGACGTGGTGGCCGATGCCGCGGGACGCCGCGGCACAGGCGACCCGGACGGCGGTGACCGGGGCGGGCAGCTGCGACCAGAGATCACCGCCGAGCTCGGCGATCCGTTCCTCGGCGGTGGGGGTGGCCGACAGCACCGCACCGGTGCCGTCGAAGATGACGACAGCGGCCGACGTCCCGGCAGGCACCTGGCCCGTGACGGTCGAGGCGATCAGCCCACGCCGTACGCCGGCCGCCAGGATGCTCTCGATCCGGTGCATGAAGTCGGCCTCGGCCGGGGAGAAGCCGCTCTGGCCGGCCTGCCGGTAGAGCGTGTAGAAGCCCCACATCGCGCCGTCGCTGCGGACCACTCCACGCAACTCCTGGGTCAATCCGCCGGCCGAGAGCAGGTCGCGGTAACGCGGACTCTGCATCGGTTGATCCTCGGTCGCCTCGGCCAGGATGCTGACCGCGATCGGCCGGTCGGCCAGCTCGGCGAAGTGGTTGTAGTCCGGTACGCCGTACTCGTAGTGCATGAAGGCTGTCTCGTCCACGGTCATCCGCTGCGACTCGTCCGAGCCCATGTTCACCTTCACCCGGCCGGTCAGCATCCGGCTGGCCGGATCGGCGGTGCCCAGGCAGACCGAGTCGTGCGGGATCGCGCGCGCGAGCAACTCGGTCGCGACCAGGCAGAACTCGTCCCACGGCAGTCCGGCGGCGGCCGCGGCCTGCAGGCCCGCGCGCGCGGATTCGGCGTGGTAGGTCTTCACCGGACCAGTGTGCGCTCCCGGTCGTTGCCGACACACCCCAGATTTCTGGGAACCGAAGTCCCCTGCACCTTGGGATACCGGGCGGCGCCCGATCGGGCGACCGTCGTCAGCATGGAGCTGACGAAGATCGTGGCCGGGGCGTACCGCAACCTGGGGAAGCGGAACCCAGGAAACTGGGATACCGCTCATCAGGCGGTGCCAGGAGCCTGATGAGCATGATCGAGCCTTTGCGAGAAGTCCTGACCGGCCGGGTCGTCACCCCGGACAACTCCGACTGGGAGTCCGTCCGGACTGCCTGGAACCTGGCCGTCGACCAGCAACCGCTGGCCGTCGTACTGGCTGCTGACGCGAGTGATGTCGAGCACACCGTCGCGTTCGCGGCGGCGCACGACCTGAAGGTCGCTGCTCAAGCCGGTGGCCACGGGGCGACCAAGGCACTCGACGGCACGATCCTGGTGCGGACGAGCGAGCTGGACGACATCTGGATCGACTCGCACGCGGGGATCGCCCGGGTCGGTGCAGGGGTGCGGTGGGGTGCCCTGCAATCGGCACTGGACGGAACCGGGCTCACTGGGCTGCCTGGGTCCTGCGGTGGCATCTCGGTGGTCGGCTACTGCACAGGCGGCGGTCTGTCGTGGTTCTCCCGGCCGTATGGCTCGGGTGCAGGGTCTCTACGTGCTGTGGAGCTGGTGGATGCTTCCGGCTCCCGGCGGTGGATCGACGACTCCACCGACCCCGAGCTGATGTGGGCAATCCGTGGAGGTGGCGGCAACTTCGGGGTGATCACGTCGGTCGAGGTGGAGCTGTTCGCCGCACCAGAGATCACCGGAGGCCGGTTGATGTTCCCGATCGACCAGGCGGAAGCTGTGCTCACGGCGTACGGAGCTGCAACGGCTACTGCTGCCGACCACGTCACGCTGTGGGCCTACGTGACCCACTTCCCGGACGTGCCGTTCGTGCCGGAGCCGGTACGCGGCAAGTCGTTCTGCATGGTCGATGCGATCGCACCTTATGAACCAGCTGCGCTGGAGGCAGCGCTGGCTCCTATCCGCGCTGCTGGTACGCCGGTGGGCGACACGGTTCGCAGGCACGAGCCGGGCTCGCTAGGGGAGATAGCGCCGGCGCCGGGCGATCCGGCTTCGCTACTGATCGGGTCCACCACCTTCGACGAGCTCAGCCCCGAAGTACTTGGCATGCTGTTGAAGCACTTGGGGCAGCCGTCACCGATCTTCCAGGTGCAGATCCGCCATCTCCGGGCAAGCGACGACATCGGCCATACCGGTGTGGCTGCTGCCGACCCGGTTGCGCAGTACTGCGCTCTGCTCTGGGCGCCGGTGCCGCTTCCGGAGTACGAGGAGCCCGCTCGGGAAGCACTGCTCGCACTGAAGGACGCAATGGCTCCTTGGCATGCAGGGGAGCTGCCGCCGTCGTCGCTGGGCGCGGGGGACTCGTTGCAGGACTCCATCTCGGAGCCTGACCTGGTGAGGCTTCGAGAGATCAAGCAGAACGTCGACCCACTCGGTGTACTGGTTGGCGGCTACCCAGTGATCTGAGGGAGATCGACCCCCAGAAACATGGGATGGTGCCGGTCCGCGGTGCCAGGGACCGTTGTGGACATGATCGAAGAACTGCGTGAATCACTTGCCGGACGGGTCGTCGGACCCGGTGATCCGGACTGGGAGTCCGTGCGGACTGCCTGGAACCTGTCCATCGACCAGCTTCCGCTGGCCGTCGTCGAAGCCGCCGGGCCGGCCGACGTCGAACACACCGTCACCTTCGCTGCTGCCCGGGGCCTGCGGGTGGCCGCTCAGGCCGGCGGCCACGGCGCGACCAAGTCCCTGAACGGGACGATCGTGCTGCGAACCAACGCACTGGACGACATCTGGGTCGACTCGGAGGCACGGATCGCCCGGGTTGGCGCAGGAGTGCGCTTCGGTGCCCTGCAGACCGCTCTGGACGGCACCGGCCTCACGAGCCTGCTGGGTTCGACCGGCGATGTCTCGGTGGTCGGCTTCTGTCTCGGCGGCGGTCTGTCGTGGTTCTCGCGGCCGTACGGCTCGGGTGCAGGGTCTCTACGTGCTGTGGAGCTGGTGGATGCTTCTGGCTCGCGGCGGTGGATCGACGACACGACCGACTCCGACCTGATGTGGGCGCTGCGCGGTGGCGGCGGCAACTTCGGGGTGGTGACGTCGGTGGAGGTGGAGCTGTTCGAAGCACCGGAGATCACCGCTGGCCGGTTGATGTTCCCGATCGACCAGGCGGAGGCTGTGCTCACGGCGTACGCGTCGGCGACGGCTACTGCTGCCGATCACGTCACACTGTGGGCCTACCTGACCCACTTCCCGGACGCACCGTTCATGCCGGAGCCGATCCGCGGGCAGTCGTTCTGCATGATCGACGCCGCGGCGCCATTCCACCCGGCCGCCCTCGAAGCCGCCCTGGCGCCGATCCGGGCCGCCGGGACCGCCGTGGTCGACAGCGTCGCGCCACAGACTTCTGGGTCAATCGCGGGGATCACCCAGGAGCCTGACGAGCCAACGGCCTGCGCGGTCGTGCCGATCAGCTTCGACTCGTTGACGCCGGAGCTGATCGGGACGCTGCTGAAGCAGGTGGGAGGGCCTTCGCTGGTGTTCCAGGCACAGATCAGGCACCTGCGGGCGAGCACAGAAGCCCGTCATGCCGGTGTCGCGGCGGTGGACCCGGCAGCGAAGTACGTGCTGAACGGGCTGGCGATCGTGCCGACCCCTGAACTGCAGCAGCCGGCTGTGGCGGCTCTACATGCCTTGAAGGAAGCATTGGCGCCTTGGGCTTCGGGGAAGCTCCCGCCGTCGTTCCTGGGTGCAGAGGACTCACTGGCGGACTCCATCGGCGAGCAGTACCTGACCCGCCTCCGAGAGATCAAGCAGAAGGTCGATCCAACGGGCGTACTGGTCGGCAACTACCCACTGGCCTGAGTGTCTTTGTCGGGGGTCTACTAGCCTGAGCCAGTGGACCCCCGGACCCGACGGCTCGTCACTTCTGTCGTATTGCTGGCTCTCGTCGCCATCGTGGTGATCGCTGCCATCGTGCGGTGACCGCGGGACCGCTAACGTTCTGCGCCATGAGCACCCCGAACGAGCGGTCGGCGTACCTGATGCGGGCGGGGCTGGTCCGCAACGTACGGACCGGGGAGCACCTGACGACCTTCGTGGTCTCGGGCGTCTCGACCGTGCTGATCACCCGGCTGATCCTCGGCCTCAGCGGCTACCCGCAGATCGGTGGCAAGGGCCTGCACATCGCGCACGTGCTGCCCGGCGGCCTGCTGATGCTGGTGGCGATCTTCCTGCTGCTCGCGTACGTCGGCCCGGTGGTGCGGCCGGCCGCGGCGCTGGTCGGCGGCGTCGGCTTCGGCCTGTTCATCGACGAGGTCGGCAAGTTCATCACCTCGGACAACAACTACTTCTACCAACCGACCGCAGCGATCGTGTACGTCGTGTTCGTGCTGATCGTGCTGGCGTCGAGGTTCTTCACCAACCGCCGGCCGCTCGACCCGCGCGAGCGGTTGGCGAATGTGGTCGACCATGCCGTCGAGGGCGTCGCCGGTGGATTGTCCAAGCGTCGTAGCGCAGAGGCGACCGAGCAACTCAACCGTGTCGATCCAGGCGTCGTGGCGTGGTCCGAGACCCGTTCGTTGCTGCTCGCGTGTCCGCCTGACGAGGTGGAGCTCGCGGCGCCGGTGGATATCGCCTGGCGTGCTGTGCAGCGTGGGTTCGAGCGGCTTGCGACGCACCCCTACGCGCCGACGATCGCCGTCGCGGTGCTGGTGGTGCAGGCGATCGGTGCGCCCGCGATCGCGGCCGGGATCCGGTTCAACGACGGCCGGCTGCTGACGGATCTTCCGGTGCTCGGGGTGGCTGCGGGAAGTTTGCTCTCGGCAACCTTTACCGTCCGGGGTGGATGGCGGTTGCGTCGTGGCGATCGCGTGCGCGCAGTACGGCTGTTCGAGCTTGCTGTGCTGGTCTCGCTGTTGGTGACTCAGGTGTTCCAGTTCGCCGGGACGCAGTTCGCTGCTGTTGGTGGTATGACTCTCGACCTCATTCTCTTCGGACTGCTCGGTGCTGAACGCAACCGGCTCAGGCAGGCAGCGGCTCCTGCCGTTACACCGAAGATGTGGGGGCTGCCGCCAGATCCGGACGCTCCACGGTTCCCCTTGGACCCTGGCGATCCTTCCTAGTCGGGCGGCCGCCCCAGTTCTCGGTGCGGCCGATGAGAACCGGTGCGGTAGTCGCCACGAAGTACAGGCAACCTCCTGCCAGCAGTGCCGGGACCAGACCGATCCCTGCGATCGCTGCTCCGGCGACGACACCACCGAGCGGTACGCCGGTCCAGGCGATCGCGTTGCTCAGTGAGCTGACCCGGCCGAGCATGTCCCGCGGGATCCGCTCCAGGAAGAGCGCACCGAGTACCGGGTTGATGAAGCCGGCGCCGATACCGCCGATCGCGTAGACGAGCATCACGGACCACACAGGGGCATCGAAGGCCAGCAGGACGAAGCGGGGCGCACCGCAGATCAGGAAGGCGACTGTGAAGACCACCTTGCGCGGGAGCTTGTTGCCGATCGCGGACGCCAGCAGTGCGAACAGGGTCGCGGTGATGCCGAACGAGAGCAGGATCAGGCTGGTGTGACCGGGTCCGAAGCCGTGGTCCTTGATCCAGACGGGAAGTAGTACTGCGCCTATCGCAGCGTCCAGCAGGTTGGTGACGGCGATCATCACGACCAGCGGCATCATCAGCTTGTCCTTGCGGAGGAACTGCCAGCCTTCTCTGAGCTCCTCGAGGTAGCTGGGCTTGTCATCTTCGGTGCTTTCGGTGGCTTTGACGGCTTTGGTGGCTTCGGTGGGCTTCGGTACCCAGATGCGGATCAGGGCTGCGCAGACGGCGAACGAGATGGCGTCGACCCAGAGGGCGTTGACCGTGCCGACCAGCGTGATGAGTCCACCGGCGATGCCGTAGGCGATGAAGCCCGACAGCCTTTCCGTCGTGCTCTCCAGGCCGGTCACTCGCTCCAGCGGGACCTTGGCGGCCGCGGCGATGTCTGGGACGAGCGTGTGCTTCGCAGCATCGCCAGGACCGCGCAGAGCGCCCGCGATGGCCACAAGTGTCAGGAGAGCGGGGAAGGACAGCAGGTTAAGGGTGTGCAGCAGCGGGATCAGTGCGACGACAAACGTGCTGGCGAGGTCGGCGCTGACACTGATCCTTCGGCCACCGATCCGGTCGATCAGCGGGCCGCCGAACGCCTTGCAGAGCACCAGTGGGGTCATCTCGGCGAACGCGACCAAGCCGGTCTTCATCGGTGAGCCGGTGGTGACCAGGACGAACCAGGGGATCGCGATGGCGCTCACCCTGGTGCCGCAGAGCGATACGACGTTGGCCACCAGATAGGCGATCAAGGGCACCCGGTACGGCGTACGCGGGGTTGCTGTGGTCTGTTCTGGTGCTTCGGTGACTGTGCTCATCGGGTTTCCCGGGGGTAGGCCTGGATCTGGACGGTGACCTGCTTGGCGCCCTCGGGGATCGGTGCAGTGAGGTCTTCGGTGCGGTACTTCTCCAGCACGGCCAGCACCTCTGTGAGCATCTGCTGCGTCTCGGCGGCGGAGAGGTGGAAGAAGTAGTCGGAGATGAGCGTCGCCTCGCGCCACTCGGGCGTCTGGGTCTGCAGGGCGTCTATGGCCTGGAACATGTTCTCGGCGTAAATCTGTCCGACGCCGTGCAGGAACCCGAGGGCGAGCTCCGGCTCCTCCTCGAGCAGTTGGCTCTTGTCGAACTCCGTGCCCTGGTGGGCGGACTTCCACCAGCGATCCCTTGCGTTACCGCGGGTGTCGTCCTCGACGACCAGGCCGGCCTCGGCCAGCTGGCGTAGGTGGTAGCTGGTTGCTCCCGTGTTCACGCCGAGGCGGGTGGCCAGCGTGGTCGCGGTGGCGGGGCCGTGCACGCGGAGGAGGCCGAGCATCCGGTTGCGCATCGGGTGGGCCAGGGTGCGCAGGAGCTGGGCGTCCAGCTCGACCGTCTTCTTTGCGTCTTCGCTCATGGTGGTGAGTCTAGGACTGCAAAATCGGTTTGCAAAGAGATTTTGCAAACCGATCTTGCGATTGGTTGTCCACAGGCTTGGAAGTCGCCTTTCTGGGGCGGCCCGATCGCGGCATCTTCTCCGGTGAGCGGTAAAGACCACGGTCATCGGGGCCGGGCGCCGCGGAGAGCAGGAGGCAGCCATGCTGCGGGTAACACTCGAGGACACGGACTACTGCGACGTGCCCGCCGATCTGATGACGTTCGACGACGGTGTGGTGGTGTTCTGGCGCGACGGCGAGGAGGTCGGCCGGCATCGCCAGGGCCGGATCCAGTCGCTGGAGATGCTCGACTCCCGCTCGATGGGCCGCCGGATCGAGGAGGCCCGCAAGACCTATCCGAACGCGTTCCGCCGCTGGGTCCCCGAGGACGAGGAACGCCTCACCCAGCTCTTCAACGACGGTGTCGGTAAGGACGTCCTGGTCAAGGAACTGGGTCGCCAGCCCGGCGGCATCGAGGCCCGCCTGCGCACCCTCAACCTGCTCGCCGAAGACGAGACCCTGCAATGACCTGGCCGCCCGCCATCCGGCCCCGGCGCAACCCTGCCGCCGGCTTCCGGGGATCCGGTGCCGGTGCTTTGGCGTGGGCTCTTGACGCCGGTCGGCGATACCGTTTTGTGATCGGTTGGAGCGGTCAGCGACAATGGCGCGATGCAGGCAGAGTCGGGTCCGGGCGACCCCATCGGCGAGCCGGACGACGGCTCCGGCCCACGGGACGTGATCCGTGGCGCGCTGCTGGCTCCGGAGACGCTGGTCCGGGCGATCGGTTCCGGCCGCCGCCGGGGCTCGGACGCCCCGCAGTACCAGCGGGTCGAACTGCGGTACGTCGACCTCAAGGGGGTCCGGCACCTGCAGATCACCGAGTACGACGAGCGCCAGGCGCACACCCGGAACGCGGCGGCCGGGACGGTCGCGGCCGAGTCGGTGGACAGCCTGCTCGAGGCGCCGTACGGGAACTGGCATGTCGAGACGACCGACGAGACCCTGCGGCTGCGCTACACCAAGAAGGGCAAGTCGCTCCTGCACCGGCAGGCCGAGAGCCACGAGCAGAAGACCGGGCACGACCGGGTCAAGCAGCGTGCTCTCGATCCGGCCGCGCCGTTCCTGATCGAGCTCGGGATCAGCGACCACCTCGGCCGGGTCAAGCCGTCGCGGCAGTCGAAGTACAAGCAGATCGACGAGTTCTGCAAGCTGCTGGCGCCGGCGGTCGACGAGGCACTGGCCGCCAGGCGGATCCCGGCCGGCCGGCCGCTCCAGGTGGTCGACCTCGGCTGCGGCAACGCGTACCTCACGCTCGCGGCGTACCACCTGCTGACCGAGGCCGGTCACGACGTGCGGATGACCGGTATCGATCGCACGCCGGCCGCCCGGTTGCGGAACACCCGCCGCGTCGCCGCGCTCGGCTGGCAGGACCATCTGCGCTTCGTCGACGCGACGATCGCGGAGGCCGAGCTGGAGACACCGCCGGACGTGGTGCTGGCGCTGCACGCCTGCGACACGGCCACCGACGACGCGCTGGCCCGAGCGGTCGGCTGGCAGGCGCCGCTGGTGCTCGCGGCACCTTGCTGCCACCACGACATCCAAAAGCAGCTCAAGAGCGTCGAACCACCGCCGCCTTACGGACTTCTCACCAGATATGGCATCGTTCGTGAGCGGTTCGCTGACGTCCTCACGGATACGCTGCGAGCAGCCGTGTTGCGTCAGGTCGGTTACCGGGTAGAGGTGGTGCAGTTCGTGGACAGTGAACACACGCCGCGCAATCTGCTGCTGCGGGCTGCCCGGACGGGTGCGCCGGTGGGTCCGGAGGTCCGGGCGGAGTACGCCGCGCTGACCGGCGAGTGGCAAGTCACACCAAGGCTGGCGGAGCTGGTCCTGGATCCCAACCGCGAGGCGGTGTTCTGAGCTTGCTGCGAAACGCCCTGACCGTGACCGCCGTGACCCTGCTGAGCCTGGCAGGTGCCGCGGCACCCGCCGGTTCGGCCACGGCGACCACCCTCCAGCAAACCGCTCCCCGGCAGTTCGCTCGCCAGCCGGCCGCGGCTCAGCAGGCGGCTGCTCGGCAGCAGGTCGCGGTGCAGGTGCCGTTGGCTGATCCGCCGCCGGAGCCGAAGAAGCTGTTCACCATCCGCGACGAGCGGATCGACGAGTCCTCGGGACTGGCGAAGAGCCAGAAGTATGTCGGCCTGTGGTGGACGGTGAACGACTCCGGTGACACCGCCCGCGTTTTCGGCATCAACGCCAGCGGCAAGGTCAAGGCGGAGCTCAGCTTCAAGGCTCCGGTCAAGGACGTCGAGGCGATCGCAGTCGACAGCGAAGGCACGATCTACATCGCCGACATCGGTGACAACAAGGCCAACCGGGACATGATCGAGGTGTACACGATCCCCGAGCCGATGAAGCTCGCGGACGCCACCAACGTGAAGTTCCACCGCTACGACTTCAAGTACCCCGACGGCGCGCACGATGCGGAGACGCTGCTGATCGCGCCGGAGACCAAGCAGATGTTCTTCGTCACCAAGGTCGCGAAGGGCCTCGGCGGCTTCTACGCCGCCCCCGACGAAGCCTCCCGCGAAGGCACCAACGAGCTGACCAAGCTCGCCGACGGACCAGCCGGCGTCACCGACGGCACCTTCCTGCCAGACGGCCAGACCGTGGTCCTCCGCAGCTACGTGGACATCGCCCGGGTCACCTGGGGAGAGACGCCCAAGGTCGTCGGCCGCGCCGCCACCCCGCTGGCCCAGGGCGAATCGGTCGCGGTAGGCCCCGACGGCACCGACTCGGTCCTGGTAGGCAGCGAAGGCAAGGGCTCAGCGGTCTACCAAATGTCGGTTCCGGCCGCCAAGGGTGGCGCCACCAAGCCGTCGGCCACCACCACCCCGAAGAACTCGGCCGCCGACAGCGACACCACCAAGAAGAGCCACAACCTCCGCTGGATCATCATCGGCGCCGCCCTCTTCGCCTTCGTCATCATGATCGTCACCTTCCCCCCAGGCCGCCGCGAACGCCTCGACCGGATGGCCGAAAACGCCCGCCTCACCGGCCAAGCACCCCCCACCGACCACCCCCGCCGCCGAACCCCCGCCGCCTAACCACACACCCCCGGCTCCGGCACCCCCCCCGGTTGCGGTACCCGGCCCGGGGACCGGCACCCGCCCGGGGTCCGGCACCCGCCCGGGGTCCGGC
>NZ_JBEXSJ010000032.1:0-98723 GCF_040613535.1 Kribbella sp. NPDC006257
CCCCAGGACAAACCAGCACCGACAACCTCACGCCGCTCGGGCGACTGAGCCACCGGATCAAGACCCACGGCGGCTGGAACGTCACGCGCCTCGACGACGACACCCTCGAATGGACCACCCGCTACGGATTCACACTCCACGTCACCCACCGCGGCACCTACCTCATCCACAACAACACCGAACCTCTCATCCACAACAACACCGAACCTCTCATCCACAACAACACCCAATCCGAACAACCGCAGCAGCCCGAGTTCGAGCGAATGGACCCACTCGTCCGGACCCAACCCGGGCTGCCCGAACCCGAGCGGACGCAACCCGAGAAGGACGTTGAAGGGGCCGACCGGGTTCGCGTAGAGACCGAGCTCCAGCCGGTTGGCGCCGCCGGGCACATCGGTCGGGACGGTGACACACCGACCCAGGACGAAGCTCACCGTCCGGGACCCGGCGCGGCCGCTCCGGATGAGCAGGCCCGGCCCGAAGTCGCATCAGGCAAGCAGGTGCCGGGCGGATGACGGGCTCGGCGCGGTGGCGGAGAGGGTCCTTTCGGGCAGAGATGGTTGCCCGGACGAGTGCCTGTGTGGTGCCGGTACGCCGTACGCGGGAGCTGCACGCTCGGGAGATGGCCGCCGTGCGCCCGACGGGTTCTTCTGTGAAGGCCGAGGTCAACGACGCCCTTGCCGAAGGTAAGCGGCGGGCCACGGCCGATCGGTCGCGCGTTCCACCGGGGTTGCTGGCGTTGCAGCGGAAGGCGGGTAATGCCGCCGTCAACGCGTTGCTGGAGGCGAAGCTCAAAGCGCCCGGTGGCGACGGCACCAGTGAAATCGACGCTGCGCTGGTAGAGATCCGCCATGACGAACCGGCGATCGACACGGTGGAGAAAGGGCTGAAGGCGGCGAAGGCTGCCGGCGTACCGGTTGATCTTGAAGGGCTCAAACCGCCGGCCTCGGCGCTGGCGGTGACGACGACCGGATTCGGGCCGGGATCGGTCGCGCCGAAGAAGGCGGTGCCGCCGGCGAAACCCGTACCGGCCGTCAGTCCGTTGGGAAAGGCCGGTGCCAAGCCGGTCAAGCCGGGTGGTGGCAAAGGCGGGGCCAAGGCTACGGGCGGCGGCGGGTCCGGAGGTGCGGGCTCAGGCGGTGGTGGCGGCGGAGTTGGTGGCGGCGGAGGGGCGGCTGCGATGGCGCCGTTGTCGGGGGCGCAGTTGCTGGAGCCGCCGGCGCCGCCTACCGGCGTACGGCCGGAGCAGGATCCTGCGTTCACCGGGGTGACCGGGAATGTGAAGGGGTTCGCCAAGGCGAAGCGGGCGCATCCGCCGGCCGCGGCGAAGGCCAAGGAGGCGCAGGACGCCGCGTTGCCACCGACCGGCGACCTGGGTGCCCAGGCCAAGGCTGCCAAGGCCGACACGATGGATGCGCAGCAGGCAGGGACATTCGACAAGAAGGCGTTCATCGCCGCGGTGAAGACCGCGATCGAGGCCAAGTCGCCGAAGACACTCAAGGAGGCCGACAACTACAAGGAGTCGGGCAAGGCCGGTGAGGTCAAGGGCGAGATCAAGGGCATGGTCGGCGAGGGCAAGGAGGGCCAGGCCAAGGACATCGAGACCGCGACCAGGGCTCCGGAGGACACGTCGAAGGGTGTCCCCAAACCGGTCACGCCGCTGGAGACCGAGGATCCCGGGCGGTCCGCCGCGATTCCGGCCGCCGGGGCGGTTCCGAAGGTGGCGCCGCCGGAGCAGACCAACCTGGAGGCCGGCAAACACCAGGCCAATCAGGAGATGGCCGACGCCGAGGTGACCGACCAGCAGTTGGCGCAGTCGAACGAACCGCAGTTCCAAGGGGCCCTAGCCGACAAGCAGACTGCGGCCGCGCATGCCGATACGGCACCGGCCGCGTTCCGGGCCGAAGAGCAGAAGACCATCGAGCAGAACAAGGCCGAGGCCGGCACCGAGACCAAGGCCGGGGTCGCTGGAATGCAGGGCTCGAAGGCGGCCGCGCTGGCGAAACTCGTTGCGGACAAGGGGAAGACCAAGTCCAAGGACGAGGCGAAGCGGGCCGAGGTAACCACCAAGATCCAGGGCATCTTCACGGCGGCCGAGGCGGATGTGAAGAAGATCCTGGACGGGATCGATCCGAAGGTCGACGCCGAGTTCGAGAAGGGTGAGAAGGCGGCGCGGAGTGCCTTCGAGACGTACGTGGCGGCCAAGATGTCGGCGTACAAGGAAGACCGGTACGGCGGTTGGCTCGGCGGGCTGCGATGGGCCAAGGACAAGCTGCTCGGGATGCCGGACAAGGTGAACGAGTTCTACGAGGCCGGGCGGGAGATCTACCTCAAGCAGATGGATGGGGTGATCTCGCGGGTCGCGGACATCGTCGGGGGTGACCTGACCGCGGCGAAGGCGCGGATCGCGGCGGGGCGCAACGAGATCGCGACGTACGTGAAGAGCCTGCCGGCCGATCTGCAGAAGGTCGGGTCCGAGGCGTCGAAGGAGATCGGTGAGAAGTTCTCCGAACTCGAGAGCGACGTCGATTCCAAGCAGGACGCGCTGGTGGAGACGCTGGCGACGAAGTACAGCGAGGCGCGCAAGGGGCTGGACGAGCGGATCGAGGAGCTCCAGGCCGAGAACAAGGGCCTGGTCGACAAGGCGATCGGTGCGATCAAGGCGGTCATCGACACGATTCGCGGGCTCGTCTCGATGCTCAAGGACGTGCTGGCCAAGGCCGCCGGGGTGGTCGGGGACATCATCAAGAACCCGGTCGGCTTCCTGTCGAACCTGATCGACGGGGTGAAGGGCGGCATCCTCAAGTTCAAGGACAACATCCTCGACCATCTGCGCAAGGGGCTGATGTCGTGGCTGTTCGGCGCCCTGGCCGAGGGTGGGGTGACGCTGCCGGACAAGTTCGACGTGCGCGGCATTCTCCAGTTGCTGCTGTCGCTGTTCGGGCTGACCTGGGCGAACATCCGCAACCGGCTGGTGAAGAACATCGGCGAACCGGCGATGGCGGCGATGGAGAAGGGCGTCGAGATCTTCCAGAAGCTCCGCAGCGAAGGGATCGCGGGGCTGTGGCAGATGCTGATCGAGAAGCTCGGCGACATCAAGGAGATGATCCTCGAACAGGTGAAGGACTTCGTCATCACGAAGATCATCACCGCCGGCATCACCTGGCTGATCGGGCTGCTCAACCCGGCCGCCGCGTTCATCAAGGCCTGCAAGCTGATCTACGACGTGATCATGTTCTTCGTCACCAACGGCAGCCGGATCCTCAAGTTCGTCAACACCGTGATCGATTCGGCGGCCGACATCGTCCGCGGCAACGTCTCCGGCGTCGTCAACAAGATCAACGACGTCCTCGGCCAGATGGTCCCGATCATCATCGGCTTCCTGGCCAGCGTCATCGGCCTCGGCGGGATCGGCCAGAAGATCCGCGAAATAGTAGAAAAACTCCAAAAACCAGTCAACAAGGCCCTCGACTTCGTCATCAAAACCGGCTTGAAGCTGGCCGGCCCCGTCATCCGAGGCCTCAAGAGCCTCGGCAACAAGGCCAAGAAGAAGATCGCCGCCGGCAAGGCCTACGTGAAGGGCAAGGTCGAGAAGGGCAAGGACTGGGCCAAGGGCAAGGTCACGGCCGGTCTCGACGCCGTGCGGAACGCGATCTTCAAGGCAGTTGGCCGGCGCCGGCCGGTCGGCATGGAAGGACGGACCCACCATCTGTACGTCGAGCAACGCGGCGGCGCGTACCGGGTCATGCTCGCGAGCACGGCGGCGGAGCTGATGGCCCGGATCGACCGCGCGCTGGAGAACCCCAAAGCCAAGGGCAATCCCGGCATCACCAGCCACCTCAGCGGACTGCGCGGGAAGGTCGCGACGGCCGAGGCGGCCTTCGCGAGCGCCAAACAGGTGGGCGACTCCGCCAAACTCGAACGGGAGACCCGGCGCGACCTGGAGAACACGGTTGACGAGGTCGAGAAGGAAACCATCCGGCTTGGCGCCAAGTGGGACATCACGGAGCTGACCGGCGGTGAGTACGTGCTCGACGACAAGGTTCATCCGAAGTATCAGAAGCAGATCCGCAAGGTGTTCTACGAAGGCTTCGATCGGATGACGACCGACGCTCACCGGGAAAAGCAATACCTGCTGCAGCACAGGAATCTTCCCCCCGGGCCGATGAGCAACAACGTCGACATCTACTGGTGCCCCGGCTTCGGCCGGGATGCGCACCCCGCCGACCGCCGCTCGGACACCGGTCGCTTCGCCCTCGACCACGGTCAAGCTGTTGTGCAGCATTGGAACAAGGAGGCGGGGGGCCGGTTCATGACGCAGGACGAACGGAAGAAATTCCTCAGGGAGATCGAGAACCTGTCCGGCCTCTGCACGTCCTGCAATGGCCGGAAGAGCGGCCGCGAGAAGGTCGGGGACAAGAACCCGACCTACCTCCTCGACGTCGGCCCCAACTTCAGTGGCCCGAATGGGCTCCGATGAACGTGAGAAAGGCTTTGTCATGCATGAGCACGGGTTTGATGTTGAGGAGAAGGCTCTTCGGCCTAAGGGTGGGCGGGTTGAGGAGTTGGTTTCGGATCAGCAGGGGAAGGCGGCTGTTGAGGGGCGTACTGATGTGTTGGGTGGGGTGGGGATGTTGGGGTTGCAGCGGGCTGTGGGGAACAGTGGGGTGACGGCGATGGTGGAGGAAGAAAGGTCGCCGGTGCATGACGTGATTTCTGGTGGGGGGCGGCCGTTGGAGCCTGAGGTTCGGGGGGAGATGGAGGGGCGGTTGGGGGCCGATTTCGGGGATGTTCGGGTGCATGACGACTCGGCTGCTCATGATTCGGCCAAGGCTGTCAATGCGCACGCGTACACCGTGGGGAGCAACGTGGTGTTTCAGCGGGACAAGTACGACCCGGGGTCGGACGCTGGGAAGACGATGCTGGCGCATGAGTTGACGCATGTGGTGCAGCAGCGGAGTGGGCCGGTGGAGGGGTCGTCGGCGCCGGGTGGGATCAAGGTGAGCGATCCGTCGGACCGGTTCGAGCGGGAGGCCTCGGCCAACGCTGACAGGGTGATGGCGGCGCCCATGCCCGTGGTCGGTGTGCAGCGAGATGAGGCGCCCGCTGAGGAGGAGAAGGAGAAGGAGGAAGAGGTGCAGGGGGCGTTCGTGCAGCGTGAGGAGGAAGAGGCGCAAGAAGAGGAGAGCTGACGCCGCTGGTAGACAGCGGAGGGGTCGAGCGGGTGCACTGGAGAAGTGCATGCCCGCAGGAAGACCTTGCTGTCCGGCGTACGGAAAGACGCCGGTACTGCGGCGCGCGCGGCGGGCGGCGGTACGCCGTACGAGCGAGTGATCGCGCTGCAGCAGACAGCCGGGAACCGGGCGGTGTCGATCGCGCTGCGGGGTGGACCGGTCAATGTGAGTCTGCACGGGGAGACCAAGGGGAACTACGACGGCGGCACGAGCGTCGTGAGCAAGCCGAAGATCGTCCGGGCCAAGGGGTGTGACTGCCCGGACGAGGATCCTTGTCTGCGGGCAACCGGGACGATCGCGGTGACCTATCACGTCGATGTGGACATCCGGATGCCGTCGGTGCCGGACGGGTTGAACGAATGCCAGGAGCAGCGGGTGCGCGCGTTCCTGCGGGACGTGCTGGGGCCGCATGAGCAGGATCATGCGCGAAGGCTGCGGACGTACAACGGTACGACGCGGCGGGCGTACTCGATCACGGGCTGCGGGAAGACAGGTCTGGAAGCGGAGCTGTCGACCAAGCTCCAGGAGATGCACGACACCGAGGCAGCGGACCGCGCCAGCAAGGCCGACGACAACTCCGCCGCCATCGACCCGTTCACGCGGACCATCGACCTCGACTGCTGAGTTGCCCTCCTGGCGGCTCGGACTTCCCCTTCGGGCAATCGAGAGTGCCCTGGTCTGCGTCCGGTTGGTCGCCGGGCTCGGCAGGGGTGGCGATCAGGCTGGAGCAAATCCTGATCGAGGAGGGGAAGCATGCCGACGTACCTGTCACCAGGTGTGTATGTGGAAGAAGTCGAATCGGGCGCCCGCCCGCTCGAGGGTGTCGGTACGGCGGTGGCCGCGTTCGTCGGGCTCGCCGAGGACGGCCCCTTCAACACCGCGACGCTGATCAGCAACTGGACCGCGTTCACCGATACGTTCGGCGGCTTCGTGGCCGGTTCGTATCTGGCGCAGGCCGTCTACGGGTACTTCCTGAACGGCGGCGGCAACTGTTACGTCGTACGGATCGGTGGTGGTGCCGAGTCCACCGACAGCAAGCGTGGGCGCAAGGAACTGCCCGCCGGGCCGCAGGCGATGCTGGGCCGGTTCCGGGTGGTCGCGCTCGATCCGGCGCAGTCGCCGGGCGAGGTGAGCGTCGAGATCACCGACGCCGGCGGCGAGAACCCGTCCGACGACATGTTCAAGATCGTCGTCAAGCAGAACGGCAACCAGGCCGAGGAGTTCGACCGGCTGACCTTGTCGCGCGGCAAGACGAACGTCGCCACGGTGGTGAACGCGAACTCGAAGCTGGTCAAGATCGAGGAGATCACCGGGGCAGCGCTGGAGAAGCCCGCGCATGGTGAGGTCGCGCTCACCAGTCCGCCGCCGGCGCCCGCAGTACCCTCGCCGCGGTTGACGGCCGAGGACTATGTCGGCGACGTCTCCGACCGGACCGGGTTCGGCGGGCTCGAGGCAGTCGACGAGATCACGATGCTCTGCGTACCGGATCTGATGAGCGCGTACCAGCAGGGGTCGATCGACCTCGAGACGGTCCAGGCGGTCCAGCTGGCGATGCTCGCGCACTGCGAGTTGATGGGCGACCGGATCGCGATCCTCGACTCGCCGCCCGGGCTCAATGCCCAGCAGGTGAAGGAGTGGCTGGTCGACAAGGCCGGCTACGACTCGGCGTTCGGGGCTTTGTATTACCCCTGGATCAAGACGGCCGATCCCGGCACCGGGCACCTCGGGTTCATGCCGCCGTCCGGGCACATGGCCGGCATCTGGGGCCGCAACGACGACACCCGTGGTGTGCACAAGGCGCCCGCCAACGAGATCATCCGGGGCGCTGTGAGCCTCGAAGTACAGATCACCAAGGCGGAGCACGATCTGCTGAACCCGGTCGGCATCAACGTCCTGCGGACCTTCCCCGGGCGCGGCAATCGGGTCTGGGGCGCACGGACGTTGTCGTCCGATCCGGCCTGGCGCTACCTGAACGTGCGGCGGCTCTTCAACTATCTCGAAGAGTCCATTCTCAGCGGCACCAACTGGGTCGTGTTCGAGCCGAACGACGAGGCGCTGTGGGCCCGCGTACGGCGTACGATCTCCGCCTTCCTGGTGAACGAGTGGCGCAACGGAGCCCTGTTCGGGCAGACGCCGGACGACGCGTTCTTCGTCAAGTGCGACGCGGAGACCAACCCGTCCGAGGGGATCGACGCCGGCCAGGTGGTCTGCGAGATCGGGGTCGCGCCGGTGAAGCCGGCCGAGTTCGTCATCTTCCGGCTGTCGCAGTTCTCCGGCGGCACCAGCCTGGTCAGCGAGTGACCACCAGCTTCTCTTCAGGCTTCGCAGAAAGGTAACCAGTCATGGCTCTTCCGGACATGGACTCCGGTGTCGGTCACTCCTTCGGGCTGGAGTTCGACGGCATCCAGATCAAGAGCATCACCGAGATCAGCGGCTTGAAGATGGAACAAGACGTGATCGAACTCAAGGAAAACGGTGCCGACGGCAAGTATGTGATCAAGAAGCTGCCCGGTCGCTGGAAGGCGCCGGAGATCACGCTGACCCGCGGACTCTCCTCGGACACGAGTTTCGACAAGTGGATCAAGGATTCCCAGTTCGGCAAGATGGGCGCGGTCCGTAAGGGTGGTGCGATCATCGTGTACGACTACGAGGGCGCGCCGCTGAAGCGGTACAAGCTCACCAACGCCTGGCCGAAGAGCCTCGAGATCGGCACGATGAAGGCCGGTGACACCTCGGTGATGACCGAGAAGCTGGTCGTCACCTGCGAGCGGCTCGAGGTGGAGTGATGCGCCGCACCACGTCTGCCACGCTCGACCCCGGTACTGCGAACGCGAGCGCCGCGGTGGCGCAGGAGGTTGCCGCGGCGCCGGTCGCGGTCGACGTGCTGCGCACTGAGTTCCCGTTCGTGCTGCCGCGCGGGTACGTCGACTCGGCGGGTGTGGTGCATCGCGACGGGGTGATGCGGCTGGCGACGGCACGCGACGAACTGGTGCCGTTGCGGGACGACCGGGTGCGCGAGAACCCGGCGTACCTGACGGTGGTTCTGCTCGGTCGTGTCGTGACCCGGCTGGGGAGTCATACCGATATCCATGCCGGGGTGATCGAGGATCTGTTCGCGGCGGATCTCGCCTTTTTGCAGGACTTGTATCGCCGGGTGAATCAAGAGGGACATACCCGTGCGGGGGTGAACTGCCCGGCGTGCGGGCACGCGTTCGCGATCGACCTGGCCGGTGGTCGCCTGGGGGAATCGTGACGTACGCGGCCGAGCAGCTGTATTCCGAGGTCGCGTACGTCGCCTACCACTTCCACTGGTCCCGCGAGGAGATCCTCGACCTCGAACACCCCGAACGCCGCCGCTTCGTCGACGAGATCGCCACCCTGAACACCCGCACCCACCCCGGAAGGTAAACCATGCCCTGGCCCTTCCGTCGCTCCACTTCCGCACCGTCTTCGGTTGCTGGGGGCAACAGCATGGACGGCGGAGGTGGGTCCGCAGGTGGCGCCGAGATTGCCGGCACGACGGGCGAGTGGGACGCTGCTGGTGGTGCGTTCGGGGGTGGTGGGCTGCGGGCGGCGTGGGAGGATCTGCCGCCGTTGCAGCGGTCTACTGAGGACTTGGCGCCGGTGGTGTCCGCAGCATCGTTTCGGGAGTCGCTGTCGGCGCACCAGGATCCGCGGTTCCTGGCGCCGCTCGGGCATGCGCTGACGGTGGATGCGCCCGCCGGCGAGATCGGCAACTATGCACAGCCGGCGCCGGTCGAGCAGCGGCATGAGTTCACCCTGCCGCCGAGCGCGGCGAACTTCAGTACTACGGGAAGCGGCGGTGCGAGCTCCTCCGTCCAGCGAGCAGCCGAGCAGCCTCCTCCGGTTCAGCGAGCAGCCGAGAGCCTTCCCCCGGTCCAAAGGGTCGACGGGTCTGCACCGATCCAGAGTTCGGCTGAAGGGTTTGTGCCGGTCCAGCAGGCGGCTGAAGGATTCGCGCCGGTCCAGCGGGAGGCGGACGGGGTTGCGAGGGTCGAGCGAACGGGCGATGGGTCTACACCGGTGCAGCGGGCGGTGGAGGGGCTTGCGCCGATTCAGAGATCGGCTGAGTGGGGTGCATCGGTCCAGCGATCAGCTGAGCAGTCTGCACCGGTCCACCGAGCCGCCGAGGATGCCGTGTCGGTCAACCGAGCCGCCGTGGATTCTGCGGCAGCCAAGCAAGCCGGCGGGGATTCTGCGGTGCTCCAGCGGGCGGTGGAGGCTTCTGCGCCGGTCCAGAGATCGGCCGAGGGCTTTGCTCCGGTTCAGCGAACAGCTGGAGGCTTTGAGCCGGTTCGGGGATCGGCGGAGAGTTCTGCCGCTGTCCAGCGATCAGCTGAGGGCAGTGGGCTGGTCCCGGGATCGGGTGAGGGCTTTGCTTCGGTTCAGCGATCAGCTGAGGGTTTTGGGTCGGTCGGGGGATCGAGTGAGGGCTTTGCTTCGGTTCAGCGATCAGCTGAGGGTTTTGGGTCGGTCCGGGGATCGGGTGAGGGCCTTGTTCCGGTTCAGCGGACGGCTGGGGGTTTTGAGTCGGTCCAAGGATTGAGTGAAAGGGCTGTCCCCGTTCAGCGGGTGGCGGGGGATTTTGAGGCGGTTCGGCGGTTGAGCGGAGACGGTGGGGTGGTTCAGCGGGCGGTGGAGGGGGCATCGGCGGCGGTGCGGACGTTCTCGTTGCCGGCGGTGGGTGGGGGTACTGGGGGGCGGGCGGGAGAGCTTCCGGTGATTGAGGCTCGGTCTGCGCCTGTTGTTGACGTGCAGAGCTCTTTTGCGTCGGCGGGGTTGCCGGTGGTTTCGCGGGTGGTTGAGTCTCCGCAGGATCATCATGAGCACGCTGCGGCTCGAGATGGTGGGCAGCGCGAATCGGTGCAGCCGGTTGTGGAGCAGGTGCCGCTGGTGGGTCAGTCGGCGTTCGTGTCGGCGTTGGGCGGGCCGCAGGACGACGGTGAGACTGTGCAGCGGGCAGAGGAGGGTCACGACGGGTTGCCTGTGGTTGCCGGCGGTGCGGCGGATTCGCGGGTGGAGTTCCCCGTGCAGCGGGTGGCTGATGAGCGGGTGCCGGAGTCTTTGCAGGTTGAACTGCTGGCGAACCGGGCGGGCAAGCTCGGGCCGGTGGCGCAGCGGGCGGGCGAAGCGCAGTCCGCTCAGCGCGCGGGGGCCGGGCGGTCCGTGCAACGGGCGACCGACGGGCGGTTCGTGCAGCGGGCGACCGACGGGCGGTTCGTGCAGCGCGCGGGCGATGCGGGGTCCGTGCAGCGGGTGGCGGATCAGTCGGTGGTGCAGCGGGTTGGAGGAGGGGCGGCTGAGTTGTTGTGGCCGCCGCCGGTGCGGGGCGGGGCGGATGCTGTTGTGCCGTTGGCTAGTGCGACGCCGTTGACGGTGCCGGGGGTGCAGGGGACGACCAACGCCGTGAGTGTGCCGCCCGCTGTGCAGCGGGTTGTTTATGACCATCCGGGGCTTCGGGTGCCTAGTAGTAGCCGGACGGGGGCTGTACCAGGCAGCCAGGTCAGCGCAGGACAGGCAGTTGGACAGGCGCAGGACAGCTCTGTGACAGAAGCGCCGCAGGAGCAGGTGTTGTCTTGGTCGGCGGGGGAGAGTTTTCACGCGGGGCCGGCCGTTCAGCGGGTTGAGGCCGAGAGCGTGCAGGCTGTTTCGTTGCAGCAGATGTTCGGGGGGCAGGCGACGTCGGAGAGCGTCGTACAGAGGGATGAGGCACCGGTGGCCGCAGTACAGGCCGCGCCAGATCAAGCAGCGCCAGATCAAGCTGCGCCGGCTCAAGCGGCGCCGGCTCCAGCAACAGCGGCACCGGGTAAGGCGGTTAGTGCGGCTGAGGTGGAGGAGTTGGCCAAGCGGTTGTACGAACCGTTGACGGCGAAGTTGCGGGCCGAGTTGTGGCTGGATCGGGAGCGGGCCGGCCGGGTGACGGACCGGTGGCACTGATGGAGGGGGTGGCGGGATGACGCAGAGCTATCCGGAACCGGCGGTGAGCGTGTGCTTCGGGGTGACCATCGACGACGCGCGGCTCGGGACGTTCAACAGCTGTGAGGGGCTCGGCCTGGAGATCGTGCTGGAGCAGCGCGAGGAGGGCGGGCAGAACGGCTTCATCTGGCAGTTGCCGACCAGGATCAAGTACACCAACATCAAGCTGACCCGGCCGCTCTGCAAGGACACCACCGAGGTGATGGCCTGGCTGGCGAGCATGACGACCGGCGTGAAGCCGCAGACCGCGAGTATCACCGCGATGACGGCCGAGCGGAAAACCGTGGCCCAGTGGGGATTGCTCGGCGTGATCCCGGTGAAGTGGAGCGGTCCCGGCCTGAACCTCGACTCGCCGAAGGTGGCGCTGGAGACGCTCGAGATCGCCCATCACGGGTTCACCGCGAAGAAGGTGGCCGGATGACGAACCCGATCGCGTTGACCACGACCGCGGGTGGCGCCCAGCCCACGGATCCGGGCGGCGGTGGGCGGGCGCAGTTGGAGAAGGCGAAGCTGAAGATGTTCGACCCGTCGCCGAAGAGTGGCGGGGGCAAGGGTGCGGACCGCGGCACGATCCAGTTCCAGTTCAACCCCAAGGAAGTGACGATCCAGAAGTCGGCCAAGTGGGAGCGGAAGCCGGCCAAGAAGGCGAAGTCTGCTGGTCCACCCGAGTTCAGTGGCGCCGAGCCGTGCAAGCTCACCGTCGAAATGTTCTTCGATGCCTCCGGCAACCATGACGGCAGTGTGGTGGCGGCTGTGGAGCAACTGTTCAGCTGCTGCGTCCCGACCGAGGAGAGTCGCGGCAAGGAGAAGCCGACGCCGCCGCTGGTGGTGTTGCAGTGGGGCAAGATCGCGAGCTTCCCGGCGTTCGTGACTTCCGTCAGTGCTAAGTACACGCTGTTCAGCCCCGATGGAGTGCCGATCCGCGCGCTCTGCAGCGTCGCGATGGAGGAGATGCCGAACGAGCCGTGGCGGCAGAACCCGACGTCTGGTGGGCAGTCGGTGCGCAGGTCGCACCGGATGATCGACGGCGACACGCTCGCATCGGTGGCCTACGCGGAGTACGGGGATCCGGCCATGTGGCGGGCGATCGCGAAGTACAACAGCGTCGACGATCCGATGCGGTTGCCGATCGGGACCGTGATGGTGCTGCCGGCGCCCGAGGAGCTGGTCTGAATGTCGATCACGAACACCTGCCTGATCGAGATCAACGGCCAGGCCTTGCCTGCGGACGTGGTGAATCTGCTCAGCACGGTGTACGTCGACGACAGCCAACGCCTGCCGGATCTCTTTGAAATAAGGTTCCGTGACGGCGATCACCTGGTGTTGCAGAAGACCGGGGCCAAGATCGGCTCGCCGGTCAGGGTCTCGGTGATGACGAGCACCAGCCAGACCGCCGTACTGCTGATGGCAGGCGAGATCACCGCGCTGGAAGCAGAGTTCGATACCGGCGGATCGTTCACCGTGATCAGAGGCTACGACCCGGCCCACAGACTTTTCAGAGGCCGTACGACGAACAGCTACCACCAGATGACCGCGTCGGACATCGCCCAGAAGGTCTCGCAACGGGCCGGCTTCACCAACGGCACGATCAAGCCGACGACCACCGTGTTCGAGCACATCTCGCAGGCCGGGATGAGCGACTGGGAACTGCTCGACGGACTGGCGTCGGATGCCGGCTACGAAGTCTCCGTCCGCGACGGCAAGTTCAACTTCGGCCCACCGGCCACCGCATCGGGTGCCCCGAGCAACGAACAGAGCCCGCTGGTGCTTCAGCTCGGCACCGACCTGCTCAGGTTCCGCGCGGTGCTGACCTCGGCCGGGCAGGTGAAGGAGGTCGAGGTGCGCGGCTGGGATCTGTCGACCAAGAAGGCGCTCACCACGCGCAGGCCGGCGAAGACCACCACGGCCGAACTCCCCCAGGCGAATCCGGCCGACTTCGCGCACGCTTTCGGCGATCCGGTGTACGTCGCGACCGACGTACCGCATCGCACTCAAGCTGAAGTCGATCAAGCTGCCGCCGCCATCGCCGAAGGCATCGCGGGGGCCTTCGCGGAGTTCAACGGTGTTGCCCAAGGCAACCCAACTCTCAAGGCAGGCGTGGCCATCACGGTCGAGAACCTGGGTGCGCCGTTTGACAGCAAGTACACCGTCACCACGACGCGGCATCGCATCGACCCGACCACCGGCTACACCACCTCCTTCGCGGTCACTGGTGCCCACGACCGGAGTCTCCTGGGACTCACAGGCTCAACCGGTCAGCGAGCACCAACCGGCATCGTCATCGGTCAGGTCAGCGACAACAACGACCCGGAGAAGCTCGGCCGCGTGAAGCTGACACTGCCCTGGCTCTCCGACGACTACGTGAGCGCTTGGGCGAGGACGGTGCAAGCCGGCGCAGGGAAGGACCGCGGCACCCTGATCGTGCCGGAGGTCGGCGACGAAGTACTGGTCATGTTCGAGCAGGGTGATCTCAGAAGACCTTATGTATTAGGGGGTCTGTACAACGGTGTCGATCTCCCGGACAGCAAGGGGATCGACCCGATCGACTCCGGCTCCGGTGCGGTGAACCGGCGCTCGATCGTGTCCCGCAAGGGTCATCGGATCGACCTGCTCGACCAGGACGGCCAGCACGAAGGCGTCACGCTGGCAAGTGGCGACGGGAAGCTCAGCGTCACCCTGGATGCGACCAGTACGACGATCACCGTGCATGCCGACGGGACCGTCAAGATCGAGGGCAGCCAGGGCATCACGATCGACTCGTCGAGCGCCAAGCTCGAACTCAAAGGTGGCGAGGTCTCGGTCACCGCCACCGGCAACCTGCAGCTCAAGGGCGCGAACACCACCCTCGAGGGCAGCGCGCAGACCGAGGTCAAGGGCGGCGCGCTGTGCTCGGTCTCCGCCGCGATGGTCAAGATCAACTAGGGGGCAAAGATGCCAGCAGCAGCCAGGGTCGGCGATCCGACCGGCCATCCCGGCGTGATCGGGCCGCCCGGCGTACCGACCGTGCTGATCGCGGGGATGCCGGCCGCGACGGTGGGGACGCCGCACATCTGCTCGTTCCCGCCGCCCGCGGTGCATCCGCCGAGCGCGATCGTCCCGCCTGGTTGCCCGACCGTGCTGATCGGCGGGATGCCGGCCGCGCGGATGGGTGACCTGGCCGCTTGTGGTGCGCCGATCGTGATGGGCGCGCCGACCGTCATGATCGGAGGGTGAGATGAGTACCGACTTCATCGGCGCCGGCTGGGCCTTCCCGGTCGGCACGGATGCCACCGGCGGGATCGCCTTGGTGACCAGGGAACGTGAGATCGAGCAGGCGATCCGCCTCATCCTCGGGACGGCGAAGGGCGAGCGCCCGATGCGGCCCGAGTTCGGCTGCCGGATCCACGACCACGTCTTCGGCCCGGCGAACGCGGCGACGGCAGGGCAGATCGCGTACGACGTCCGCGAGGCGCTCGAGCAGTGGGAGCCGCGGATCTCGGTCGAGGACGTGAACGTGCTGTACGACGAGATCGAGTCCGGCCGGGTCCATGTCGACGTCGGCTACCTGATCCTCGGGACGAACGACCCGCGCAACCTGGTCTTCCCCTTCTACACGATCCCGGACGAAGAGATCGCCGGTACGACGGTGGCTGGTTACCGGCCGGCCGAGCTGGGGGTCTGACATGTTGCCCGCGCCGAATCTGGACGACAGGACCTTCCAAGGGCTGGTGGACGAAGCCAAGCGGCTCGTCCAGCGGCGATGCCCCGACTGGAGCGACCACAACGTCTCCGATCCCGGCGTGACGCTGATCGAGGCGTTCGCGCAGATGGTCGACCAGCTGATCTACCGGGTGAACCGGGTTCCCGACTTGAACTATGTCAAATTCTTAGAGCTGATCGGCGTCGAGCTGCGGCCACCGGCGGCGGCCCGGGGTGGGGCGACGTTCTGGCTGTCCGCACCGCAGCCGCAGACCGTGCTGGTCCGGGCCGGGACCGAGGTCGCGACGCCGCGGACGGACATCCACGAACCGATCGTCTTCACCACCACGCAGGACCTGGAGATCATTCCCTGTTCCTTCGCACGCGCGGGTGCGGCGCCGGTCGACGGTACGCCGGCCGATCTCACCACCGCGCTCTCCGGCAAGAACGGATTCCCTTGTTTTTCCGATGAACCAAGCCCTGGTGACGCCCTGCTGATCGGCCTCAGCGAAGCGGTGCCGTCCTGCGCGGTGAACATCCGGCTGAATTGCAGCGTTTCCGGCGTCGGTGTCGATCCGCGCCACCCGCCGTTGGTCTGGGAGGCCTGGACCGGCTCCGGCTGGACCGAATGCGATCTCGACAAGGACGACACCGGCGGCCTGAACAAGGCGGGTGACGTCGTCATCCATGTCCCGCCGCAGCACGAGACCTCGATCATCGCCCGGCAACGGGCCGGCTGGATCCGGTGCCGATTGCTTCCGGTGGACGACGGGCGCCCGACGTACACGGCCTCGCCGCGGATCCTTTCGGCGTCCGCGTTCACCATCGGCGGCACTGTCCCGATGATGCACGCCGAGGTGATCCGGCACGAGCTGCTCGGCCGGTCCGACGGGACTTCCGGACAACGGTTCGCCCTGAAGCGGAATCCGGTGGTGCCCTCCGAGGAGCCGTGCACGGTCGAGGTGACCGACGAGGACGGCGTCGAGACCTGGGAGCCGGTGACGACTTTCGCCGACTCCGGTGAGACCGATCGGCATTTCCGGATCGATGCGTTCTCCGGTGGCGTGCAGTTCGGGCCCGCAGTACGGACGGCCGACGGGCGGCTCCGGTACTACGGTGCCGCGCCGCGCTCGGGCACCAGCGTCGCCATCTCGTCGTACCGGACCGGTGGTGGACGGCGTGGCAATGTCGCGCGCGGGCAGGTCCGGGTGCTGAAGACGAGCGTCCCGTACGTCGCGCGCGTCGAGAACCGGGCGCCGGCGATCGGTGGAGCGGATGCGGAGTCGCTCGACGAGGCGAAGGTGCGCGGGCCGATGCTGCTGAGGTCACGCGGTCGTGCGGTCACGATGGAGGACTTCGAGGAGCTGGCGCGCGAGGTCGCACCGGATGCGGCGCGGGTCCAATGCGTCCCGGCGACCGAGGCTGCCGACGCCGGTGGGATCCGGGTGCTCGTCGTACCGCACGTTTACGGTGACCTCGTCGGGAGGATTCGGCGGAACGATTTGATTCCGCCCGAAGGAACGCTGGAGCGGATCACGCAGACGTTGGATGAGCGGCGGCTGGTGGGGACCCGGTTGCTGGTGGCGCCGGCGGAGTACGTCGGGTTGACGGCTGTTGTCGACGTGAGTGCGCGGTCCCGGTTCGACCCGGAGGAAGTGAAAGAGGGTGTGCTCAAGGCGTTGTACGGCATGCTGCATCCGTTGACCGGTGGGCCGGACGGGACTGGCTGGCCGTTTGGGCGGTCGGTGCAGTCGCATGAAGTACACGCTGCGCTGGCACGGATCCCAGGAGTCGATATGGCGCAGGAGATGAGCGTTGCGCTGTTCCCTGCTGATCCGGAGACAGGGCGGCGCGGGGCGCCGGTGCAGCGGCTGGATCTGCCGGCTACTGCGCTTGTGTTCTCCTACGAGCATCAAGTGCGGGTGCGCTGATGCGTGGGGCATTGGGGGCGCTGCCGAGTCCACATCCGATCGGCGAGATCCTGCCGTCGGCGTACCGGACGGATCAGTTCACTCAGCAGTTGTGTGCGAGCTTTGATGACGTGCTGGCACCAGTGATCAGTGCGCTGGACAACCTCCCGGCGTACCTGGACCTCGGTACTGCGCCCGAGGACATGTTGCCCTGGTTAGCGCACTGGCTAGGACTCGCAGTAGATCGCGGTGACGATCCCGTGCGCCAGCGGGAGTTGCTGCGCTCGACCAGTGAGCTGCATGGGCGACAGGGAACGCGGCTGGGGATCGAGCTGGCGATCAGTGCTGTGCTCGGCGTGCGGACCGAAGTAGTGGAGTCAGGTGGAGCCAGTTGGTCCGTGGATCCCAATGACCCGCTGCCGGGAGAGGCTCTACCGGCTCTCGTCGTACAGGTGTTTCCAGTGGCGGGACAGGAGATCGACGAGGAGCGGTTGAAGGACACTGTGGCGGCACTGAAGCCGGCGCACGTCATCCATCGCGTCCAGGTCGTCCCGGCGGACTGACGGCCAGCTCTGCACAGATCCGGGTGTGCTCGCGGCGGGTCGCTGCCGCAGCGGTCGGATCGCCCTGATCTGCTTGCAGGTCGGCCAGCAGGAGCCAGGAGGAGTCGCGGAGCGGGTCGAGCTCGACAGCACGATGCGCTGCCCGCAGAGCCTGAGCATCCTCGGCCAGACCAGCCACCTGTACTGCGGCGTCGGCCGCGGCGAGCCGGTAGCGGTCCCGCTCGGCCAGCACCCACTCAGCAGCGCCTACCTCGGGCAGCAGCTCGCCGACATAGAGGTCCAGTACGCCGGACCAGTCGGCGAGCGTGCCGGATCGCCTGGCCTTCCGCAGCTGTCGCTCGAACTCCAGCAGATCGATCCACGCGTCGGGAAGCACCAGGCGATAGGCGTCGCCATTGCGTTGCACCGCCTGGTCGCTCAGGCCGATCGCGGTGAGGCACTGCCGGACGTTGGACGCCGCGACCTGGAGACGATGCGTTCCTGCCTCTGGGGGAGCGTCCGGCCAGAGTGCGTCGATCAACCTTTCCCGATGCAAATCCTTGCCGGGGTTAATTGCCAACAGCAACAACAAGGCGCGGGCACGCGGACGAAGTGGCGGCCACTCGACTTCCTGGCCGTTGATTTCCAGCCTGAAACCGCCCAGGGTCTGCAGCCGCGTGGGCAGCTCGACGGTCCGAGTGGTCTCGGCCAGCTGGCGGGCGTGGTCGAGGAGCCGGCGGGGGCCCGGTACAGCTGCTGAGCGGATCAAGCTTTCGGCCTCGGCCAGCTGGGCAGCTGCGTCCGGATGTCGCTGCCTGGCCATCGCCACGGCTGCGAGGGCGAGAGCCCAGGTCTGCAGAGCGCGAGCTTCGAGTGCGGCAGCCTCGGTGGCGGCCCGGCCGAGCCAGTGCGTCGCTGCCTGGTCGTTGTCGGCCTTCAGCTGAGCGGCACCGATGAAGGTTGCCATCAGCAACGAGCCCCACCGGTCGCCGTCGCGGACACAGTCGTCGACCATCGAGGCGCAGCCGTCGGGTCGCCAGTCCTCCGGCCGGGTGGCCAGCAAGACGGCCGCCTGCAGCCCGCGCGCGACCCGGGCCAGCCAGGGAAGTTCGTCCAGCTCGGCCGAGAGCGCGATCTCCTCCAGCGGCACCTCGGCGTGCGACCAGTTCCCGAGCGCCAGGTCCGTCACGACGACGGCGATCGCAGCCCACAGCCGACTCGCCGACTTGAGCGACGAGTCCGCAGCGACCAGTGTCAAGAGCTCCTGGGCCGCATCGAACCGTCCACCCAGCAAGGCGATCGACCCTGCCGCCAGCGGGTCGCTACTGGCCGGCCCGGGCCACCGCGTGAGCGCCTGGCGAATCGCTTGCCCGATACGGCGTACGGATGCTTGGGCCGGCGGTTGCGGCAACCAGACCTCGGCCTGGGCACGTTCGTTTGCACAGCGGGCCTGGAAGTCCGGGTCGTCGAGCAGGGCCTCGGCATCGCGATAGGCAGCCACTGCGGCGCTCACTGAACCCGACCGGAACAAGCGGCGAGCTCTCGCAAGCGCTAGCCAAGGGTCGTCGTCTGGTAAGCCCGAGTGCTCCACCCAGTCGTGACCAACGGCGTTGCCGTCCTGCAGCAGCCGTGCGACCGCAGCCCAGTCGTCAGCGAGTGCATAGGCCCGCATGGCTTCGCGTGGATGACCAGCCTTCTCCAGCAGGTTCGCACTGCGCTCGTGGATCTCTCGCGAGGCAGCAGCGCCCAGCTCATCGATCAGCAAGCCTTCTAGATGTGTCTGCAGCACCTGGTGATATCTGTACGTCGCCCCGTCATCCGTGGATGTCGTGAAGAACTGGAGCGCCTCCAGCTCCTCCAGCACACCAGCGCTACCCGTCTGCTCAAGCAGCTCATCGCACAGCGGTCCAGTAAGCCTGCCAAGCGCACTGGTGATCAGCAGGAAGCGGCGTCGCTGCGGTGCAAGTCCAGCGAGCACGTTGCGAGTCAGGTAGGCCCGGACCAACCGCGACCGGCCACCGAGCTCGGTCGCCGCACGGATCCGTTCGGTACTGGACTTGCCCATCGTCGCCAGGTGGAACAACTGCAACCCAGCAGCCCACCCGCCCGTACGCCGGGTCAGCGCGGCTGCTGCTTCAGGCGACAGCGGTTGCCGGTACACCGACCGGAACAGCTCCTCGACCTCCCACGACCGGAAGCGCAGATCGTCGCTGTCCAGCTCCAGCAGATCCCCGGACACGATCAGTCGTGGCGTGTTCAACCCGAGCGGCCGACGAGAGCCGAGCAGCAACCGCAGATGCCGGGGGCGGAACTCCAGGAACCTCTCCAGCGCGGCCTCGGCCGGGCTCCCCGCCAGCTCGTGTACGTCGTCCACGATCAACTGAACCGGTCCAGGAACCCCTTGCTCAGTTGCAAGAATCAACTCGTCGACAGTCGTCGACGCAGCGAGTGCTGTCGGCAGGACGACAGACAGCGCCTCGGTCACATGCCGGACGAGGGCGTCCTCGGACCGGTCCTCGGGGCGCGCCCGGTACCAAGCGGTTGGCCGGAGTCGAGTCGCGGCGACCTGAGCGAGCAGCGTCGTCTTGCCCGAGCCGGCAGGCGCCAGCAACAGTCCGACGCTGGGACCCGCTTCGTCGAGCAGCGGACGCTCCAAGCGATCGCGCGACAGACCCGACGGCTCGGGCCGTCTGACCTTCTCCCTGAACACCACTGAACCCACGACTTGCCCCCCGGCCTGGTGACAGACACCAATCCTCAGTGTGGAGCAATATCGGGTGTCCCGCCCAGCCCTTCGTGCCCATCGATTCCGTCGACGCCGTGATCCAGCCCTTCGACACCGGCGCCCGCGGTGACTCCTAAATCTCCACCCAGGCCGGTCTTCAGCGGATCCGTGCCGAACTGGACCTCGAGCGAATCGCTGATTCCGTCGTGATCCGAGTCCAGTGCCGCCGGGTTCGTTCCCATTGACAGCTCGCTGTTGTCCGACAGCCCGTCGCCGTCGGAGTCCATGCTGTGCGGGTTGAGACCGGCCTTCGTCTCGTAGCTGTCGGTCAGCCCGTCATGGTCGCTGTCCACGACGCCGTTGCGGATCACCTCGGCGAACTGCCCCTGCCCGCCGACGCCCGCCACGCCGGGGATCTTGCCGGGATCGCTGCCGGCGGAGAGTTCGTACGGATCGGAGATGCCGTCGTGGTCGGTGTCCGCGCTGAGCGGGTCGGTGTGCGACTTGATCGCCTCGAACGCGTCCGGCAGACCGTCCTTGTCGGTGTCGGCCGCATTCGGGTTCGTCCCGGCCAGCTTCTCGAACGCATCGGTGAGGCCGTCGTGATCGGTGTCCGGCGGCGCCACTATCGACGTACCGGTATCGATCTGGTCGTAGTGGTTGGTCGCGACAGTTGGCTGGACAGAGGCGGCGTCGGCAGCTGGGACAGCTGAGGCGTCCAGGCCAGGGATCACACCCGCATAGTTGAACCTGTTGTGCGCGGTGAACTCACCCACGCCGTACTTCGTGCCGCGCGCCTCGATCGTCCGGCCGTCCCCGAGACTGATCGCCACGTGCGCCTTCGACGGCCGGCCGCCACCGGGAGTCGGCTCGTCCGAGAAGTAGAACAGCAGCGCGCCCTTGGTGTGCATGGCCTTGTCGACCGAGATCAGCGCGTCCTTCTGCTTCAGATCCAGGTACTGGTACATCGCGCCGTCCGGGATCTCCACTCCTGCTTGGTGTGCCGCCCATTTGGTCAGCTCCGAGCAGTCGAACTTGTCCGGATCAGGGTCGCTCAGCTTCGCCCGGATGCCGAAGACGTACTTGTCGCCCTCCTGAGCGAGTGCCTCGTTGACGAAGTGCCCGACCTTGGAGTCATGGCCAACGAGCGTCGGCGTACCGGCTGCTTGCATCGTCTGTACGGCGGGTGGCTGTGCGCCGGGAATGACCCCGTCGCCGGCGTCGGCGTGGGTCGGATCGGAGCCGTACTGGATCTCGACCTGGTCCGACAGGCCGTCGTTGTCGCTGTCCCACTTCAGCGGATCGCTGCCCAGCGAGGCCTCCGTGCTGTCCGACAGTCCGTCCAGGTCGCCGTCCGCCAGCTTCGGATTCGAATGGCTGACTGCCACCTCGTACCCATCGGTGAGGCCGTCGTGATCGGTGTCGACCAGCTTCACGCCGGTCCCCGCCGCCTTCTCGAACGCGTCGGTCAGCCCGTCGTGGTCGGTGTCCTGCTGCATGCCGGCGACGGTCTGCCCGGTATCGATCTGGTCGTACGACGCGGCCAGTGGATGCGATGCCCCGTTGGTCTCCAGCGGAGGCGGCAGTTTCGAGCTGTAGCTGTGCACACCACGGTCGTCGCCCTGCACGCCGGTGACTGCCTCCACCTGGTCCAGGTAGGTGCGGTAGTCGGCCGGGGTGCCCTTGTTCGAGTCGTGCGTCGTGGTCCACGGGCGCATGTCGGTGCCGTGGTGGGAGATCGCGTACGCCGCGCGCGCGTTCGCCCGCGGGTCGTTGAGATCGCCGTACTTCGTGGCCCGGCTGCCGTCCGAGGCGACGTTGATCTGCCACAGGCCCATCGAGTGCTCGCCGTGGTCGTTGAGCGCGCCGGTCCGGCCGCCGGACTCGGCCATCGCGATGGCGGTCCACGTCGTCGCCTGGTGCGGGGTGAAACCCGCGGACAGCGCGGCGTCGTAGATCTCCGCGATCGACAACTTCGGCATCCCGCCCCCTCGCAAGATTCTTGAAGGCCAGTTTAAGCCCGTTGCCCTACCATGAGGTCACCGTCGGGTATGACCGAGGTGGGGGCATGGGTTATCGGCTAGGCGTAGATCTGGGGACGACTTTCACTGCCGCGGCGATGCGCAACGGCGGCCCACCGAGCATGCTCGGACTCGGGAACCGTGCCTTGCAGATCCCGTCGGTGCTCTATCTGCAGGAGGACGGCCAGTTCCTGGTCGGCGAGGCGGCCGAGCGGCGTGGCGCCACCGATCCTTCGCGGGTCGTGCGCGAGTTCAAGCGCCGGATCGGTGACCCGATTCCGTTGATGGTCGCCGGTACGCCGTTCTCCGCGCAGGCGTTGTCTGCCCGGTTGCTGTCCTCGGTGGTCGCCACGGCCACCGAGCGACGGGGTGCTCCACCGGACGAGATTGTGCTGACCTATCCGGCGAACTGGGGAGCGTACAAACGCGAACTGGTCGATCAGGTGATCTCGTTGGCAGACATCGGGCCGACTGTCACCTGCCCCGAGCCGCAAGCAGCCGCGATCCAGTACGCCGCGCAGGCGCAACTGCAGGCGGGCGATCGGGTCGCCGTCTACGACCTCGGTGGCGGCACCTTCGACGTGTGTGTGCTGGAGAAGACGTCGAGCGGCTTCGTCATCCTGGGGAACCCGGAAGGCATCGAGCAGCTCGGCGGTGTCGACTTCGACGAGGCCGTCTTCCAGCATGTCGTCGGCGCACTCGGTCCGGCGATGGAGGATCTCGATCTGGACAGTCCCGAGGGGCGTACGGCGCTGACCAGGCTGCGTCGCGACTGCGTCGAGGCGAAGGAGGCGCTGTCGGTCGACGTCGACACGATGATCCCGGTGACGCTGCCCGGCCGGAGTACGTCGGTGCGGTTGACGCGCGCCGAGCTGGAGACCTTGATCGCGCCCGCCCTCGAGCAGACGGTCGAGGCGACCGGACGAGCTCTCCGCGCCGCCGGTACGACGACCGACCAGCTGAAGGCCATCGTCCTGGTCGGCGGCAGCTCCCGCATCCCGCTCGTCAGCCATCTCCTGCAGTCGCGCTTCTCCACCCCAACTGCTCTGGACACCCACCCGAAGCACGACATCGCTTTAGGTGCCGTCCAATTCACCGAAGCTCCCAGCACCACTCAGTTGGCCGCAGTAGGCGACACCAGAACACAAGCCGCGGTAGCCGCGGGAGCTGGGGGAGTCGCGGGAGCCGCGGGAGTCGCGGCCGGGGGAGCTGCCGGTACGCCGGCCGGTCTCCTCCCGAAGCCGGCCAGAAAACCCCTGCCGCCGCAGACCCGCCGCCTGGTCGCCTTCGTCGCAGGAGGCGTGGCGGTGCTCGCGATCGGAGTGTTCGCCGCGATCCAGCTGCTCTCGGGCGACGGTGACTCGGGAAGGGCCGCCGGTTCTGGCACCGGACCGACGGTCCCGGCCAAGTCGGTCTCGCCGTCGCTGACTCCGTCCAACTCAGCCCCGACCGGCCCGACCCTGAAGGCGTTGCCGGCGGCCGCGGTTCCGCTGAGTGCATCCGAGCTCATCATCCCGCTGAAGATCAGCACGGATGAAGACCTCTATGTCGCGGACGCGAACAACCCTGCCGAGAAGACCCGGATCACGACGCTGAAGGGCAACGACTCCGTGCCGTCCATCTCGCCGGATCGCCGGTCGGTGGTCTTCCGGCATTCCGCAGAGGGCCAGAAGGACAGCCTCTGGGTTGTCGGCACGGATGGAAGCCAACCGAGGGCGCTGTTCACGAAGAGACCGGCAGAATGTGCTGACAGCATCGGCCGGCCCGGCTGGAACTCCAAGGCGCCGAGCCAACTCGTCGTACCGTGCAGGGCAGGCAAGACGACCGGGCTGTACCTGGTCGATACCGACGGCCGCCTGCTGCACAAGATCTTCAGCAAGACCGGTGACGGGTTCATCGTCAGTGATCCGGCGGTCTCCACGGACGGCGCCAGAGTCATTTTCGAGTACCACGAGGGCAAACAGAACGCGATGATGCTGGCGACCCTCGACGGAAAGGGGCAGCCCCGCCGGGTGACGAGCGCCAACGACTCCGATCCGGCCTGGTCGCCGGTCAAGCCCGGCCTGCTCGCCTTCCGCCGCGCCGAGACCAACGGCGGGCTCGCGCTCTACACCGCATTCGTTGACGGTGTAGGCGCGCCCTGCGACGGCGGTCAGCCACGACCGTTGGAGGTCGACGGCGTGACCCTTTGCCGGCTGACCGACGGCAGCAAGGGCGACCAGGACCCGACCTGGGCTCCAGAGGGGGACCGGTTCGCCTTCAAGCGCGGCAGGAATCCCTCCACCACCATCCAGGTCATGTCCCTTGACGGCAAACTGCAACCCAAGCCCATCTGGACCACCAACCCAGGCAGCCAAAACGCCCCAGCCTGGACCACCCGCTGACCGCGCCCCGGCCGATCTGAAGGCCACTTTAAGACCGGCTTCCTACGCTGAGCCTCGAGCTGACTGGGGTGGGGCGAATGGGCTATCGGCTGGGCGTGGACCTGGGGACTACTTTCACGGCGGCGGCGATCCGCAACGGCGGTCCACCGAGCATGCTCGGGCTCGGCAACCGCGCCTTGCAGATCCCGTCGGTCCTCTACTTGCAGGAGAACGGCAAGTTCCTGGTCGGCGAAGCGGCCGAGCGCCGGGCCGTCACCGATCCTTCGCGAGCAGTGCGCGAGTTCAAGCGCCGGATCGGCGACCCGATCCCACTGCTGGTCGCCGGTACGCCGTACTCCGCGCAGGTGTTGTCGGCCCGCCTCCTGTCATCGGTGGTCGCGACCGCTACCGAACGCCGCGGCGAACCACCGGACGAGATCGTCCTGACCCACCCGGCGAACTGGGGCGCCTACAAACGCGAACTGGTCGACCAGGTGATCTCCTTGGCCGACGTCGGACCCACCGTCACCTGCCCGGAACCGCAGGCTGCGGCCATCCAGTACGCCGCGCAGGCGCGCCTCGCCGCAGGAGATCGTGTCGTCGTCTACGACCTCGGCGGTGGCACGTTCGACGTGTGTGTGCTGGAGAAGACCTTGAGCGGCTTCGTCCTTCTCGGGAACCCCGAAGGCATCGAGCAGCTCGGCGGCGTCGACTTCGACGAGGCGGTCTTCCAGCACGTGGCCGACGCGCTCGGGCCGGCGCTGGAGCAGCTCGACCTGGACAGCGAAGACGGCAAAGCCACCCTCACCCGGCTCCGCCGTGACTGCGTGGACGCCAAAGAGGCGCTGTCGGCCGACGTCGACGTCGTGATCCCCGTCAACCTCCCCGGCCGCACCAGGTCGGTCCGCCTGACCCGCGCAGAACTCGAGAACCTGATCACAGCACCCGTCGAACAAACCGTCGAAGCAACCGCCCGAGCCCTCCGCACAGCCGGTACGACGACCACCCAGCTAACCGCCATCGTCCTAGTAGGCGGCAGCTCCCGAATCCCCTTGGTCAGCCACCTACTCCAGTCCCGCTTCTCCACCCCCACCGCCCTGAACACCCATCCCAAACACGACGTCGCTCTAGGCGCAGTCCAATTCACCAGCCCGCCACCACAGGCCGCCGCCCCCCGGATCACCAGCACCAGCACCGCTGCCAGCCCGCCTGAAGTGAATGCGCCTGGCCTCGCCGATCCCGCGCCCAGCCCGCCGCCACTCGCTGGTACCAATGCTGGCCCCGGCCGCCTCCCGAAGCCGCCAAGGAAACGTCGGCTCTATCGTCGAATCGCTCAAGTGCTTGCCGGAGTACTGGCGACGGCAACCATCGCCTTTCTGGTCCATCCTTGGGTCTTCACGCCGGCCGTGACGATCTTCCATCTGGTCATCGGTGGACTTCCGGACAAATCATCATCCGATCAGGCCGGTGGTGCGTCGAGCGGCTCCCTGAGCAACCCGGGCCTACCTGCCGCCGGCGTTCCGTTGAGCGACACACAGCTCGTCGTACCGCTCCAGAACAGCGACGGTCAGGCCCTGTACCTGGTCGATACGAGCAACCCCGGCAACACGATGAAGGTCACTCAGCTCGCAGTCGATGCGGTGGGCAAGGACTCCGGCCCGGTGGTGTCGCCGGACCGGAAAGCGATGATCTTCACGCGGTCGATTCCGTCCACCAAGCCGGCGCTGTGGGTGTCGGGTACGGACGGCCGCGGCGCACGGCCCTTGTTCGCGAAGCTGCCCTCGCAATGCGCGGACGGCATCGACCGACCGGCCTGGAATCCGAAGGACCCGACCCAACTCGTGCTGGCCTGTCGCGGCGCCAAGACCATCGGCCTGTATCTGGCCGACACCGACGGCAAGATCCTTCGCACCCTCTTCTCAGCGCCTGAGGGTTCGGCGTCCGTCAGCGATCCCGCGATCTCGCCGGATGCCACCCAGGTTGCTTTCCAAGCGCAGCGCACCCCGGCGAACGGGGTCGGCGGCATCTATACGGTGCCGCTCGACGGCAGCCGAAGGTTGCATCAGCTGACCTCCGGTGCCGATGCGGATCCCACTTGGTCACCGACGAAACCGGGCCGGATCGCCTTCCGGCACACCTTGTCAGCGAAGTCGTGGGCGATCTACCTGACCGACGTCGGCGGCACCAGCCCTCTCTGCCGGGGGAAGATGACCGCCAATCCGCTGGGGGGCATGCTCTGTCATTTCACCGACGGCAGTTCGCTCGACCAGGATCCGGCCTGGTCGCCGGACGGGAGGCAGCTCGCCTTCCGGCGCGGACCGCTCTCCTCGGCGCGGGTCTACACCACGGCCGTCTACGAGGACAAGGAATGGCGGCCCCTCTGGCCTGCCGGCGCCGGGAACCAGCTGGCGCCCGCCTGGTCCACCCGCTGACGTAGGAGCGGGGGCTAGTTTTCGGCCTTGGCTGGTTCGTGGGTGGGGCAGGCGGGGAGGGAGCCGTAGGCCTGTTGGGTCTTGGTGGAGACGCACAGGGCGTTGGCGGCGTCGGCGGAGGGGAAGGGGCCGACGTAGACGATCCAGGTGTTGATGGTTGGTTCGAGGTTGCTGTTCGCCAGGCCGGGGTATTGGCCGTTGGCGAGCAGGGCCTTGGCGGGGACGCCGGCCGCGATCATCTTGGCGGCCAGGGAGCGGGCCAGCTGGTCGGCGGGGATGCCGGCGTCGGTGGGGTAGCTGTCGACGACGGCGATCCATTGGCCGCGGCGGAAGACCGGCGATTGCGAGCCGGTGTCCGGCGGGGTGGCCGACGTGGTGGTCCGGGTGGAGGCGGTGCTCTTCCCGGGGGCGGTCTTCCCGGCGGGCGGCTTGCGGTCCGCCTTGCCGGAGGCGGCCGGGGTCGGGTTCGAACTTGGCTGGACAGCCGGCGTGCTTGCCTGGGGCAGCGAACCGGTCCGGATGCTGTCGTCGGTGGAATCGGAACGGCCGTTGGTGAGGATGAAAGCGAACGCCGCCACCATCGCGGCGCCCGCAACGACAGCAGCACCGATGGCACTGTGCGACCGGTTGGCCTTCTTCCGGCCGGAGCCATGGCTCGTCGGCGCATTTCTCCTGGCGGCCCGGGCCGGTGGCTTCCGGTGATCCAGGTGTGTCACGACAAAGCCCCTCCCCGGGTTCCGTCGGCATTCCGATTTTCCGCTACCTTAGTGCCGATCGCCCCGGAAGTGAGCACTCTTCAGGTGTTGATAATCTCCTTCGAGACAAAGAATTGCAGCCTGGAATCAACCCACCACAACAGGTGCGCAAACAACCGTTTGAATGTCACTTCTGGTAGAGAAACCGGCACTTTCCGCCGTGTATACAGAAGTGGCGATTATTACCGGAAAAGTGAATAGGCCGGTAATTAGATGCCGGACGGAATGCCGTCGGTGGGCGGGGTAGGGCGGGTGTCGAGGGCGTCTTCGAGCCAGGAATCGACGTCGACCTCGGCGTTCAGGATGTGGTTGACGTAGGCGGCGCGTTCGTGGCTGAGGACCTCGAGCTCCCAGACGCAGGGGGCGGCGCCGATCGGGGCGGGGCGGAGGTCCTCGACGTCGAAGCCGGAGAAGATGCTGAGCCGGGACTGGAAGTCCTTCGCCCAGGTCTGGACGACGAGGTAGACGCCGTCGTCGCCGAGGTGCAGGACGACGACGCCCAGGCCGATGCCGCCCATCGCATCGTCGAAGTCGAGTTGCCGGGCGGCCGCCGTACGGGCATGGCCGACCATCTGGTCGTCCCACGCCCGCCCGCGGGCGGTGATCACATAGGGCTTCACCAGGCGCTGCGGGAAGCGCCAGGGAAGCAGAGGAGTGATCGGCCGAGGCCGGTAGGCCTCGGCCAATCCAGTCAGAGCAACAGCAGCAGCACCAGCAAGGGCGGGATCAGGGGAAGCCACCCGCACTACCCAACAGCGTCACGACGCTGGGCGTCCAGTGCGCGGACCAGGTCTGCACGGGCTTCGCCGACGTAGCGGAGGGTGGGGGCGTCGACTGACTCGGCTTCGGTGTCCAGCCAATCGGTGAGGGCTTCCAGGGTGGAGTCCTCGGGGAGGTTGCGCGGCGACAGGTAGACGAGCACGTTCTCGCCCATGGACGAGCCCAGCCGGGTGTAGACGTCCTTGGCGGCTGCCAGGTACTTGCCGATGTACGGCCGGAGCAGCTCCTCCTGACCCGGCTGCTGGAAGCCCAGGATGGTCCGGAACTGCGTCTCGTTCGGAGTGTCGTCCGACTCCACCGCGAGCTGCCACGCCTCGGCCTTCGCCTCGGCGCTCGGCCGGGCCGCACGAGCCTGGGCGGCCCGCTCCTGCCCGGTGATGGTGGTGTCGCGGGTCAGCTCGTCCTCGATGCCGTCCGCGTCGATCCGGCCGAGCCGGGACAGCGCGACGATCAGCGTCCAGCGCAGGTCGTTGTCGACCACCAGTCCGGCCGGCAGGTCCCGGCCGTCCAGCCAGGCGGCCAGCTGGTCGGCGCCGGCGGCGGAGAAGACACCCGCGATGTAGGCGCGCGCGAACGCGAGCTGGTGGTCGCTCCCGGCCTCTGCACCGGCCACCAGTTCCGTCAGCGTCTGCTCGTACTGCGTGCGCAGGTCGGCCCGGTTCTCCGGGGCCGCGTAGCTGTTGATCGCGCTCGTCGCCTGGCCGAGCAGTGAACGGACACCGGTCAGGTCGGTCTCGGCCCGGACGCCGCGCAGCACCATGCCGACGTACTGGCTGGCCGGCATCTCGGCGTCGCGGGTCATGTCCCATGCCGCACCCCAGGCCAGCGCCCGGGCGAGCGAGTCGGGCAGCTGGTCGATCGAGTCGACCAGGGTCGCGCGGGACCGCTCGTCGAGCCGGATCTTGGCGTAGGTCAGGTCGTCGTCGTTGAGCAGCACGAGATCCGGCTGCTGCGCGCCGATCAGTTCGGCGAGCTCGGTCCGCGGGCCGTCGATGTCGACCTCGAAGCGCTCGGTGCGCACCAGGCCGGCGTCCGTCGTGCGGTACAGACCGACGGCGAGCCGGTGCGGGCGCAGTACCGGGAAGGCCGCTGCCGCGGTCTGCTCGATCGCGAACGTCTTGAAGGCACCCGCCTCGTCGACGGTGAAGTCGGCGCGCAGCGTGTTGACCCCGGCGGTCCGCAGCCAGCGCTCGGTCCAGTCGTCCAGGTCGCGCCCGGACGCCTTCTCCAGCGGCTTCAGCAGGTCGGCCAGCTCGGTGTTGCCGAACGCGTGATCGGCGAAGTATTCCTTCAGCGCGGCGATGAACGTGTCCTCACCGACGAAGGCGACCAGCTGCCGCAGCGCCGAAGCGCCCTTGGCGTAGGTGATCCCGTCGAAGTTCACCTCGACCGCGTGGAAGTCGACCATGTCCGCGGCGATCGGGTGCGTGGAGGGCAGCTGGTCCTGCCGGTATGCCCAGTTCTTCCGTGCGTTGCAGAAGGTCGTCCAGGCGCCGTTGTACTTGTCCGTCGCGACCACCTGGGCCCAGTGGCTGGCCCATTCGGCGAACGATTCGTTCAGCCACAGGTCGTCCCACCAGGTCATCGTGACCAGGTCGCCGAACCACATGTGCGCGAGCTCGTGCAGCACGGTGTTCGCGCGGCTCTCCAGCTCCGCGTGCGTCGTACGGCTGCGGAAGATGTATTCGTCCCGCAGGGTGACGCAGCCGGCGTTCTCCATCGCGCCCATGTTGTACTCCGGCACGAACGCCTGGTCGTACTTGTGGAACGGGTACGGCGTACCGAAGGCGCGCTCGAACAGCTCGAAGCCCTGCTTGGTCACCTGGAACAGGTCCTCGGTGTCCAGGTGCTCGGCCAGCGACGGACGGCACAGCAGCGACAGCGGGTAGGAGCCGTTCGGACCCTCGTAGACATCGGTGACCACGTGGTACGGACCGGCGACGACGGCGGTGATGTACGTCGACATCCGCTCGGTCGGCGCGAACTCCCAGCGGGCCAGCTCCTCGCCGTTCTCACCCTTGTACGGCGTGGGCTCGGGCGTCGGCGAGTTGGAGATGACGACCCAGCGGGCCGGCGCGGAGACGGTGAAGGTGAACGGGGCCTTCAGGTCCGGCTGCTCGAAGGTGGTGAACACCCGGCGCGCGTCCGGCACCTCGAACTGGGTGTAGAGGTAGGTCTCCTTGTCGGCCGGGTCGACCGAACGGTGCAGCCCTTCACCGGTGCGGGAGTAGGTGCAGTCGGCGACCACCCGCAGCTCGTTGCGCTCGGCGAGGCCGTCCAGCTGGATCCGGGCGCCGTCGTACACGCTGTCCGGGTCGAGACTCTTGCCGTTCAGGGTCACCTCGCGCACCGACGCCGCGATCAGGTCGGCGAAGGTGCTGGCGCCGGGTTCGGCGGCGAAGGTGAGAACGGTGGTCGACGCGAACGTCGGGGCGCCGGCGGCGGCGGTGGTCAGGTCGAGCTCGATCGCGTAGCTCACGTCACTGATCAGGCCGGCGCGGGTCCGCGCTTCATTGCGCGTCAGGTTGGTTCCAGGCATGTCGGCATCCTATGCACCTGCCCAGTGGCTTCGCCGAGGGTTTCCCCGCGACTTGCGGAACCGCAACTTCATCGTTTCCAACGATTGGCCCGGCGGTGCCGTGACACCGGAGTTGGGTAACGGCCCCGTGCCACCCGGTGACGACCGAGTGCCGGCCGGGCGCCGGCCGGGTGCTGGCGCCACGCCACTTCATGACCAGGTTGGTTGCATTTTGTACGATCGGAACATGACCGCCTCCGCTGATTTCTGGTTCGATCCGGCCTGCCCCTGGGCCTGGATGACGTCTCGCTGGATGCTCGAGGTCGAGCAGGTCCGGGACGTGCAGACGACCTGGCATGTGATGAGCCTCGCCATCCTGAACGAGGACCGCGACGAGCACGACGAGAACTGGCAGCGCAAGCTGGGGATCGTCCGGGTGTTGATCGCGGCCGAGCAGGCCCACGGCAACGAGGTCCTGCTGCCGCTGTACACCGCCCTGGGCAACCGGATCCACGTCGAGCACAAGGGCACGAAGCACGCCGACCTGCTGCCCGAGGCACTCGCCGAGGCCGGCCTGCCGGCGTCGCTGGTCGAGGCCAAGGACACCGACCGGTACGACGACGCGCTGCGCAAGTCGCACCTGGCCGGCATGGAACTGGTCGGCATGGAGGTCGGTACGCCGGTGATCGCGGTCGAGGGCTCCGCGTTCTTCGGCCCGGTCGTGACGCCTGCGCCGAAGGGTGAGGCGGCCGGCAAGCTCTGGGACGGCGTCCGGCTGGTGGCCGGCACCGAGGGATTCTTCGAACTGAAGCGCACCCGGGACCGCGATCCGATCTTCGACTGAGCCGGTTCCGGCCTGAACCAGTTCGATCAACGCGACAAGGGTTGAACGTTCCACAGCCAGGGACGAAGGTTGCTCACCAACGATTCATCCCCTCTGGTGAGTAGGTTTCATGGTGGAGCTTCTTCGGGCTGATGCCGTAGTAGTCCCGACGGGTGTCACTGCGGGAGTTGCTGTCTTCGATCGGCAGACCGGGCAGTTCACGGAGCAGTTGAACCCCGACCTGCAGTTCCGCTCGGCCTCAGTGGTGAAGCTGCTGATCGTGCTGGACTACCTGTGGAACCGCGGACCGGCGTACGAGATCCCTGCTGCCGACAAGGCTCGGCTGGAGGTGATGCTGCGCAGTAGTGATGACGATGCCGCTAGCTACTACTGGGACCAGCTGGGCGGCGGGCAGATCATCGACCGGATGGTGCCGCGGCTCGGCCTGACCCACACCGCGCCTCCTCCTGCCACTCACCCGGGCTTCTGGGGGTACGTCGCGCTGACTGCCGGCGACACTGTGCGGCTCTACCGCTACCTGCTCGACCAGGCTCCAGCGCCGGTGCGTGACTACGTGCTGGGCAACCTGCATCAGGCGACTCGCTACGGCACGGACGGCTTCGATCAGTACTTCGGGATCGCGTCGGTGTTCGACCCGCCCTTCGCCATCAAGCAGGGCTGGTCCGGGTTCGCGGGGTCGAAGAGCAAGCGCAAGGTGGATGCAGTGGATCTCACTAGCGAGGCGCTGCACACCACGGGCACTGTCGGGCCGGGGGACCGGACGATCGTTGCCGTCTACACCTTGCATACCGAGGGGACGGCGTACGGGAAGGCCTATGACGATGTGACTCGCCTGGTCCGGATACTGAACGTGCCGGGTGGCGTCCATGCAGGCACCCCGAAGCTCCCCGGCGTCCCAGAATGACAGTGGGACCTGCAAGACTTCACGCCATGCGAGTGCACATCGGCTCTGATCACGCCGGCTTCGAACTGAAGAACCACCTTGTCGAGCACCTGAAGAGTGCCGGCCACGACGTCGTCGACCACGGCCCGGCCGTGTACGACGCGGTCGACGACTACCCGCCGTACTGCCTGCGTACGGCGGAAGCGGTCGTCGCCGACGCGGGCAGCCTCGGCATCGTGATCGGTGGTTCCGGCAACGGCGAGCAGATCGCCGCGAACAAGGTGAAGGGGGTCCGGGCCGCGCTGGCCTGGAGCACCGAGACCGCCGAACTCGGACGGCTGCACAACAACGCCAACGTGATCAGCGTCGGCGCCCGGATGCACAGCGAGGAGGACGCGACCGCGTTCGTCGACACCTTCCTGGCCACCGACTACTCCGGCGAGGAGCGGCACACTCGCCGGATCGAGATGCTGAACGGCTACGAAGAGACCGGCGAACTGCCGCCGCTGCCTTCCTGATTCTTGTCCCGGGGCTTGTCGGTAGTGCGCGGCTTGGAGACGTCCCGGGCCCGCATCGACCGGCCGGTCCCGACCACCGCCGGGGTGGGCGCACCGCCCCGGCCCTTGTTACCTGTCACACCCATAAGAGGAATCATGCCCGAAGGTCACACCCTGCACCGGCTGGCGAACGACGTCTGGGACGCCTTCGGCGGCCGGATCGTCCAGGCGTCCAGCCCGCAGGGCCGGTTCGTCGAGGGCGCCGCGCTGCTGAACGGCAAGGTGCTGCGGCAGACCGAGGCGCACGGCAAGCACTTCCTGGCCGAGTTCGACGGCGCCGGCTGGCTGCACATCCACCTCGGCCTGATCGGCAAGGTCGACTTCGGTTCGGCGCCGGTGCCCGAACCGGTCGGCGCGGTCCGGCTCCGGCTGCAGAACGCCACGTCGTACGCCGATCTCCGGGGTGCGACCGTCGTGGAGGTGGTCACCGACGGCGAACGCGAGAAGCTGATCTCCCGGCTCGGCCCGGACCCGCTGCGCGACGACGCCGACCCGGAGCTCGCCTGGAAGCGGATCCACAAGAGCGCGCTGCCGATCGGCCGGCTGCTGATGAACCAGGAAGTGCTCAGCGGGGTCGGCAACGTGTACCGCGCCGAGGTGCTGTTCCGGGCCAAGCTGCACCCGATGACGGCCGGCAACGTGGTCAAGAAGCGCGAGTGGCAGGGGATGTGGGACGACCTGCTGGCGTTGATGAAGTACGGCGTCGAGACCGGCCGGATCGACACCGTTGCCGACGACCACACGCCCGAGGCGATGGGTCGTGATCCGCGCCGCGACGACCACGGCGGCGAGGTCTACGTCTACCGTCGCCAAGGGCAACGGTGTCATGTCTGCGACTCGGTGATCCGGACCGAGATCCTCGAGGGCCGCAACCTGTTCTGGTGCCCGAAGTGTCAGCGCACCGGGCTGACCCGAAAGAAACTGTGACAACTTGATGCGCGGACCGAGCGGTGCCGTTACATTCGTCTCACCATGAGTAGCGGCGGGGATTTCGCTGGCTTGCGACGGGTCCGCCGACTGGCGCGCTCGGTGGGCCGGCGCGTGCGGAAATCACACCTGCTGACCTTCGTCGGTCTGCTGGCGTTGACACTCACCGTCGGGTCCGCCGCACTGGAGATGCCCTCCTTCATACCCACTGCCGTCCTGGTCCTACCCCTGCTGCTCGGCGGATTGTTGCTGCGGTTCAAACCGCTGGTCCTGTTGACCGTGGTGGCGCTGGTGGTCGGCTCGTACGTCGTGTCCCATCGCACCGGGAATGTGCCGAAGATCGGCTTCGTGGTGACGCTGGGGGTGGCGGCGTGGATCGTGCTGGCCGGCGCGAAGGTGCGTAGCCGGCTCGGCGTCCAGGGGACTCGTGGTGAGTCGATGCTGATGGAGTTGCGCGACACGTTGACGGCCCAGGGGGAGCTGCCGCAGTTGCCGCCGGGCTGGCGGGCGGAGGTGGCGATCCGGTCGGCCGGGGGAGAGTCGTTCTCCGGTGACTTCGTGGTCTCGACGATCCGAGACGACGCGCTGCTCGAGGTGGCGCTGGTCGATGTGTCGGGCAAGGGAATCGATGCCGGGACGCGGGCGCTGTTGCTGTCCGGTGCGTTCGGCGGGTTGCTGGGCGTCGTACCGGTCGAGGAGTTCCTGCCGTCGGCGAACCACTATCTGCGGCGGCAGGACTGGGACGACGACTTCGCGACCGTGGTGCAGGTGGCGGTGAACCTGGCGACCGGCGACTTCGAAGTACGGACTGCCGGGCATCCGCCGGCGATCCAGTTCGACTCGTGGTCGGGGAAGTGGCAGACGCGGGAGGCCGAGGGGCCGTTGCTCGGGCTGGTGGAGATCCCGGAGTTCAAGGTGAACAAGGGGCAGTTGCGGCTGGGGGACGCGCTGTTCCTCTACAGCGACGGGATGGTCGAGACACCTGCTCGTGAGATCGGTCAAGGGACGGATCGCCTGGCGGGGCATGCCGAGCGGTTGGTCGCGCAGGGCTTCAAGGGGGCTGCCCAGGAGCTGGTCCTCGAGATCGGCGGCCGCGGCGACGACTCCGCCATCGTCGTCATCCACCGCCAGATGAACCCCGCCGACCTGGTGGCCCCCACCTGCCCGACCCCCACCCCCCGCCGCCGCGGCGGCGCCCTCTTAAGAACCCTCCACCTCATCTGACTCCTGCCGCTTCCCTTCTTTGGCTTTCCCTGACCTCTCTCCTTTCGCGCCTGCCTGCGGGTTTGGTCTCGGTCTGAAGTAGCGTCTCGGTCGTGGCGATTGATGGGGTGGACGAGGCGGACCGCAGTGCACCTGACGTGTCCTTCGAAGAGTTGCTGGCGTTGATGCCGGAGTCGATGCGTGAGGTCTTCCCATCGACCCGCTGGCAGCTCGGCAAGTTGTGGGCGCTGGACCTGCGGGTGGAGCCGATCGAGGTCGCCGATCTGCTCTGGATGCTCGACCTGCCGCTCTGGCAACTCAACGGCGAACGCTTCAAGGTCACCCCGAACCAGGTCGCCGCCACCCCGATGAACTTCCGCGCCCACTACGAACGTGTGATGAACGCCGACCTCGACTTCCCGATCCACCTGGTCGCCTACCGCGGCCGCCTGGTCGTCCTCGACGGCATCCACCGCCTGCTCAAAGCCCACTTCCTCCGCCGCCGCTGGCTCGAAGGCAAGATCGCCACCTCAGCCCAACTGGCCGAATGCGGGCCTGACCACTTCTAGCCGGTCGCGGCGGCGATGACTCGGGTGAGGTTCTTGTGCAGGTCCTCGAGTTCGGGAAGTGTCATGCCTAGCCGGTCGATGATGGCGGGCGGGATCTTCAGGGCCTCGTTGCGGAGCTCCTGGCCGGACGAGGTGAGGCGGACGGCCAGGGAGCGTTCGTCGCGGGGGTCTCGCTGGCGGCTGAGGTAGCCCGCGGACTCCAGGCGCTTGAGGAGTGGGGAAAGGGTGCCTGGATCTAGCTGGAGTAGGCCGCTCAGCTGCTTGACCGACAGCGGCGACTCTTCCCAGAGGGCGAGCATCACCAGGTACTGCGGGTGGGTGAGCCCCATCGGGTCCAGCAACGGCCGGTAGAGGGCGATCACACTGCGGGAGGCGACTGCGAGCGCGAAGCAGACCTGACGATCCAGCGCCAGCAGGTCCTCGGAATTTTCAGCCATGTTTGTATGCTATCAATTGGTGTACAAACTATTGCCACACCAAGCGACTGGAGAGTTCCGATGGACGACAAGAACGCCGGCCTCAGCCTCGCGTACCGTTTCCGCTGGCGGCTGACCTGGCTGTTGCTGCACGTCGCCGGCCCGGCCACCCTGCCTGACCATCTCGACCCGCGGCGCCGGATGGAACGCGAACGGGCGGCCCGGGTGGCCCGCGCGCAATCGGGCGACGCGCAGCGAGTTCGGTTGATGACGTATCACCCGTAAGGTTGGTGATATGTCAACCGAAAACGAATACGCCCCCAGCCCGACCGCCTGGGTTCGCAGTGCGGTCGAGAAGATCGAGGAGACCGGCAGCACCGAGTCCGCCGGCTTCAACGGCATGGGCGTCATCCTGATGACCATGCGCGGCGCCAAGTCCGGCAAGATCCGCAAGGTGCCGGTGATGCGCGTCGAGCACGACGGCGTGTACGCCGCGGTCGCGTCGCTCGGTGGCGCACCGAAGAACCCGGTCTGGTACTACAACCTCAAGGCCGACCCGTCGGTCCAGGTGCAGGACGGCACCACCACCCGCGAGTACGTCGCCCGCGAGATCGAGGGCGAGGAGTACGAGCTGTGGTGGAAGCGCTCCGTCGCCGCCTACCCCGAGTACGCGGAGTACCAGAAGAAGACCACCCGCAAGATCCCGCAGTTCGTCCTCGAGCCCGTCGAGTAAGACACTGGCAGCCGGTGGCAGGAGGAGCACCCGGCTTGTGAGACGCTGGCGGCGAGTCCGGCGCGCTGCGTCGACCGAGTTCCGGGAGTCCTCCTGACCACACAAGACGCGGTGCGGGAACCGTTCGTCGGCTCGACGCGACTGCGTCTGGCCGGACTGGCACTGCATGCCTATACAGCGAGCGGGACGGTGCTCGCGCTGCTCATCGTGATCGCGGCGATCGACGGCGACGCCGTCCGGGCGCTGTGGCTCGGCCTCGCCGCGCTCTGGATCGACGGCACCGACGGCATGATTGCGCGCCGGCTGCGGGTCAAGGAGACGATCCCGTGGTTCGACGGGGCGATGCTCGACAACATCGTCGACTACCTGACCTACGCCTTCGCGCCGATCGTGCTGCTGTGGACCGGCAACTACCTGCCGCACGGCTGGTACGGCGCGGTGCTCGCGGCGCTGCCGTTGCTTGCGTCGAGCTACCAGTTCTGCCGGGTCGACGCGAAGACCGACGACCACTTCTTCCTCGGCTTCCCCAGCTACTGGAACGTGGTCGCCTTCTACGTGGTGATCCTCGGCCTCGGGCACGTCGCGACCGCGGTGATCCTGGTGACCTGCGCGATCCTGGTCTTCATCCCGGTCAAGTACGTCTACCCCTCGCGGACCAAGGCGTTCCGGTCGATGAACCTGCTGACCACGCTGGTCTGGCTCGCCGCGTACGCCGTACTGCTGACCCAGATGCCGAACCCGAACGCGATCGTCGTCGGCATCTCGCTGGCCTACCTGGTGTACTACGCGGTGCTCAGTCTGTATCTGACGTTCTGGGTGCCCCGACGGACGAAGGTCGGCTGAGTGGTTCTCGGATTGGGCGCGGCGCTCGGAGCCGCAGTCGTCTTCGGTATCGCCTCGATCTTGCAGGCAGTCGGTTCCCGCAAGGTGCCGACCGGCTCGGAACTCGATCCGCGGCGGCTCGGCGGCTTCGTCGTCGCGTTGCTGCGGCAACCTACTTTCCTGGGCGCACTCTTGCTGCAGTTGGCGGGCTTCGGACTGCACTTCGTTGCTTTGAGGCTGCTTCCGCTGTACCTCGCGCAGGCGGGGATCGCGATGAGCCTCGTCGTCACCGCGTTGCTGGCGACGCGGTGGATGGCGGACCAGTTGTCGGCGATCGAGTGGTCGGCGGTGATCGCGGTGTGCGTCGGGCTCGGGCTGCTCGCGGTCTCGTCCGGCGACGCGGGTGAGGCTGCTCGCCACCACGGTCTGACGATCGGCCTGATCGTCGGTTTGGTCACCATCGCCGTACTCGGCGGACTGCTGAGCCGCTCGCAGCATGCGAGTGCGGTGGCGTTGCTCGGGATGCTCGCCGGACTCGGCTATGCGGGTGTCGCGATCTCGGCCCGGTTGCTCGACGACAGCTCGATCAGCGCACTGCTGCACAGCCCCACGACGTACACGCTGCCGATCTCCGGCGCACTCGCCTTCATCCTCTACTCGCTCGCCCTGCAACGCGGTTCGGTGACGCTGGCAACCACCCCGATGATCGCACTCCAGACCGTCACTCCGGCCGTCGTCGGCGTCGTACTCCTCGACGACGCGATCCGGTCCGGCTGGTACGCCGGCGCGCTGGGCGGCTTCGTGGTGACGGCAGTCGGAGCCCTGATCCTCGTCCGCTTCGAGAGCATCAAGGACGAGGCGCCTAGCGAGACGGCCACTTCCACGGGGGTTCGTCCAGAGGGCCCTGGCCTTCGATAGCGGTCTGGCCGAACTCCTTCACCAGTTCGATGGTTCTGAAGTCGAGGTCGGTCTCGTCGGAGCCGGCCTGGAGTGCGGCGAGGAACGGGCGGGAGTGGGTGACGGCGATGACCTGGGCGTCCTTGGCGGCGGTGACAACGAGATTTGCGAGCGCGGGCAGGAGATCGGGGTGCAGGCTGGTCTCGGGTTCGTTGAGGACCAGCAGGGCCGGCGGCCTCGGAGTGAGGAGGGCCGCGACCCAAAGGAGGTAGCGCAAGGTTCCGTCGGAGAGCTCGGCGCCGGACAGTGGGCGGAGCAGGCCGTGTTGGTGGAAGGCGATCTCGAACCGGCCGGCGTTGTTGCGGATCTCCACCTTGCTGCCGGGAAAGGCTTGCTCGATCGCGACGTCGAGGGCACCTTGCGGGCCGATCTCGCGGATGGTCTGGAGGGCGGCGGCGACGTCGGCGCCTTCGGGACCGAGGACCGTCGTACGGGTTCCGATCTGTACTTGCCGGGCGGGTGCATCGGCGTCGGTGCGGAGATGGTCGTAGAACCGCCAGGACCGCATACGTTCTCGTAGCGTCAGCAACTCCGGCGCTCGCTCAGGATCGGCGAACTCGCTCAGCATGCTGTCGAAGGGCTGCAACGCGTGCCCGCCGTCGTGCCACTTGCCGTCACCGTCGCGGATCCGCACGCCCCCACCACCGCGCTCGACCAGTAATGCGGCCGGACGCAGGAACGGCCCTGCCCAAAGAGCCTCGCGCTTGATCTCCGGATCCTGCGCGAACGCCGACGGCTTCCCGCCTTCCCCGAGCGTCGGTTGCGGCAGTCCGAAGTCCATCGCATAGCCGTAGTCCTCGGATGCGAACCCCATCCGCAGACCGATCGCCTTACTCCGCACCGTCCCCTGCAACGGCTGCTCACCCCGGCGTACGGCTCCGGAGATGTTCTCCGGCCCCGCCCACAACGTCGAGGACAATCCGCCCTCGCGCGCCAGCGCTGCCACCGCGCCGTTCCGCGACGCGTCGGCCAGCAGTCTCAGTGCCCGGTACAGACTCGACTTGCCGGTTCCGTTCGCCCCCGTCACCACGTTCAGCCGGCCCAAGGGCATGACAAGTCGCCGCAACGAGCGGTAGTTCTCGATGGCGAGCGTGGTCAACATGCCAGCCAAGCTACCGACCGGCGCCGACAGAACTCAGTCGGCCGCCGCAGCCAGGTGGCTCAGAACCTTCTGCAGGAGTGGCGAGCCTTGGGCGCCTGCCGGGATCGCGGCGAAGAGGTGGCGGCGAGGCTTTTGGCGCGCGACCGGTCGCAGTACGAGGGATGGGGGCAGGTCTCGTTGGGCGAGGCGGGGGAGCAGGGTGACTCCGTGGCCGTGGGCGACCAGTTGGGCCACGGCGAGCCAGTCGTCGACGTGGTGGCGGATGTCGGGAGCGAAGCCGGCGGCTGCACAGGCGGTGGCGGTGATGGTGGCGCAGCAGCCGCCCGGGCTGCCGGTGATCCAGCGGTCGGTCGCCAGATCGCGCAGGTCGATGGTTCGATCGGCCGCGTGCGGGTGGGATTGCGGTACCGCGATGTCGAGGTGGTCGGGTCCGAGTTCGACCCGGTGGTAGCGCGGATCGCCGAGTGTCGGCGAACCCTCGAAGCTGACCGCGATCGCGAGATCGACCTGGCCGGCGTCCAGTTGGTCGAACAGCACCGGCGGTTCGGCCTGCCGGAGTTTCACCACTAACTCGGGCGCCTCGGCGGCCAGGGTGTCCAGGGTGGTTGGAAGCAGCCCGGTCAGCGCCGTGGAGAACGCGCCGATCGTGACCGTGCCCCGAAGCGTTTCGTCCCACGTCTGCAGGTCGTGGCGCGCGTGTTCGAGGTGCGCGAAGACCACGTCGGCATGGCTCAGCAGTGCGTCGCCACGGGGTGTCAGCACGATCCGCCGGCCGCTGCGGCGGGTGACCGGGAAGCCCAGATCATGCGAGAGCCCGGACAGTTGCTGCGACACCGCGGAGGGCGTCAGGTGCAGCGCCTCGGCCGTCGCGGTGACCGTGCCACGTTCGCGGAATTCGCGCAGGACTCGCAGCCGGCGCAGATCGTCCATGAAGTCGTGGCTTAACTTATCCATACATAAATTGTAGATGGACTGAAAGATCCCGCGCGCCCGATGATGGAGCCCATGAGCACTGATCCGATCCGGCTCGGCATCGTCGGCCTCGGCGCGATGGGCCGCCGCATCCTCGAAGTCGCCCACACCCATCCCCGGTACGCCGTGACGCACGCCGCCGATCTCGACGAGGCGACCGTCTCCCGGTTGCAGGCCGAGCACCCGGTCGTGCTGTTCAGTACGACGCCCGCCGACGTACTCCGGGCGGACGTCGACGCGGTCTATGTCGCCACACCACCGGCGACCCACGCGGGTCTCGTCGTACCGGCTCTTGACGGTGGGAAGGCGGTGTTCTGCGAGAAGCCGCTGGCCGTCTCAGCAGAGGATGCGGAGGCGATGATGGCGGCGTCGGCGGGTCGGCCGACCGCGGTCAACTTCGCGCTTTCTGACCGGCTCGCCACCCGGTACGTCGAGCAGGCGCTGGCCGACGGCCGGGTGGGGGACGTGCTGGGCGTGGAGATCCGGTTGCACTTCCCGGTCTGGCCGCGGCGGTTCCAGGCGGACGCCGCCTGGGTGGCCGGCCGGGCGCAGGGTGGGTTCGTGCGTGAGGTGTTCTCGCACTTCGCGTATCTGACCGATCGGCTGCTCGGTCCGCTCTCGGTGGTGCAGACGCGGCTCGATCACCGCGACGAGGCGAGCGAATCCACGGCGTACGGGTTGATGCTGGCCGGTGACATCCCGGTGGTGCTGACCGGATCGGCCGGCGCGGCAGGGCCAACGACGTACGAGTGGATCCTGCGCGGAAGTCACCAGTCGTTCCTGCTCCGCGACTGGCGTGAGCTGCTCGTTGCCGAGGGCGACGAATGGGTGCCGGTCGAGCTTGCCGGCGAGGAGGGTTCGGAGTACAGCCGGCTGTCGCTGTTCGCCGATCTCATGGACGGCAAGGCATCTCCCGAGTTGGCCGATTTCGCTGCCGCACGACGGGTTCAGCGCGTCGTCGAGTCCTTTCACGAGCAGCGATGAGGCAAGTCGAAGTCCACGGTCCGGAGGATCTGCGGATCGTCGAGCAGCCGTCGAGAGCGCTGGCGACCGGCGAGGTGCGGATCAAGGTGGCGGCGATCGGGGTCAACTACCTCGACATCCAGGAGCGCACGGGAGCCTATCCGCGGTCGTTCCCGTATGTACCGGGTGGTGAAGGCAGCGGCACCATCATCGAACTCGCGGCCGACGTCACCGGCCTACAGATCGGGCAACGCGTCTGCTGGCAAGGCGTTCGAGGCTCGTACGCCGATGAGGTGGTCGCGCCGGCTTGGAAGGTGCTGCTCGTTCCCGACGAGGTGAGCGACCAAGAGGCAGCCGCGATCCTCTTGCAGGGGCTGACCGCGCACTACCTCGCGACCGCCTCGTATGCGATCCAGCCCGGAGACGTAGTGGTTATCCACGCGGGCGCGGGTGGCCTCGGCCTGCTCCTCACCCAGGTCGCGAAACTCCGCGGCGCGCGCGTCATCACCACTGTCTCCAGCGCTGCCAAGGGAGTGCTGTCACTCGAGGCGGGCGCCGACCTGACGGTCCCGTACGCCGAACTGACGGCCGTTGCCTCAGGCAACGCCGCCGTCGTCTACGACAGCGTCGGTGAGGCGACATTCGAGGATTCCCTGACCTGCTTGAAGAAACGAGGCACCCTCGTTCTCCTGGGTCAGTCCAGCGGCCCTGTACCACCCTTCGACCTCACCCGCCTCGGCCGGCTCGGCTCGCTCACCATCACCCGCCCCACCCTGAGCGATTTCGTCAGCACTCCCGCCGACCTGCACGACCGAGCCTCCGCCGTCTTCACCTGGCTCACGACCGGCCGGCTGCAACTTCGCATCGGCGCCACCTACCCCCTGACCCGAACAGCCGAAGCCCACGCCGCCCTAGAAGCACGCACCACAACAGGCAAGCTCCTCCTAATCCCCTGAAACGGCACGAGGCCCCTCCCGATCGCCGGGAGGGGCCTCGTGGTGCTGCGGTCAGGCGAGGGAGTCTTCCCAGGCCTGGTGGAGGCCGGCGTAGTTGCCGCCGGTGGTGATGAGGTCGGTGGGGGAGCCGTCCTCGAGGATGTGGCCGTGTTCGAGGACGATCACCCGGTCCGCGGTCTCCACGGTGGAGAGGCGGTGGGCGATGACGATCGCCGTACGGTCGGCCAGGATGGTCCGGAGCGCACGCTGGATCAGCCGTTCGCTCGGGATGTCGAGGCTGGAGGTCGCCTCGTCCAGGATCAGTACGGCGGGGTCGGCCAGGAACGCGCGGGCGAAAGCGACCAGCTGCCGCTGACCCGCGGACAGCCGGTTGCCGCGCTTCTCGACCGCCGTCTCGTACCCGCTCGGCAGCTTGGTGATGAACTCGTGCGCGCCGATCACCTTCGCCGCGTCGACGATCTCGTCCATCGTCGCGTCCGGTTTGCCGAACCGGATGTTGTCCGCGACCGTTCCGGTGAAGAGGAAGTTCTCCTGCGTCACCATCACGACCCGGGTACGCAGGTCGTCCTCGGTCAACTGGCGCAGGTCGATCCCGTCCAGCAGCACGTGCCCGCCGGTCGGGTCGTAGAACCTGGAGACCAGCTTGGCGATCGTGGTCTTGCCGGCCCCCGTCGTACCGACCAATGCAAGGGTTTGCCCGGCCGGTACGTCGAGGTCGAGTCCGGGCAGGATCGGCACGCCTTCGACGTACGAGAACTGCACGTTGCGCAGTTCGAGGTGACCGCGGGCTCCGACCGGCTTGGCGGGCTTCACCGGTTCGGCGACGTCGGGCTTCTCGTTCAGGACGCCGGACAGCTTCTCCAGCGCGGCACTCGCGGACAGGAAGGTGTTGTAGAACTGCGAGATGTCCTGCAGCGGCTCGAAGAACTGCCGCAGGTAAAGGAGAAACGCAGTCAGTACGCCGACCGTCACGTGACCGTGGTAGGCCTGCCAGCCGCCGTACGCGAGGATCGCGACGATCGTGATGTTGCCGACGCCCTTGATCGACGGCATGAAGATCGCGTTGATCCGGAACGACTCGAGGTTCGCCTCGCGGTACTTGTCGTTGACCCCGTGGAAGATCTCCTCGTTGCGCGGCTCCCGCCGGAACGCCTGCACTGCGCGGATGCCCTGCATCGACTCGACGAAGTGCACGATCACCAGTACTACGGCTTCGCGCGTACGCCGGTAGACAACAGCTGATCGGCGCCGGAACCACGCGGTGAGCAGGAACAGCACCGGAAACGACAGCAAGGCGAGTGCGCCCAGCTTGAGGTCCAGTGTGAGCAGCAGGATCGCAGTACCGATCAGGGTGAGCAGTGCCGTCACCAGACCGTCGAAGCCGGTCTCCAGCATCTCGTCGATGACATCCACGTCGGAGGTCAGCCGGGAGATCACCCGGCCCGACGTGTACTTGTCGTGGAACGACGGGCTGAGTCGCTGGAAGTGGTCGAAGACGCGGCGGCGCAGTCCGAGCAGGATCGTCTGCCCGAGCCGCCCGGACCGCATCAGGAAGACCTGCCGGGCACCTGCCTGGATCAGAGCAGAGGCCAGTACTACGAAGACGATGGTGACCAGCGTCTTGCTGCCCTCGCCGGCCAGGATCGGCGGAATGCCCTTGTCGATGCCGAGGTGGACCAGGTACGGCACGGACAGCCGGGCCGCGTTCTCCACCACGACGATCACGACGAGCAGCCAGATCATCTTCTTGTAAGGCCGCAGTAGTTCACCGAGCAACTTGCGCGACTGTTCCTTCAGCCGCAGAGTCGTTGCCCTGGACAACTCGTCGTTGCCCTCCTCGGCGTACCCGCGCCAGTCGTGCTGCTGTTCCACTGAGGGCTGAGGTGGTTGCTGGGTCGTCGTCATGCGTGCACCTCCTCCTCTTCGGCCGCCAGCAGTGTCCGGTACGCCGGAACGGTGGCGAGCAGTTCGCTGTGCGTGCCCACGTGGGTGATCGTCCCGTCCTGCAGGAGCGCCACCTGATCCGCGAGCATCACTGTCGACGCCCGGTGTGCCACCACGATGCCGGTGGTCTCGGCGAGCACGTTGCGCAACGCCTCCTCCACCAGGGCCTCGGTGTGCACGTCCAGTGCCGACAGCGTGTCGTCCAGCACCAGTACTGCGGGGCGCGCGAGCACCGCACGCGCCAGTGCGAGCCGCTGCCGCTGTCCGCCGGACAGTGACATGCCCTGCTCACCGACCCGCGTGTCCAGACCCCACGGCAGGTCGTTCGCGAAGGTCGCCTGGGCGATCTCCAGCGCCTGCTGCACGTCGGCCTCGGACGCGTCCGGCCGGCCCAGCGTGATGTTCTCCCGGGCACTCATGGAGAACAGCGTCGGGTCGTCGAACGCCGAGGCCACCGCGCTGCGCAGCGACGTCAGGGTGAGATCCCGTACGTCGTGCCCGTCGATGGTGATCCGCCCGCCGGTCACGTCGTACAGGCGCGGGACCAGTGCGGTCAGGGTGGTCTTGCCGGAGCCGGTCGCGCCGACCAGGGCGAGCGTCGTACCGGGCGGCAGGTCCAGGTTGATGTCGTGCAGGACGTCCTCGGAGTCGGGGGAGAACCGGAAGCTGACGTTCTCGAACCGCAGGTGCCCGCGCGGGTGCACCAGCTCGTCCCGGCCGTCGGTGATGGTCGACCGGGTGTCCAGGATCTCGCTGATCCGGTCCGCCGACGTCATCGCCTCCTGGGCCATCGCCAGGATCGTTCCGAGCGACTCGACCGGCCAGATCAGCGACAGCATCAAGGTGATGAAGGCAACCAGCGTGCCCAGCGTGATCGAGTGCCGGCCGACGGCGAGCGCGCCGAGCAGCAGCACGATCACCAGGGTCAGGTTCGGGATCACCTCCAGGAAGGTCCAGAACCGTGACGCCAGCCGGACCTTGTCGACCGAGGTCTCGTAGAGCTTCACCGCACCGTCGTCGAACTGCTTCTTCACGTGCTCGCGACGGCCGAACGCCTTGATCACCCGGAAGCCCACCGCGGACTCCTCGATCCGGGTGGCCAGGTCGCCCTGCTGGTCCTGCACCCGGCGGGAGATCGCCAGGTACTTCTTCTCGAACTTCAGCGACACGATGATGATCGGGGCCGCGGCCACCAGGACCACGACGCCGAGCGGCCAGTACAGGCGCAGCAGCAGAATGGTGACGACCACTAGCTGGAGGATGTTGATCACCAGGAACAGCAGACCGAAGCCCATGAACCGGCGGATGATCGACAGGTCCGAGGTGACCCGGGAGAGCAGCTGACCGCTCTGCCAGCGGCTGTGGAACTCCATCGGGAGCGCCTGCAGCCGGACGTACAGGTCATGGCGAAGGGTGGCCTCGAGGTCGCTGACGGCCTTGGACTGGGCCCAGCGGCGCATCCAGACCAGGAGCACCTCGCTGATGCTCAGACCGAGGGCCAGCAGCGCCAGCGGAAGCAGCAGGTCGAGCTCGCGACGGGTGACCGGTCCGTCGATGATGGCTCGGGTGACCAGCGGGACGGTGAGGCTGACACCGACGCCGAGAACGGCGGTCGTGAACATCGTCAGCAGGCGCCAGCGGTGCGGTCGGAGGTAGGGACGAAGCCGCCAGAGGTTCTCACTCCGGCGGTGGTTGCGTCTGGAAGGGGCAGCAATAGACGGCGCTTTGACAGGTGGCTCTGAGGGCATCTGGAGGGGCGCACTTCCCAACATGCTCGGCACGGATGGGGGTCGCAACCGGAAAACGGCGCAATTTCAAGTATCCCCCAGAGTGGTAACCGATGTCCTCCGATTTCCATTCCCCGGTCAACAATTGCCGCTTCCTGCAATGGATGACCCCGGCCACTAGCGGCGACCGGGGTCATATTCATTACGAAGTGCGATGAGTCCTACGACCTCAGCAGTGCGATCCCGTCGATGGCGGCCGGAGCCGCCGCGACCGACACGACCCGGACGGTCCCGGTCCGGTACGGCGTCACCGGCAGATACGTCACCTTGCGCGTCCAGGTGGCCGAAGCCAGTGAAACCCGGCCGATCTTCACGCCTGCGTGGTAGACGTCCACGCTGCCCTGGCCCGGTCCGTTCAGGGTGACCAGTGCGACCCGGACGCCCGCCTCACCGCTCTTCGTCAGGGAGGCTCCGGACGCGTTGAGAGTCGACGTGGTGCCCTGGAAGGCGAGACTGTTCGTGGTCCGGCCGACCGATCCGGCGGCGGTCAGCGCCCGGTCGTCCTGCGGCGTCACCGAGCAGGTCGCGGGGGACCAGGCAGAGGTGTTCCCGATCCCGTCCCTGGCCCTGACCATGAAGCAGCGATCCGACCCGAGGACCGGAGCCCAGCCCACCGAGCCGGCCGTGATGCCCTGCCAGGGAGCCGGATAGACCCACGCCCCGAAGGCGTTTCCGGCCGTCGCCGTGCGGTAGGCGACGTCGTACGAGGCAACCGCCCCGTTGTCCGTGAACGAGTACCTGTACGTCGCCGTACTGGTGAGGATCACCCGATCTCCAGGCTTGCTGGAGACATGTACCGGCGCCGCCCCGTCCACCTCGCTGCAGTACGAGGTGCTCCACTCGCTCAGGTTCGCCTTTGAGTCCCTGGCACGGACCTGGAAGCAGGTGTCGGTACTGCGAGCGACACCCGGCAGCTGCACCTGCTTCACGTTGGCGGGCAGTACCTGCCAACTCGCTGGCAACACCCAGGTGCCGTACGGCGAACTCGCATTCGGCCGCTGCTGATACCGCACGTCGTATGACGAGACACCGCTGCCGGGATTCTCCGGTGTGCTCGGATCCGCGTAGTCCCAGGAGAAGCTCAGGTCGGCACTCTCGCTGACCCGGGGACCCGCGGTCGCCGTTGTGAGCGTCGGGGGTGTCTTGTCGTTCTCACTGGTCGGTGGCGCGGCGAGCCAATTGAGAGTGATCACCCGGGGCCGGCCGTCGGGGTCGATGTAGGCGATCCGCGGCGTGTCGGCATCGTCCGGGGTGTAGCTGGCGCCGCGCCAGAACCGGCCGGCGACCGGCCCGTAGCTGTGCTGGATCGGCGTGGCCGCGTTGAGGTCGGTGACCAGTAGTTGCTTGTGCGCAAGACCGTCCACAGTCGTCGTGATCGGCCGGACGACGAAACCGGCACCGATCTTCCAGCCGTCGCCGAGGGAGATGGTCCGGATCGGGATCTGCTGATCCAGGTCGACCACCTCGTCCGGGCCGGTGCAGTCGAGCACCGCCCAGCGGCCGGCCACCTGCAGGTCGAGCAGCCCGTTGCAATCCGCTCCGAACGGGACTGTGCGGGTGAAGCCGTCCACCTGTCGGCCGGTCAGCGTGTCGCTCGCGGTCCAATAGGTGTCGCCGTCGATCCCGACCGGTCCCGCAACCGTGGTGACGATCTGGCGTCGCCGGGTGTCGTAGATCCCGGTCCGACCGTTCTGCTCCAGCTGGTACTGCGCCAGCTTGCCGCCGCGACCGAGTGCGAACCGGCTGAAGTCTGCGACGACGTTGTCGTCCTGCGGCGTCCGGAGCCGAACGGTCCATTTGCCGCTCGGGCCCGGGTTCGAGGTGACCAGGCTTTCGCCGGCCGCCTGCAGGTCGTTGGTCGTGGTGACGCCGTCGAGCGGAAGCCAGCTGGTGCCGAAGTTCCTCGTCTCGGTCACCTGCTTGGCCGTGCGCTCGCTCGCGAACCCGTCCACCAGCGGGAGATCGTCGGTGAGGATCCGGTCGCCGACCATGGCGACGTGGCGCGACTGCCCGGCGTACGACGGAGTCCAATTGATCCGGTCGAGTACACCATCCGGACCCACGGCGGAGATGCCGCCCTGAGCGGCGACCAGGAGCCGGCCATTGCCGAGGTCTGCCGCGTCCTGCACATCGCTCAGGAAGCGCCAGGTGACGGTGCCGCTGTCGAGGTCGACCTTGGTCAGCTCACTCGTCGCGGGATCGCGGAATGCGACCTCGTCGCCGACGGTGAGCAGCTCCTGCCTGGTCGGCACAGTGGCGGTGCCTTCGCCGGAACCGGTCCGGGCTTTCCAGGCCAGGTTGGTGGCGGTGTCGGTTGTTCCGGTCTGCCAAACCACGCGGTTGGGGGTCAGCTGAGCCCACCGCAGGTCGCCGGTGAAGGTCGCACTCTTGGTCACGGCGCCCGTGGTCAGGTCCAGGATGTAGAACGCCGAGCCGGCCGTGAGGAGGAGAGCTGAGTCGCTGCGGTCCCGGACTGCTGCATCGGCGGGCAGACCGGTGACCGGGCGTTCGGTGCCGTCATAGTCGTGCAGGGCGAAGGAGCTGTCCGCCGTACGGACGATCAGCATGCCTCCCGGGTAGTCGCCGCGGATCTGGGAACCAGCAGGAGCGTCGTACCGGACCATCGGTGTCGTGCCGATCTTGCTGGCGATGACGTGGTCCGTGCCGGTCTCGATGGCGTAGTCGCCGACCAGTTGCGGCACGCGGTCCGGGAGGTCGCGGAGTCGTTGGTAGCTGCCGACCACATAGCCGTCCGCGGTAGTCCGGATGTCCCACGGGCGTGGCACATCCTCGGACGGCGTACCGACGTCGGTGATGTAGTGCTCCGGCGATGCGCTCATGATCCGCAGCGCTGGTTCATGCACCACGCGCGGGCCGAGCGGATCACCGTCCCCGAGATACGTGGCCGGTTCGGCCGCGGTGGCGGGGACTACCCCGATAACGGTCAGCAGGCAGGTTGCCAGCGCACTGCGGAACTTCACTTGGGACCCCTCCCTCGAGCCGGCCTCTGCCGGACCCGCGGCGGAGCCTATGGGCCGTCAGGGTCACGGCAGGCGTAAATCGGGTGACAGAGCGCGAGCGGGTGCGGGACCCTCGGATGTCTTCTTGAACCGTTGCGAAAGGAACTGATGCAGGCTGCGATCACGGTGACGCCTGAGGAACTGCCTGAGGTGTTGCTGCATGTTGCCGTTGTCCGCCCGGTCTTCCTGTGGGGAGCGCCCGGGATCGGCAAGAGCAGTCTGGTGCGTTCGTTCGCCGACTCGCTGGGGCTGGAGTGCGTCACGCTGCTCGGTACCCAGCTCGCGCCGGAGGACCTGATCGGCGTACCGCAGATCGTCGACGGGCGGAGCCGGTTCGCTCCGCCGGTGAGCATCGCCCGCGACACGCCGTACTGCCTGTTCCTGGACGAGCTGAATGCTTCGTCGCCCGAGGTGCAGAAGGCGTTCTACTCGCTGATCCTGGATCGACGGATCGGTGAGTACGAGCTGCCGGCCGGCTCGGTGGTGATCGGGGCCGGGAACCGCGCCACCGACAACGCGCTGGCGCGGCCGATGGCTTCGGCGCTGGTGAACCGGCTGGTCCACGTGCACCTGCGCGCCTCGGCGTCGGACTGGCTGCGCTGGGCGGCCGGGGCCGGGATCCACGGGCTGGTGCTCGACTACCTGCGGAACCGGCCGGACCACCTGTGGACGGCGCCGCCGAAAACCGAGGAGCCGTTCTCGTCGCCGCGGAGCTGGCACATGCTGTCGGACGCGCTGCACTCCTACGGCGACGGGATCTCGGACGAGACTCTGCGAGTGCTTGCCTTCGGCACCTTGTCGGCCTCGCACGCCTCCAGTTTCCGTGCCTTCGTGAAGACGGTCCGGAACGCCTTCGGCCTGGACGCGATCCTCAAGGGCGACGCGGGCTGGCCTGCTGCCGCCGAGGACCGGGACCTGCTGTACTTCCTGGCCGAGACGTTCCGGGCGCGGCTGGTGAAGGAGCTGGCCGCGGACAAGGCGTCGGCGAGCCCGGCGGCGCGGCAGCTGGCGCATCGGGGGAAGGCGCTGCTGGTGCAGCTCGCGGAGATCTCGCTGGAGATCGCCCAGATCGTGATCGCGACCGATGACGACGGCAACGCGGTCCTGCCGTCGTGGTTCCTGGTCGAGGTGACGCGTGATCTGCCGCGACTCGTTGCCGCCCGGGCCTAGCTGATGGCCAGGCGACCTGCTGCCAAGAAGGATCCGGCTTGGGAGGCGATTCAGGCCGGCTGGCGGATCGTTGCAGCTCATCCCCTGTTCGCTGCGATGGGAGGCGGCGGACCGGTCCGGGACTCCTCGGTGCCAGCTGACGGCTGGGCGACGATCAACTCGCACGGCGCTGTCCTGGTGCACGAGACGCGCCGCGGTACGCCGGAGGAGTGGGCGTGGGTGTTCGCGCATCTGCTGATCCACCTGGGCCTGGGGCACGGCTCCTGGGTCGATCCGGATCAAGCGGCAGCCGCTGCCTGCGACGTGGCGGTGAACCGGTTCCTGCAGTCGCTCAAGCTCGGCCGGGCGGTGGTCCAGGTGTCGTCGGACCTGCCGGGGACCTCGGAAGAGGTACTGGCTCGCCGGTGGCGGCAGGACGGCGTACCGGCTGCCTTTGCTGACTGCGGCGTGGCGGGTGGTCAGGCGGACGTGCTGCTCCGGCCGTGGACCGGCTGGGGTGATCCGCCGAAGTGGGAGGAGCGGTTCGCGTCGGGGTTGTCCGCTGCCGCTACTGCAGCGGTCGATGTCGCTGGTGGGGCGCGGATGTCGCTGTCGGACTCGGGGCGGTCGGTGGCGTTGTGGGACGCGGCGCTGGGGTGGTTCGTCTCGTCGTACCCGTTGCTCGGGGCGATGGCAGCGACGATGAAGGTGGTCGCGTCGACTCCGCTGGCACGGCAGTGGGACATCCGGGTCGCAGCGGTGAACTCGGAGGTCGGGGAGATCTACGTGAACCCGCTGGCCTCGCTCACTGCGAACGAGTGGCGGTTCGTGATGGCGCACGAGATGCTGCACGCTGCTCTGCGTCACGGTGCGCGGGTCGGCGGGCGGGACCACTACCTGTGGAACGTGGCTGCGGACCTGGTCATCAACGGCTGGCTGCTGGAGATGGGCGTCGGCACGATGCCTGACGGTGCTCTGCACGATCCGTCGCTCAAGGAGCTCTCAGTCGAGGCTGTCTACGACCGGATCGTCACTGACCTGCGCCGCTACCGGAAGCTGGCGACACTGCGCGGCGTCGGGCTCGGAGATGTGCTGGGCGAGCCACTGCCGCACCCTGGTGAAGCACAGCGCGCTGCTGGGCTCGACGACATCTACCGGCGTGCCTTGACGACTGGACTCGCGTACCACGATTCCTCGCGCGGTCTGCTGCCTGCCGGTCTTGTTGCTGAGATCCGGGCGCTGGATCATCCGCCGCTGGCTTGGGATGCGCAGTTGGCGCGCTGGTTCGAGGAGTTCGTGCCGGCGGCTACTCGTCGTCGTACCTATGCACGGGCGTCGCGGCGGCAGGCGTCCACTCCAGACATCCCGCGGCCCGGGTGGATCCGGCCGGTGGAGCGCGAGCAGCTCCCGACGTACGGGGTGGTGCTGGACACCTCCGGCTCGATGGACCGGGTTCTCCTCGGCAAGGCGCTCGGCGCGATCGCGTCGTACTCGATGGCTCGGGACGTGCCTGCGGCGCGTGTCGTCTACTGCGACGCTGTGGCTTACGACGCCGGCTACCTACCGGTCGACTCCCTGGCGGGGAGAGTGCAGGTGCGTGGGCGTGGCGGCACCCGGTTGCAGCCCGGCGTGGACCTACTGGAGCGCGCTGACGACTTCCCGTCGAACGGCCCGATCCTGATCATCACGGACGGCTACTGCGACGTGGTCCGCGTACGCCGGGATCACGCGTGGCTGATGCCCGCCGGCGCCTCCCTACCCTTCGCCCCCCGCGGCCCGGTCTTCCGCGTCTCTTAGCTGGTCCAGCCAGGTGATCAAGGCGGCCGCGATCTTCGCTGGTTGGTCCTCGGGGAGGAAATGGATGCCGGCGCCCACGGAGGTGATCGTCAGGTTGCGGCCGTTGGTGCGGCACCACGCGACCTCTTCTGCGCCGATCACCGCGCCGGGCTCGCCGTAGAGCAGGAGATTCGCGGCGCCCGGGTCCGCGATGATCATTTGGTTCGCCTGGACGAGCGCGGCGACATCGGCCGGTTCGCCGGCGATCGGGATCTCCTGCGGCCACCTGAGCATCGGCGAGTTCTTCGACGTATGCGATGTGGTCGGCCAGCCGGTAGTCGAGCGCGGGTCTGCCAGACCTGCCCATCCCGATCAGGTCGAGGGCAAGACAGTCGGCAGCTTCCACCTTGCAGGGTTGGGGTTTCTGCTGGGGGTGAACAGGCTTCGCTCATGGTGAACAAGGGCGGCCCGTGGGTCCTGACGAGTGACAGTGTCGGGAGATGCTCAGGCACCGTGAGTTTCTGAAGTTGTGGGTTGGGCAGGCGGTTTCTGCTTCGGGGAGTGCGATTACGGCGGTTGCGATGCCGCTGGTTGCTGTGGTCACGCTGGGGGCGTCGCCGGTCGAGATAGGGGTGTTGTCGGCGCTGACTGTTGTGCCGCATCTGGTGTTCGGGCTGCCAGCTGGTGTGTGGGTGAGCCGGGTGTCGCGGCGGCGAGTGATGATCGCGGCCGACGTGGGGCGGGCAGTCCTGCTTGGGTCTGTGCCCGTGCTGTCGGCCGTGGGGTTGCTACGGATCGAGCACCTGTACGTCGTGGCTGTGCTGGCCGGAGTACTGACACTGCTCTCGGACACAGCGTCGATGACTCTGCTGCCCGCATTGGTGCCACGAGCTTCGCTGATGCAGGCGAACAGCGCGTCGATGCTGAACCAGACCGTTGCCTCGACTACTGGCCCTTCTATCGCAGGTGTTCTGACACAGGTCGCCAGTGCTCCGTTTGCGATCGCGGTAGATGCACTGTCGTTCCTGGCCTCAGCTGTGGCTTCCTTCTTGATCAAGGAGCCGCCGGTGCCTGCGCTAGCTCCTGGTCGGTACCGGCTGCTGGGAGGACTACGCGAGCTGTTCGGCAGTCCTGTGTTGTCGGCTCTGACCTTGTCGGCAACTATCGCCTCACTCGCTGGTGCTGCGCAGGCTCCGCTAGTGGTCCTCTACCTCGTCCGCGATCTCCATTGGCCGCCACTGCTGGTCGGCGTCGCGATCACCGTCGCAGGAGTTGCTGCTGTGGTTGGAACTCTGGTGGCACCCGCCTACAGTCGCAGGCTCGGCATGGGGCGCGCGTATGTCTCCGGCCAGCTCCTGGCTTCGCTGGCAGGCGCTGTGCTCGCTAGCGGTTGGTTGCCGCTTGTCCTCCTCGCCCAGATGGTGGCGGGCTTGGGGATGTCGCTGTACGGCGTACCGCAGCGAACGCTTCGCCAGGCGCTCGTACCGGAGCACCTGTTGGCCCAGGTGACCGCGACCTGGCGCACCTTGGTCATCGGCGGCCAGACCGTCGGAGCGCTCGCTGGAGGACTCGCGGCCACCTACCTCGGCGTACGGGCGACTCTTCTACTCAGTTGCGCCGGCATGCTCGCCGGAGTCGCCGTAGCTGCCCGCTCACCGCTGCGGAGTCAGGCCACGGCTGAGCTGGGGTGCTTATAGGGTCGCGGGCATGGTGAATGTGAGTGCTGAGGTGGTCAAGGATCTGGCCGCGGACGGCGTACTGCGGGCTTCTATCAACCTGGGAAACCCGGTGCTCGCGCAGGGGACACCCGAGGAACCGACCGGGGTCACTGTCGACATCGCGCGCGAGATCGCCGCGCGGCTGGGCGTCTCGCTCGAGCTGATCTGCTTCGACGCGGCCCGCAAGTCCTTCGAGGCGATGACGTCCGGCCGGGCCGACATCTGCTTCCTCGCGATCGACCACGCCCGGGAGGCAGAGGTTGCCTTCACCGCGCCGTACGTGGTGATCGAGGGCGTGTACGCCGTACCGGTGGACTCACCGTTGACGACGGTCGACGAGGTCGATGCCGAGGGCATCCGGATCGGGGTGAAGCGCGGTTCGGCGTACGACCTGTATCTGTCCCGCACCCTCCAGCACGCCACCGTCGTCCAGGGCGAGGAAGGCACGACCGCCTTCCGCGAGGGCGCTCTCGAGGCAGCCGCCGGCATCCGCCAACCCATCACCGACTACGTGGCCGCCAACCCCGACCTCCGCGTCATCCAAGACCGTTTCATGCAAATCCAGCAAGCAGTCGGCACACCGAAGTCCCGCACCCCCGAAACCCTCCACTTCCTCCACACCTTGATCGAAGACCTCAAGTCCTCCGGCTTCATCGCCAATTCCCTAGCCCGTTCCCACCGCCCCGTCGCCACCGTCGCCCCACCCGCCGAGTAGCGCTCGCCATGGACGAGATCTCGCTTTCGGTCCCGCGCTACCGCCGAGAGACCGGAGTCGTCGCACCGGTCGAAGGCGGAACCATTCGCGTCGAGGTGGTGAATGGCGCGGTCGAGCTGTACGGCGACCCCGCCGGCCTCCGCGACCTCGCCCGGTGGTGCCTCTCCCTGTCCGATTCCACAGCACCAAGCGGAGGCCACATCCACCTCGAACCCGGTTGGGTGCCACTCAGCCCGGATTCGATTCCCCTCTTGATAGCCCGCGAAGACACCATCGACGCCACGGTCGCCGATGACCGGTTCGCCTAGGCTTTGGAGGTGTGGGTGAGCAGGTGATTCTGGAGACGGAGCGGCTTCGGTTGGTGCCGCTCGGGGTGGAGTACGCCGCCGAGCTGTGGAACGTGTACTCCGATCCCGAGGTCGCGCGGTACATCGGTGGGGACCTGTTGACCGCCGAGTCCACCCGCGAACAGATCGAGCGCTTCGCCCGGACCTGGGACGAGCGGGGCTACGGTCAGAGCGCCGTCATCTGCCGAGAAACCGGCCAGCTCCTCGGCAGGATCGGCCTTTCGTACTGGCCCGAGTGGGACGAGACCGAACTCGGATACGCCCTCTCCCGCGCCGCGCAGGGCCAAGGAATAGCGCAGGAAGGCACGCGCGCCTGGATCGCCTGGGCCACCGCCAACCTCGCCGACGACCACCCGATCGCAGTCATCAACCCAGCCAACACCCCCAGCACCCACTTGGCCCACCGCCTCGGCTTCAAACCCACCCGCCACGAAACAGTCCGCGATGTGGATGTCGTAATCCACCGCCTCAACCTGGACCGCTGATGCCTGGTGACCTGTTGTGGGAAGACGTGCAGTGCTTCTTCGACATCGATCTGATGGGGAGCCTGCCGGACGTCTATGTGCCCGACACCTCGGTCGAGGAATGGCAGGCGGTTCTTGACCTGATCAGAACGAGTGGCTGGCGATACGAATACAGCGTGGGGGGCACCGTGCTGCCGCTGCCCCCGGCCGAGGCGGTGCTCTCTCGACCGGCCGACGCCGAGATGCCGGATCTGCGGGTCTGGCCGGCGCCCGACGTACTGGCGATCTTCCGCTTCCTCGCGCCGACCGAGATCGACTTCGACATCGACCTCCATGAACTGCAAGGACAAGATCGGCTGGACCTGTTGTGCGACTTCTTCGCCACGATCGGCCGTCGCCTCGGGAAGCCTGTCCTGATGACACCAGAAGGCGACTACAACCACCCAGTGCTCGGCTACGACGTCACCGCCGACCGAGTCATCCGCCTAGCCGAACCGTGGTGAGACAGGCCCTGCATTCCGGCTGGGCATTCTCAGGGTGCGGGGTTGTGCGGTAGAGCGAAGGCTTTGGTGATTCGTTCGGCTGCTTGTTCTGGTGTGAGGTTGGTGTTGTCGATGCGGAGGTGATCGTGCTGGTCGATCAGGTCTTGGGCGACGGTGCGAGGGCCGCCGGTGTTCAGGGTGTGGTCGGTGTCCATCGCGAGGAGGAGGGTGCGGGAGCTCTCCAGATCGCGCTTGCTCGCCTGCTCGGTGAGGCGGAACTCGGTACCGTTGCGGGCGAGGCGCTCTTCCTGTTCGGCGTACAGCTCGACCAGCCGTGCCCGGCCGCCGGCTTGTTCGACGATGTGGATGTACGACGCGATCGTGTCGGAGTCAGCGGGATCGTTCAGGCCCCAGACGAAGGTGAAGATCAGACCGAGCAGGTCCGAAGCCGCGGCCTCTTCGATCACTCGGCGGCGGAATTCCGAGACCAACCGCCCGAACGGCGCGGAGCCGAACGGGAAGATGCCGAGCACCGGCTCGATGGTCGCGTGGTTGTGAAACAGCTTGAACCCGGTGACTTCACACAACGCGTGTCCCACGGTCATTTTCCCGACCGCGGCCGGGCCGAAGATGATCACCAGGTCCATGGGCACATCGTGGCAGCGCACCGCCGTACGGACGAACCTATTTACCCCGGCAGGGCCCGTTGATCGTGGAGAGCTGCTGGGACGGTGATCAGCATGAGGTGGATCACCTCGTCGTCGGTGAGGCCGCCTTGGGAGCAGAGGGAGTGCCAGGTGCGGAAGTCGAGGGCGTGGGCCAGCGCGGCGTTCAGCCGTTGAGTTTTTCGGCCAGTTGAGTGGAAGCCCTTGCTGAGAATCGCCACTCGTGATCGAAGATGGCTTCCTCGGCGCCCACCTCGCCCTACACCGAGGAACCGCCCGCCGAACTTCCATGAACGAGCGCTACGAGAGCTCCCAACCCATGCAGCGCCAACTTCACGACCGGTTTCAGTCAGCTGTGCCGCTCAATTGTGGGAGCGTGGCCGGGGTGAACGGTCACTGACGCCGTCATCGAGCCCTGCCCCAGGACAGTCGAGGAGCTGCCGATGGCGATCAAGTGGTTGCAGTTGGTTGGCGGCTCCTACTGGGGGCCCAAGGGACAGGCGTTTTTGGGCGCCGCCGAGGCGCGTGCCGGCATCGCTCTCTCCTCGCTTGAGAGCGAACTGCTCACGGAATTCGATGGTGGCATCTGGCTGGCACAGGCAGGCTATGAACGAGTCTCGGTCGGACTTGAATTCCGATCTGACAAGCGCGGCAGACCGCTGAGGAAGATCGCCGACATAGGCCGGCTGATAACACCTGAGTACTCGTTGGTTTGGCCGGAGCTGGAGAACGCGACCGTTGACGAAGTCCGCGAACGCCTTCGGCCAGTCGTACTCGATGCGCTCGACCTCGTCGGTGAGCGGCGAAACCTCGGCAAGCTGCCGCGTACTGGCGAGGCAAAAGGATTGACGGCTGTGCCCCTGAAGCCTCTGATCGAAGACCCGACGCCGTACGTCGAAGCGCCCGGCGACAGCTTCGTCATCATCCGCGACCTCCCGGCGAACACAAGACCGTCGGATGTACCGGCGGTTCTCCAGAAGTATGAAGAGGATCTGCAAGCGCTGCTCTCAAAAGAAGCGTTCGGCAACATCGTCGAGGCCGAAACCTCGCCGACTGCGATCCGATGGCTGGTGCAACTACCACGCGCCAACGATTAGCCAACCTGCAGCTCCCAGCAGACGCCAGAACCCCCTGATAGCTGCCAGGCATGCGCGTCACGGCCTAACCGTGATCTGCTGCGCGATCTCCACCACCCGGTCGCGGTCCACCACAGCGTCGTGCGTCGATCCCGGCGGCATCTGAGCAGCTGAGCCCACGTATACCTGAATTCTGTCTGGTCGGACCAGTCGCACGCTGTACTGATGTCCGCCTAGCGCCGCAGAATCGCGGATGAAGGCTGTGCATCCATCCGCCAGCTTGCGAACCTCTGAGCAGCGCCGGCTGGACGGTGCGTCCATGCCGTCACAGACACGCGGCACGGGCTGCCAACCCGTCGTGACCTCAACGGTCAGATCCACCAGATTCGCCACGGAGCCGAGGGGATATGCCCAGTTCGCTCCTGCCCAGAGGTGGCCCAGTTGCGTGCCGTCAATCTTCAGGGTTTCTGAGTCGCCAAGCACAGCACCGGGTAACCGCATGATCTCCGGGGCAACCCGCACCAACTGGCGGCCAGGGGGACGGGGCTAACCAGCGGGGATGCTGCCGCCCACGGCCCAAGGGCTCGCCGCCTGATCCGGGGTAGAAAAGACGAAAGGCCCCCGGGTGGGGGCCTTTCGCGTTTTGAGCGGGTGACGAGAATCGAACTCGCGTAGTCAGTTTGGAAGACTGGGGCTCTACCATTGAGCTACACCCGCATGCACCCACCGGAGTGGGTACGCCGCCATGATTCCACATCGGCCGGGGTGGTCTCAAACCGGTTCCGATGAGGTCTGGATCACGGGCTGGGGGAGGGTGGGGGCGCGAGCACTCCTCCGCGTCCACTAGACTCGTGCGGTCACTGCGGGGCGTAGCGTAGTGGCTAGCGCGCCTGCTTTGGGAGCAGGAGACCGCAGGTTCGAGTCCTGTCGCCCCGACAAACCCCTGCAGCACCCTGCAGCGTGGCCTGCCCGGTCACGGCTGTGAACGTCACCAACCAAGGAGAACCGCCACCGTGAAGAGCACCGTCGAGTCCTTGAGCCCGACCAAGGTCAAGCTCATCGTCGAGGTGCCGTTCGAGGAGCTCAAGCCGAGCCTCGACGCGGCGTACAAGAGCATTGGCAGCCAGATCGTCGTCCCGGGCTTCCGCAAGGGCAAGATCCCGCCGCAGGTGATCGACCAGCGCGTCGGTCGCGGCCCGGTGCTCGAAGAGGCGATCAACGACGCGCTCCCGAAGCTCTACTCGCAGGCTGTCCAGGACAACCAGGTCAAGGCGATCGGCCGGCCTGAGGTCGACGTGACCGAGTTCAACGACAAGGAGAGCCTGCAGTTCTCCGCCGAGGTCGAGGTCCGCCCGGAGATCACCCTCCCGGACCTGGACGGTATCGAGGCCGGTGTCGAGGACATCGCGATCAGCGACGACGAGGTGAACGAGCAGATCGAGGCGCTGCGCCAGCGGTTCGGTTCGCTGAACCCGGTCGAGCGCGCGGTCGCCGACAAGGACTTCATCACGATCGACCTGTCCGCCACCAAGGACGGCGAGAAGATCGAAGAGGCGCAGGCGACCGGCCTGTCCTACCAGGTCGGCTCCGGCCAGCTGCTGGACGGTCTGGACGAGGCCGTCATCGGCCTGTCCGCCGGCGAGTCCGCGACCTTCACCACCCAGCTGGTCGGTGGCGAGCTGAAGGGCGAGGACGTCCAGGTCGAGGTCAAGGTGACCGCGGTCAAGGAGCAGGAGCTGCCGGCGTACGACGACGACTTCGCGCAGACCGCGTCGGAGTTCGACACCGCCGACGAGCTGACCGCCGACGTGAAGGCGCGGCTGGAGCGGGGCAAGCGCCTCGAGCAGGCCGGTGACGCCCGCGACGCGGTGCTCGAGAAGATCCTCACCCTGGTCGAGGTGCCGGTCCCCGAGGGCCTGCTGACCGACGAGCTGGCGGCCCGCCGGGAGAACCTCGAGCAGCAGCTCGGGTACTCCGGGATGACGTTCGCGCAGTTCCTCGAGGGCGAGGAGCAGACCGAGGAAGAGTTCGACGAGGACCTGAAGAAGCGTTCCGAGGACGCGATCAAGGCCCAGTTCGTGCTCGATCTGGTGGCCGAGCAGCAGGAACTGAGCGTCAACGACCAGGAGCTGACCGAGCACATCGTCCGGCACGCGCAGCGTTCCGGCGTCAGCCCGGACCAGTTCGCCCAGCACGCCGTCGAGAACAACCTGGTGCCGAGCCTGGTCTCCGAGGTCGTCCGCGGCAAGGCGCTCGCCCACCTGGTCGAGAACGCCAAGGTCACCGACGCCTCCGGCAACGTGGTCGAGCTGAAGACGCTGCAGCCGGACGGCACCTACGCAGACCCCGAGGCTGAGGCCGCCACCGACGAAACCCCGGTCGAAGAGCCCGCCAAGGCCTGATAGATCGCTGACGGCCCCGGAGTCCTCCTGGATTCCGGGGCCGTTGACGTCGTACGCCGTACGCAGGTCCTGCTGGGCTACAAAGCCGGCGATGAGCTCGTCAGCACCCTGGTGCCGTCGCTGTGTTCGCCATCAGAGTCACCGCGGTTTGGGACAGAGCCCGGCCCGGTGTGAGTTTCGCGCCGCTCTGGGCCACGATGCCGGTCTTGCCGAGCGATCCTGGTGCGCGGCGGAGATCACCGTGCGGTATCTGGTCCGCAGCCATCCGCTACGTCGCGTGTCTCCTTGACTCCGCTATGTAATCACGGAGTGGCTCAATGCCCAGGCCTGGCGGCACAATGACGGAAATCATCGCTCGGGCAGAGGCGCAAAGTAGTTGGCTGAGGGCAGATGACGTGCGCCGTGAGCGAACACTTGCCTACCGGGCTCCGGTCTGTCGTCGCCGACCAGTAATGTCGGCTTCGTGAACGAGACATTTGCAGCCAGCCCCACCGCCGCGGGCGGCAACGGATCCGGCGGACTCGACGACCACATCTACCAGCGCCTGCTGAGCAACCGGATCATCTTCCTGGGGTCCGAGGTTCGCGACGACAACGCGAACGCGATCTGCGCTCAGATGTTGCTCCTCAACGCCGAGGACCCCAACAAGGACATCTGGCTGTACATCAACTCGCCGGGTGGCTCGGTGGACTCCGGTATGGCGATCTACGACACCATGCAGTGGATCTCCAACGACGTCGCCACCGTCGGTATGGGCCTCGCGGCGTCGATGGGGCAGTTCCTGCTCTGCGCCGGTGCGAAGGACAAGCGGTTCGCCCTCCCGCACGCGCGGATCATGATGCACCAGCCTTCCGGCGGCATGGGTGGTACGGCCTCCGACATCAAGATCCAGGCCCAGCAGTCGCTGCACATCAAGGCGCAGCTGTTCAAGCTGATCGCCGAGCACACCGGCCAGGCGCTCGAGCAGGTCGAGACCGACGCCGACCGGGACCGCTGGTTCACGGCTGACCAGGCGAAGGACTACGGCTTCATCGACCACGTCGTGGCGAGTGCTGCTCAGCTGAGCAGCGGCAGCCCCAACTCCTGATCTCCCACTCTGTAGTAAGGACACGAGCATGAACTACTTCATCCCGCAGTGGGAGGAGCGCACGTCGTACGGCATGCGCCGCGTCGACCCCTACACCAAGCTGTTCGAGGAGCGCACCATCTTCCTCGGTACGCCGATCTCCGACGAGATCGCGAACGCCGTGATGGCGCAGCTGCTCTGCCTGGAGTCGATGGACCCCGACCGCGACATCAGCATCTACATCAACTCGCCGGGCGGCTCCTTCACGGCGCTGACCGCGATCTACGACACGATCCGCTACATCAAGGCCGACGTCCAGACGGTCTGCCTCGGCCAGGCGGCGTCCGCCGCCGCCGTGCTGCTCGCAGCCGGTACGCCGGGTAAGCGGATGGCGCTGCCGAACAGCCGGATCATCATCCACCAGCCGGCCACCGAGGGCACTTACGGCCAGTCGAGCGACATCGAGATCCAGGCGAACGAGATCCTGCGGCTGCGCTCGCTGCTGGAGAAGATGCTCTCCGACGCCAGCGGGAAGTCGCTGGAAGAAGTCTCCCGCGACATCGAGCGGGACAAGTTCCTGACTGCCGAGCAGGCTGTCGAGTACGGCCTGATCGACTCCGTGCTGGAGTCCCGCAAGACGCCGCTCGCGGTCGGCGCCTAGTTTTCTGCAAGATTTCTGCGGTGCCGCCGCCTGGCGGCCGGGACGTTCGCCACGGGCGTAGACACGACGCGTGGGAGAGGGCAGCGTTCGGACTCCAGGCGCGGTACCGTCGGAATCTAGGTTCGGGTTCCGGCCCGGCCCGGCCTCAGCTAGTGAGAGAAGGGATCTGTCCCGGTGGCACGCATAGGTGACGGCGGCGACTTGCTCAAGTGCTCGTTCTGCGGGAAGAGCCAGAAGCAGGTCAAGAAGCTCATCGCCGGTCCCGGCGTCTACATCTGCGACGAATGCATCGATCTCTGCAACGAGATCATCGAGGAGGAGCTGAACGAGGGCTCCGAGGTCGGCCTCACGGAGCTGCCGAAGCCCCGCGAGATCTACGACTTCCTCAATGCCTACGTCGTCGGACAGGACGTGGCGAAGAAGGCCCTCGCGGTGGCCGTCTACAACCACTACAAGCGGGTGCGCGACGGGCAGGCATCGTCGACCGCGGGCCGGCACGCCAAGGACGAGGCCGTCGAGCTGGCGAAGTCGAACATCCTGCTGATCGGGCCGACCGGGTGTGGCAAGACCTACCTGGCGCAGACCCTGGCCCGGATGCTGAACGTCCCGTTCGCGATCGCCGACGCCACCGCGCTGACCGAGGCGGGTTACGTCGGCGAAGACGTCGAGAACATCCTGCTGAAGCTGATCCAGGCCGCTGACTACGACGTCAAGAAGGCCGAGACCGGCATCATCTACATCGACGAGGTCGACAAGATCGCCCGTAAGAGCGAGAACCCGTCGATCACCCGCGATGTCTCCGGCGAGGGCGTCCAGCAGGCCCTGCTGAAGATCCTGGAAGGTACGACGGCCTCGGTGCCGCCGCAGGGTGGCCGCAAGCACCCGCACCAGGAGTTCATCCAGATCGACACCACCAACGTGCTGTTCATCGTCGGCGGCGCGTTCGCCGGGCTGGACCACATGGTCGAGCAGCGGGTCGGCAAGAAGACCCTCGGTTTCAGCATGTCGCGGGAGACCGAGAAGCCGCGCGAGGCCGGCACGTACGCCGACGTGATGCCGGAGGATCTGCTGAAGTTCGGCCTGATCCCCGAGTTCATCGGCCGGCTCCCGGTGATCACCACCGTGTCGCCGCTGGACCGCGACGCGCTGATCAAGATCCTGTCGGAGCCGAAGAACGCACTGGTCAAGCAGTACCGGCGGCTCTTCGAGATCGACAACGTCGAGCTGGAGTTCAGCGAGGACGCGGTCGAGGCGATCGCCGACCAGGCCCTGCTCCGCGGCACCGGGGCCCGCGGCCTGCGCGCCATCATGGAAGAGGTGCTCCTCAACGTGATGTACGAGGTGCCCAGCCGTGAAGATGTCGCGAAGGTCGTCGTCACCGGCGAGGTCGTGCTGGAGAACGTCAACCCGACGCTGATCCCGCGCGACCAGATGGAGCGGAAGCGCGAACGACGCGAGAAGACCGCCTGACCCTCTTCCAGGGGCACTCTTCGTGAGGGAGGCCGGAGTCCGCTGCAAGGCGGACCCGGCCTCCTTTCTCGTGGCTCATCTTCCGGTCGCTGCACTCGACGGCGCAGTGGCCTGGCTTGGCGGATCTCTTTACCCAGTTGGCCTCAGCGTTTTCAGAGAAAGTTGCTGCTGGCAACTTTCCCGCGGTGCCGCAGAGCTCAGGGTTACTTCATTGCGTTGAAGGCTTCGTCGGAGATGGGGCCGACCTCGTCGACGGTGACGCCTTCGTTGCCGGCCTGGGCGATGACGGTGAGCTTGTTCGAGCTGCGGTAACACTGTGCTTGCAGGGTGGCGGTTGCCTCGACGCAGATGGACTTGCCGACCGTCTTCACCTTGTCAGGTGTGACGCCGGAATCCTTGATGGTCTTGTCGACATCGACACTTCCGCGCACCGCGATCACGACGAACAGCCGCTTGCCGTCGACACTCCCGTACGCCTCGACCGTCGCCTGCTTGCCGTCGTTGAGCCGGCTCAGTTCCTCCCGCGTCTGGTCGAGCTGCAGCTGGCTGCGGATCTGCGAATCCGTGATCCGATCCAACCCACCCAGCTTCGCCGGCGGATCGATCGTCCGCGCAGTGTTCAACCGGCTGAGCGGCCCGATCCCGCTGAAATACCCAAGCGCAGCCACCAGCAGCAACACCACCACAACCCCACCCACCACAACCCACGGATTCCTCCGCACCCCCACCTTCTTCTTCTTCTCACTCCCCACCCCGTACGCCGAACTCGCACCCGCAGCGGTAGATGAGCCAACCCCACCCGCACCTGCAGCCGAGCCGGAACCACCCCCACCTGCAGCCGAGCCGGCCCCACCCGCACCTACCGAACCCGCTGCCGCAGACCCGGAGGCCGACCCAGCCGCACCAACCTTTGCCACCGAACCCGACCCAGCAGCTGCGGAGGCGACCCCGCCGCTACCCGAGGCCGCCGAGCTGGGCGCTCCGGCTGAGGAGCCCGGTGTTGTCTTGTCCGAGGTCGAGCCAGCCGCAGTACCTCCCGCCGCCGAACCTGATCCGGCAGCAGCGGAGGTGATTCCGCCGCTACCCGAGGCCGCCGAGCTGGGCGCTCCGGCTGACGAGCGCGGTGTTGTCTTGCCGGTGTCGCCGGGTTTGGTTGCCGACGCGGACCTGTCTGCTGCGGCAGCCGGAGGTGTCACACCAGGCGCGCCCGCAGGCGAGCTGTTGGTGGTCGAGCCAGCTGTGCCGCTGCCCGGTGCGGCCGGTCTCGGAGCAGGCGTGGGGCTGCTGCTGAGCGGGGTTGTGGGGCGTGAAGTTGCTGGGGACGAGCTGGTGGGGGTGCCAGAGGCAGGCGTGGAAGGCGGGCGGGGAGTGGACGGGGTTGCTGAACTTGGGGCGGGTGTTCCGGTAGGCGTACCTAGTGAGGGAGTGCCCGAAGTAGAGGTTGGTTTGGTGCTCGGGGCGGCCGACGCTGAGGTCGGCGTGGGTGTACCTGGAGCCGCGGCCGAGGCGGCTGGAGGAGTGGAACCGGCGGTCGAGGTAGACGTGCTCGGGGTTTGGGGAGCTGCGTCCGAGGGCGTGGTGCTGCGGGTGGAGGCAGGTGCCGGTGCGCCGTTGCCTCCTGTGGGGGCTGGTGCTGGAGCGGAGGTGGTGCGGGGGCGGGCTGTGGTGCTTGCGGCGGCTGCGCTGGAGCCGAGGGTCGGTCCGGCTGGAGGCGTCGCCGGGGGAGTTGGGGAGGGAGCGCCTGAGGATTCCTTGGGGGAGCTTGGATCAGTCCTGCTAGGCGTTTCTGTTGGTGCTGTGCCGGAGGACGGCGTGGTGCGGATGGGGGTTTGGGCGGGGAGCGGAGTCTGGGCAGGCAGGGGTGTCTGCTTGGGGAGCGGGGTTTGCGTCGGCATCGGAGTCTGCCGGGAGGTCGTTTCCGGGGCTCGACTAGCGGGTGTTGCCTGGGAGGTGGACGCGGAAGACGACTTCGATGCGGGACCGCTCCCAGATTCCTGTACTTCGGGCGCTGTGGCCGGCGTCGCCTCATCGGTGGCGGCGTCGAACGGCAAAGGCTCCGGAGCCGGCGGCGTGGAGGAGGTGTTTTTGGCAGCCGCCCTGGCCGCGGTACCCGAGGTGTTCGCGCTACCCGAGGCAGCTGGGGTGGCGGGGCTAGCTGAAGTGGCCGGGTTGGGTGGGGTGGTGGAGGCCGCAGGGGTAGCCGGTGTGCCTGGGGCCGGGGTGGTGGTGGAGTTTGCGGCGGGGGTCTTCGCCGGCGGGGTGGTGGGGGAAGGCTTGGGTTGGGCGGTTTTGCGGGGGGCTCGTTTGCGAGGGGTGGCTGACTTCTTCGCAGCCGCCTTTTTGGTGGGAGCGACCTCGGGCGGGGTGTCGGATGCCGGGGTGGGGCGGTCCGAATCGGCCGGGGTGTTCGGGTCGCTCATCAGGCATGCTCCTCGGGACAGATCACGGGCCAGCCCGATGCTTGCACATCGGGGCAAACTGGTTCCGCAGCGTAGCTGTTCGGTTCATAGCAGTAGCGCCCGCCTCCGAAGAAGCGGGCGCTACCAGTGTCTGCTGCTGAGGAGCCGGACGGTCAGAGGGCCGCGATCACCGAGACCGCGTCGGACTCGTCCGGGCTCCAGACGATCTCGCCGATGATCCGGCCTGCGGCGCGCAGGTCGACCTCGGCCTGCTCGGCCAGGGCGAGCCGGTCGGCGAGGCCGCTGACCTCGACCTTGGAGACCTCGGTCTTCATCGAGACCTGGGCGGTCGACTTCGCGCCGCGGATCCCGGCGAGCACCTCGGAGACCGCGTCCAGGACCGCCGGGTCGTGCGGGGTCGAGGCAACGTCGACGTCTGCGACCGGCCAGGAGGTGAGGTGGATCGAACCGTCCTGCCACCACGACCAGACCTCTTCGGTCGCGAACGGCAGGTACGGCGCGAGCAGGCGCAGCTGGACGGACAAGGCAACCGCGAGCGCGGCCTTCGCCGAAGTGGCCCCGGTCTCGCCGTGACCGCCGTACGCGCGCTCCTTGACCAGCTCGACGTAGTCGTCACAGAAGGTCCAGAAGAACCGCTCCGCGACTTCCAGCGCACCGGTGTAGTCGTACCGGTCGAAGGCCGCGGTGGCTTCCTCGACGACCGTGCGGAGCTGAGCCAGCATCGCCAGGTCGACCGGCTCGGTGACCGCGCCGGCGTCGACCGAGGTCGCACCGAAGCCGAGAACGAACTTCGACGCGTTCAGAACCTTGATCGCCAGCCGCCGCCCGACCTTCATCTGCGACTCGTCGAAGGGCGAGTCCAGCCCAGGGCGAGCCATCGCCGCACGCCAGCGAACAGCGTCCGACCCGTACTTGTTCAAGATGTCGTCCGGCAGCGCCGCGTTGCCCTTGGACTTGCTGAACTTCTTCCGGTCCGGGTCGACGACGAAGCCCGAGATCATCGAGCGCTTCCACGGCAGCGTGCCGTTCTCGAACTGCGCGCGGACGATCCGGGAGAACAGCCAGGTCCGGATGATGTCGTGCGCATGCGTGTTCAGGTCCATCGGGAAGGTCCGGGCGAACAGGTCCGGGTCTCGCTCCCAGCCGGTGACGATCTGCGGCGTCAGCGACGACGTCGCCCAGGTGTCCATCACGTCCGGATCGGCCTGGAAACCGCCCGGCTTGCCGCGCTGCGACTCGTCGTACCCCGAAGGGACCTGGGAGGTCGGGTCGATCGGGAGGTCTTCCTCGCGCGGCAGCAGCGGGTGGTCGTAGTCCGGCTCGCCATCGGCGTCGATCGGGTACCAGACCGGGAAGGGAACGCCGAAGAAGCGCTGGCGGGAGATCAGCCAGTCGCCGTTCAGGCCGTTGACCCAGTTCAGGTAGCGGTGCCGCATGTGCTCCGGGACGAACTCCTCCTGCTCGCCGAGTTCGATGAACTCGTTGCGCAGGTCCTCGCTGCGACCGCCGTTGGCGATGTACCACTGCCGGGTGGAGACGATCTCGAGCGGCTTGTCGCCCTTCTCGAAGAAGTTCGTCATCCGCTGTGTCGGCTTCGGCTCACCGTCGAGATCGCCGCTCTCGCGAAGTTTGGCGACGACCAGTTCGCGGGCGCTGAAGACGGTCTTGCCCGCCAATTCGGCGTACAGGGAAGAGCCCTCGAGCCACGCCGGGGTCTCACGCAGCAGCCGGCCGTCGCGGCCGATGACCGTGCGGACCGGGAGCTGCAGCTCGCGCCACCAGACGACGTCGGTCAGATCGCCGAAGGTGCAGCACATCGCGATACCCGCGCCCTTGTCCGGCTCGGCCGCCTCGTGCGCCAGAACCGGGATCTCGACGTCGAACAGGGGCGAGCGGACCGTCGTACCGAAGAGATCTTTGTAGCGCTCGTCGGTCGGGTGCGCGATCAGCGCGACGCAGGCCGGGATCAGCTCGGGACGGGTGGTCTCGATGTAGATCGGGCCGGTCGGGCCGTGGAACGCGATCTTGTGGAAGGCGCCCGCGTACTCCCGGGCCTCCAGCTCGGCCTGCGCAACGGCGGTCTGGAAAGTGACGTCCCAGAGCGTCGGCGCCTCCGAAAGGTACGCCTCGCCCCGGGCATAGTTGCGCAGGAAGGCACGCTGCGACGTACGACGCGAGTCGTCCGAAATGGTCGTGTAGAGGTACGACCAGTCGACGCTCAGGCCGACCTGGCGCCACATCCGCTCGAACGCCTGCTCGTCGATGTGCGTCAGCTCACCGCAGAGCTCGACGAAGTTCTGCCGGGAGATCGGGATCTGCTTCTTCGGGTCCGGCTTCTCCGGCGGGACGAACGACGCGTCGTACGGCAGCGTCGGGTCGCAGCGGACGCCGTAGTAGTTCTGGACGCGACGCTCGGTCGGCAGGCCGTTGTCGTCCCAGCCGATCGGGTAGAAGACCTTCTTGCCCCGCATCCGCTGGAATCGCGCGATCAGGTCCGTGTGGGTGTAGCTGAAGATGTGGCCGACGTGCAGCTTCCCGGAGACGGTCGGCGGCGGGGTGTCGATCGAATAGACGTCTTCGCGGGAAGCGGTCCGGTCGAAGGCGTAGGTCGCCTGCTCCTTCCATACGGCAGCCCATTTCTCCTCGAGGCCTTCGAGGGTGGGCTTGTCAGGAACACGGGACGCTTCGCTCATGCGCCAATCCTAGTGGTTGTCAAGGGGTGCTCTCGACGGGTTATCCACACCCCCTCCTAGACTGGGCAGCCTGATGAGTGACCTTTCGTACGCCGAAGTGTCGGCGAAGCTCCAGGCCCGTTGGCCGGAGACCAAGATGGACCCGAGCCTGGACCGTATCCGGCGCCTGGTCGAGCTGCTCGGCGATCCGCAGAAGACCTACCCGGTGGTGCACCTGACCGGGACCAACGGCAAGACCTCGACCGCGCGGATGGTCGACTCGCTGCTCCGCGAGGCGGGGCTGCGGACCGGCCGGTTCACCAGCCCGCACCTGGAGTCGGTCCGGGAGCGGATCACGCTGAACGGCGACCCGATCGACGAGCAGCGGTTCGTCGAGGTCTACACCGAGATCGTGCCGTACGTCGACGTGGTGGACAACGAGTTCGAGCACCCGTTGTCGTTCTTCGAGGTGATGGTCGCGATGGCGTACGCCGCGTTCGCCGACGCACCGGTCGACGTCGCGGTCGTCGAGGTGGGCCTGGGCGGCGCATGGGACGCCACGAACGTTGCCGACGGCATCGTTTCGGTGATCACCCCGGTCGCGGTCGACCATGCGCACATCCTGGGCGCCGATCCGGTCACCATCGCGGGCGAGAAGGCCGGCATCATCAAGCCCGGCGGCACCGCGGTGATCTCGCAGCAGAGCCTCGACGTACTGGAGGTGCTGCAGCGCCGGGCCAACGAGGTCGGCGCCCAGGTCGCCCGGGAAGGGCTCGAGTTCGGCGTCACCAGCCGGACGGTCGCGGTCGGCGGGCAGCTGATCTCGGTCCAGGGGCTCGGCGGCACGTACGAGGAGATCTTCCTGCCGCTGTATGGCGAGTACCAGGCGCACAACGCGGCCACGGCGCTCGCGGCGGTCGAGGCGTTGCTCGGGGCGACCGCGCAGACCGAGGGCCGGATCGACAACGAGCTGGTCCAGGCGGGCTTCGCCGAGGTGACCAGCCCGGGCCGGCTGGAGGTCGTCCGGACCAGCCCGACGGTGATCGTCGACGCGGCGCACAACCCGCACGGGGCCGAGGCGACGGCGGCCGCGGTGACCGAGGCGTTCGCGTTCAACCCGCTGATCGGCGTACTGGGCTGTATGAAGGACAAGGACGTGTACGCGATCCTCGAGGCGTACGAGCCGATCATGGAGACGGTCGTCTGCACCCGGAACTCGTTCGTCGACCGGTCGATGCCGGCCGAGGAACTGGGTGAGCTCGCCGCCGAGGTGTTCGGCGAGGACCGGGTGCTGGTCCGGCCGAAGCTGCTCGACGCGATCGACGACGCGATCCGGCTGGCCGAGGAGAACGCGATCGCGATGGGCACCGGCGGCGTCCTGATCACCGGCAGCGTGATCACCGCCGGCGAGGCCCGCACGCTGCTGGTCCGCAAGCCGAAGGGCGCGCAGAACCCGTACGGCGAGCAGCAATGAGGTCGCTCGCGTCGATCGTGCTCGCTTTCGAGGCGTTGGTGCTCGCCCTGGTCACCCCGGTGATGATCTCGGTCGCCGACGTGAAACCTGGTACGGCGATCCCGCTCTGCCTCGGTCTGGCCCTGCTGGCGATCGTCGCCGCCGGCCTGCTCCGCAACCAGGTCGGCTACGTCCTCGGCTGGGCCATCCAGGTCGCCACGGTCGGCCTCGGCTTCGTCGTACCGGTGATGTTCGTCCTGGGACTCGCGTTCGCCGCGTTCTGGGTGCTGGCCTATGTCCTCGGCAAGCGCATCGACGAAGCCAAGAAGGCGCAGCAGGCCCAGGCCGGTTAGGCTCGGCGCCCGATAGAACTGCCGCCCCAACTCGAAGGAAAGAGTGGAGACATGTCGCAGCGCACCCTGGTCCTGCTGAAGCCCGACACGGTACGCCGTGGGCTGGTCGGCGAGATCCTCGGCCGGTTCGAGGCGAAGGGACTGAGCATCGTGGCGATGGACCTGCGCACGATCGACGGTGAGATGGCCGACCAGCACTACGCCGAGCACGTCGAGCGGGACTTCTACCCGCCGCTGCGCGAGTTCGTCACCAGCGGCCCGCTGGTCGCCCTGGTGCTCGAGGGCGACGAGGCGATCGAGGTGATCCGCGGCCTGAACGGCGCGACCGACGGCCGGAAGGCGGCACCCGGCACGATCCGCGGCGACTTCTCGCTGTCCAACCGCGAGAACCTCGTGCACGGTTCCGACTCGCCGGAGTCCGCCTCCCGCGAGATCAAGATCTGGTTCCCCGACCTGCCGTAGAACAGGTGCGGTACTGCGCTCGATCGGTTCAGGTGTCGATCGAGCGCAGTTTGCTGTCCAGGGTCTCCGCAGCGGGGTGGTTGAGATCGGTGAGGAGGTCCAGGGCCTGCTCCCACCAACCACCAGCCGACTCGAGGTCGCCCTGGTCGTACTCGACATCGCCTAGGTTCTGCAGCATCAGGGCTTGGTAGTAGCTGTCGTGAAGTTCTTGATAGAGCTCCAGTGCTTTCTGATAGCAGCTGGCCGCTTCGGCGAGGTTCCCTAGACCGCGGTGGGCGTAGCCGAGATGGTCCCAGGTCGCTGCCTCACCGAGCTTGTGGTCGACCTCTTGGTAAAGCCGCTGCGCCTGCGTGCAGTACTCAACAGCCTGGTCGTACTCCCCGAACGTGGAAGCGTGCAGCCATCCCAACGAGTTCAGTGCGAGTGCCTGACCGGTTCTGTGCCCACTGGCCTTGAACAGCTCGGACGCGATCAGGTCGTGGTCATACGACTCCTTCAACCGCTCCTGCTGAGCCAGCACGAACGCCACAACCCGCTGACACCACGCCTGCGCTACCTGATCACCAGTCCGTACTGCGAGGTCGAGGGCGGACTCTGACTCCGCGAGTGCTTCGTCCAGGCGGCCCTGGCGAGCCAGAGCATGCGCCCGGTAGCGGTGAGCCATCACCTGGCCGTGCACGTCCCCGGATCGCCTGGAGGCATCCACTGCGGTCCGCATGATGTCGATCCAGTTGTTCCAGAGCCCACGACGCTCCAGGAACCCGGTGATCGTCCGGGCGAGATGCGTCGCGTGACTGTCGAATCCCTCGCGTGCGGCGTGTTCGATCAGCACGAGCAGGTTGGGGTGCTCGGCCTCGAACCAGTCGAACGCCTCCTGGTAGCCGTCGAAGCTCAGGACGTACGGCGTACCGGTGGCTTCGGGTAGTACGTCGGGATCGCGGTGTGGGCGGAGCCATTGGTCGCCTGCATCCGCAGTACGGAGGTAGTGGTCGAGGAGGCGCCACAGTGCTTGGCGGCACTCCTGCTCCTTGTCGACGGAGCCGGCCAGCTCCGCGGCGTACACGCGGAGGAGGTCGTGTGAGGCGTAGCGCTGCGGTGCGAGCTGGCTGATCAGGTGTGCGCGCTCCAGCTCGGCCAATGCGAGCTGGACGCGCTCTGGCGTAGTACCGGCTAGGGCCGCTGCTGCTGCGACGGACAGGTACGGTCCGGGGTGCAGTCCGGACAGCCGGAAGACGCGGGCCGAGGTGCCGGTCGCCAACTGGTACGACCACGAGAACACCGCGCGCAAGTCGGTCATCTGATCCTCACCGGTGAAGGCGTCAAGCCCTTGTCTGGTACGCCGTAGGTCCAACGCCACTGTCTCCAGAGACCAGGTCGGGTGTGCCGCCGCGTGAGCAGCCACGAGCGACAGTGCGAGTGGCAAGCGAGCGGAGAGCGCTATGAGCGACTCGGCAGCTGCCGGCTCGGCAGCGATGCGTGCGGCGCCAAGAGCGCCGACCAGGAGCGACTGGGCCTGGTCCCAGTCCATCAGGTCGAGCGACACCGGACGGGCGCCCTCGCTGGCGAGCAAGCCTGGCAGGCGGTTCCTGCTGGTCACTAGTACGCGACAGCCACGACCACCAGGCAGCAACGGCCGTACCTGCTCCGCACTACGAGCGTTGTCGAGCACGATCAACAGCCGTCGATCCGCGAGCAACGTCCGGTAGAGCGCAGCCTGCGCAGTCGGTCCGAACGGAATCCGACCAGGCGCAGTCTGCAGTGCATCGAGAAAGCCCCGTACTGCGTCCTCCGGCGAAACCATGTCGCCCGAGGGATCGAAGCCGCGCAGATTCACGTACAGCTGTCCGTCGGGGAACTCCGCCGAGACCCGCTCACCCCATGCCACCGCCAACGCCGTCTTGCCGACCCCTGCTGTCCCGGAGATCACTGCGATCGAGGAGGTAGGACCAATCGACCCCAGCAGCGCCTGGTCGAGCTCGGCCAACTCTCTGGACCGCCCGACGAAGGTACGCCCGACAGAAGGCAACTGGTGCGGCACAACCTCCCGAGAAGTCCGTACTGCGGCTGCCCGCGCGTCTGTGGCGAGCACTGTCTGGTGGAGACGGCGCAGCGCCGGACCAGGGTCTAGACCGAGCTCGTCGGCCAGCCGTCGGGACGCTTCGCTGTAGGTGGCGAGTGCGTCGGCGGGTCGCCCAGACCGGATCTGTGCCTCCATCAGTAGAGCCCAAAGCGGCTCCCTGAGCGGGTGGCGCTTGGTGAGACCGCTCAGCTCGGATGTCATCTGCGCGTGTTCGCCAAGCTCGAGCCGGGCGCCAAGCAGCAGCTCAGTCGCATGCAGGCGCTCCTCGGCCAGCACTGGAATCGCCTCCCGGATCAGTGCTCCTGCAGCCAATCCAGCTAGCGGCTCTCCGCGCCAGAGGTTGAGGGCTTCGGTCAATAGCCGGGTGCGTTCGTGCGGCTCGGCGGTAGCCGTAGCTGTTGCGACCAGTGCACGGAAACGAGCCAGGTCGACTTGCGCCGGGTCCACCCGGATCAGGTAGCCGGCCGACTCGGTGCTGATCATCGGCGTACCGAGCATTGTGCGCAGTCGTGAGATGTAGGTCTGCAGTGCCGACCGTGGTCTGGCCGGCAGCTCGTCTTCCCAGAGCGTGTCCACCAGAGCTTGGGCGCCGACCACCCGGTTCGGCTGCAGCAGCAGGGCAGCGAGCAGCACCCGCAGCCGGTTGGCGGCCAGCTCGATCCGCGCGCCGGAGTCGTCCACCACCTCCACCGGACCCAGCAGCCGAAACTCCATGCGGGCCATTGTCACCGGGAAAGGGTGACGGCGCTCGTGGTTGCGTGAAACCACCGCGAAAGCGTGGTGAAGGAACCGCGCGTCAAGCTACCAACGCGGGGGATAGCCGGCCTGACCGTACCCGGGCCCACCGTGGGAGGAACAGGGCTCGCCCGTCAGGGGAGGGGCGAGCGCTGGGGGCGAGTGGTGCCGCTGCAACAGGGAGCAGCGGTACCACTCGATACTCCCAGCCCGCCAGTTGCCTACGGTGAGTCACCGGATACCATCTGTGCCGGGCGGACGGGGACGTGTCGGTCCCTCGGTGGCGCACGCTGCGCGCTTAGCCTGAGATCTACGAGCAGCAGGAGGCGCCTGCGATGGCGAACAGCATGCTCGGCCGCGACATGGCGGTCGACCTCGGCACAGCGAACACCCTCGTCTACGTACGGGGGCGCGGTGTCGTCCTCAATGAACCATCGGTGGTCGCGACCCGGACCGACGAGCCGCGCGAAGCGGTCGCCTTCGGGCACGAGGCCAAGAAGATGATCGGCCGCACGCCGGGCAACATCACCGCGATCCGGCCGCTCAAGGACGGCGTGATCGCCGACTTCGACGCGGCCGAGCAGATGTTGCGCTACTTCATCCAGCGCGTGCACCGCCGCCGGTACTTCGCGAAGCCGCGGATCGTGGTCTGTGTGCCGTCCGGGATCACCGCCGTCGAGCAGCGCGCGGTCCGCGACGCCGGCTACATGGCCGGGGCGCGCAAGGTCTACATCATCGAGGAGCCGATGGCCGCGGCCCTGGGCTCGAACCTCGAGGTCCGTGACGCCACCGGCAACATGGTGGTCGACATCGGCGGCGGTACGACGGAGGTCGCGGTGATCTCGTTCGGCGGCATCGTCACGTCGCAGTCGATCCGGGTGGCCGGCGACGCGATCGACAAGGCGGTCGTGAACTACTGCAAGAAGGAGTACTCGCTGATGCTCGGCGAGGCCACCTCCGAGCAGATCAAGATGACCATCGGCTCGGCCTTCCCGACCTCCGACGGACCCGACTCCGAGATCCGCGGCCGGGACATGGTCTCCGGCCTGCCGCGGACCGTGAAGGTGTCCTCGGCGAGCATCCGGCAGGCGATCGAGGAGCCGATCACCGCGATCGTCGACGCGGTCAAGGCGACGCTGGACAAGACGCCGCCCGAACTGGCCGGCGACATCGTCGACCGGGGCATCGTGCTGACCGGCGGCGGCGCGCTGCTGAAGGGTATGGACGAGCGGCTCCGGCACGAGACCGGTATCCCGATCCATGTCGCCGAGAACCCGCTGGACGCCGTCGTGCTCGGCGCCGGCAAATGCGTCGACAACATCGAGACGCTGAACCGCATCCTCGTCACCGACCGCCGCTGAACCATGCTCAAAGACCTCGGTACCCCCGCCAGAGGCCTGGTCAGGTCGGCCGGCCTGCCGCGGGAGATCCGCCGCCGCCGGGCGATCCTGGCGCTGGTGATCCTGGCCTCGTTCACGCTGATCGTGCTCGACGCGCGCCGCTCGGCCGGTTCACCGGTGGAGCCGCTGCGGCAGGCCGCGGCGTCGGTCTTCGGTCCGCTCGAGTCGGCCGGCTCGTCGGCCCGGCAGCCTGTGGACAACCTGCGGGACCGGTTCGCGGAAGTGGATAGTTTGAAGGCTGAGAACGAAAAACTCCAAGCCGAGAACGAGAAACTCACCACCGAGCTGCGATCGACCGACTACGCGCGCAACCGCGCCGCGGAGCTGGACCGGCTGCTCAAGGTCGCCCCGTCGTACACGATCACGCCCGCGCGGGTGATCGGGATCGGCGGCGCGCAGAGTTTCGACCACACAGTGACCATCGATGCCGGAACAGCGGACGGGGTGAGACCGGACATGACAGTACTGAACGGCGACGGCCTCGTCGGCCGCGTGGTCCGTACGACGGAGGGCACGGCGACCGTGCTGCTGATCGGCGACCGCAACTCCACCGTCGGCGGACGGCTGAACTCGACGCTCGCGCTCGGGTTCGTCTCCGGCCGCGGCGACGTGACCGGTTCGCTGGACTACAAGCTGGTCGACCTGCGTGCCCGGCCCAAGGTCGGCGACCGGATCGTCACCTGGGGTTCGAGCGGCAACGCGCCGTACGTGCCGGGCGTGCCGATCGGCGAGATCACCACCGTCACGCCGAACGAGGGGACGCTGGGGTCGACCGCGGTGGTGAAGCCGTTCGCCGACCCGACCCGGATCGACACGGTCGGCGTGGTCACCGGTCCGCCGGCCCGGCCGCCGCGCAGCACGGTGCCGCCGCAGAAGGGCGGCTGAGATGACCTCGCTCCGGATCGTGATCGCCGCACTGTTGCTGATGATCGCCGTCACCGTGCAGACCTCGATGCTGCCGCAGCTGGCGGTCGCGGGCGTGACGTGTGACCTGGTGATGATCGTTGTCGTCGCCCTCGGATTGGCCCGTGGGCCGGAATGGGGTGCGATCGCCGGCTTCGCCGGCGGGCTGCTGCTCGATATCGCGCCGCCGGCCGATCACACCGCCGGACGGTGGGCGCTCGCCCTCGCGCTGTCCGGGTATATCGCCGGGATGATCCGGCGGGAGGCTTCGGCCGGACCGGTGGGGCCGCTCGGCGTTGCACTGACCGTCGTGCTGGCCGCCGCGGTCTCGCTCGTCGTGTACTGCGCGACCGGTTCGCTGCTGCACGATCCGGCGGTCGACTGGAGTGAGCTCGGGGTCCGGCTGGGGATCGCGGCCGGGTACGACGTGGTCGGGGCGATCGTGGTGATTCCGCTGGTGCTGTGGGTGATGCGGCGGTTCGTCCCGGTTCGGGAGCGGCGGGTGCTGCCATGAGTTTCGACAGCTTCAACCCGGCCCCGCTGAAGCCGCGGCTGCGCCTGTTCGTCATCGGGGTGCTGGTCTTCTCGTTGCTGAGCACGTTGTTCGCGCGGCTCGTCTACATGCAGGTGCTGTCCTCGGCGGACTACTCGCAGGCGGCGACCCAGAACCACACTCGCGAGGTGCTGATCCCGGCACCGCGCGGAACGATCGTCGACGCGGCCGGCCGGACCCTGGTCGGCAACCGGGTGTCCCTGGTGATCACGGTCGACCGATCCGTGCTGGCCAAGCTGCCCGACGCGCAGCAGCAGGCGATGCTGGTCCGGCTGGCCAAGGTGCTCGGTCAGAAACCGGCCGACCTGAAGGCGCGCACGATGCTCTGCGGTGAGCCCGGCGCCTCGAAGCCGCCGGCCTGCTGGAACGGTACGCCGTACCAGCCGATCCCGGTCGCGAAGGACGTCAGCGAGCAGATCGCGATCGAGGTGATGGAGCGCCGCGAGGACTTCCCGGGTGTCGCCGCCGAGTCGACCGCCTTGCGGGCCTACCCGGCGCCTTACGGGGTGAACGCGGCGCACATGCTCGGGTATCTCTCGCCGATCACGACGGACGAGCTGGACGCACTGGACAAGGCCGGGCAGGACTCGGTCGGGCACCGGTCCGATCTGGTCGGCCGGGCCGGTCTCGAGCGCACGTACGACGCGATGCTGCGCGGGACACCAGGTGTGAAGAACGTGGTCGTCGACGCGGTCGGGTACACGACCGGCGTGAAGAGCCAGACCGCGCCGGTGCCGGGGTCGACCTTGATGACCAGCATCGACGCGCGGGTCCAGGCATCGGTCGAGAAGGAGCTGCGCGGCGCGATCATGACCGCGCGCAAGCAGACCGACCCGGTGACCAAGCGGAAGTACGTGGCCGACTCGGGCGCGGCCGTGGTGATGGACACGCACACCGGCCAGATCGTCGGGATGGCCAGCTACCCGACCTACGACCCGGGCGTCTGGGTCGGCGGTATCTCCCAACGCGAACTCGACGCCCTGTACTCACCCCAAGCCGGTACGCCGTTGCTGTCGCGCGCGTTGCAGGGCCAGCTCGCGCCCGGTTCGACCTTCAAGCCGATCACCACCGCGGCCGCCCTGGCGAACGGCTACAGCACGAAGACCCGGCTGGACTGTGCGCCGTCGTTCACGGTCGGGGACCGCAAGTTCAAGAACTACGAGACCACCCCGTTCGGGATGATCGGTTTCCAGCAGGCGCTGGCGATCTCCTGCGACACGTTCTTCTACCAGATCGCCTACGCCCTGTGGCTGCGCGAAGGCGGCAACTCCGGCGACATCAACGTGCGCGATCCGCTGGTCGAGATGGCCAAGAGCTTCGGGCTCGGCCGGCCGACCGGGATCGATCTGCCCGGCGAGGCCTCCGGCCGGATCGCGGACCGGAAGTGGAAGAAGCAGTACTACGACGCCCAGAAGGACTACTACTGCAAGCTGGCCGACAACCCGCCGGCCGGGACGTCGTCCTTCCTGAAGCAGTTCTCCCGGGAGTTCTGCGCCGATGGGTACCGGTACCGCGCCGGTGACGCGGTGAACTTCTCGATCGGGCAGGGCGACACCACGCTGACTCCGTTGCAGTTGGCAACGGTCTACTCCGCGCTCTCGAACGGCGGCACGCTGTGGGAGCCGCGGGTGGCCAAGAAGGTGATCGGGGCGAACGGCAAGGCCAAGGCGATCCCGCCGAAGGTGGCCGGCCGGCTGCCGGTGCCCGCGTCGACGCTGAAGTTCATCGACAAGGGCCTGCTGGACACGACCCGGATCGGCACGGCGGCGTGGAAGTTCACCGGGTTCCCGCTGGACCAGGTGCCGGTGCGGTCCAAGACAGGGACGGCCGAGGTCTACGGCAAGCAGACGACGTCGTGGTTCGCGACGTACACCGATCGCTACGCCGTGGTGATGATGATCAGCCAGGCCGGTAGCGGTTCGGGCGCCTCGGGAACGGCGGTGCGGCACATCTACGAGACGCTCTACAACATCAAGCCCGCGCCGCCCGAGAAGAAGGCGAAGCAATGAGTCTGCTGACGCCGCTGCGGGCGTCCCGGCCGAGGGTGGATCGACGCTCGGCGTTGTGGCAGGCCGACTGGGTGCTGGTGATCGGCGTGCTCGCGCTGGCGGCGATCGGCAGCCTGCTGATCTGGTCGGCGACCTCGCACCGCAGCTCGCTCACCAACGGCAACCAGCACGAGTTTCTCGTCCGGCATGCGCTCAACTTCGCGATCGGCCTGATCCTCGCGATCGGCGCCGCCCTCACCGACCACCGGCGGGTCCGCATCCTCGCCCCGGTGCTGTACGCCGGATCCGTGGTCGGGCTGATCCTGGTGCTGGTGCCAGGGGTCGGCGCGGTGATCAACGGATCCCGGTCGTGGATCGAGCTGCCCTGGATGTCGATCCAGCCGAGCGAGTTCGCCAAACTCGCGGTGATCGTCGGGATGGCCCTGCTGATCGCCGAGAAGGGCGAGACGAACCACCGGGAGAACGCCCGGACCATCGACATCGCCCAGGCGATCGCGGTCGCCGCCGTCCCGGTGCTGCTGGTGATGCTGCAACCGGACCTCGGCACCGTGATGGTGCTCGGCTCGATCGTGTTCGGCATCATCGCGGTCTCCGGCGTCCCGAAGCGCTGGATGCTCGGCATCGTCACGGCGGCCGTGGTGATCGCGGTGCTGGCGATCCAGTTCAACGTGCTGAAGAAGTACCAGATCGCCCGCTTCACCGCGTTCGCCGACCCGTCGCACGACACCCAGGGCATCGGCTACAACGTCAACCAGGCCCGGATCGCGATCGGCAACGGCGGCGTGTTCGGCCAGGGGCTGTTCCACGGCTCGCAGACGCAGAACGCCTTCGTGCCCGAGCAGCACACCGACTTCGTCTTCACCGTCGCGGGGGAGGAGCTCGGCCTGATCGGCGCCGGCGCGATCATCATCCTGTTCGCGGTGATCCTCTGGCGCGGACTCCGGATCGCCGTCAACGCCCGGGACGCCTTCGGCCGGCTGATCGCCACCGGCATCGTCTGCTGGTTCGCCTTCCAGGCCTTCGAGAACATCGGCATGACCCTGGGCATCATGCCGGTCACCGGCCTCCCCCTCCCGTTCGTCTCCTACGGTGGCTCGTCCATGTTCGCCGGCCTCCTCGCCGTAGGCCTCCTGCAGAACATCCACCTCCGCTCCCACCAGATCTGAAGCGGTAGCTCGTCAGGGCCGAAGCGGTGGCTGAGCAGCTGGTGCGGTGGGGATCCACTGGGCGATCCCATGGCGCGACTCGACCAGAAGCTTGCGGCGAGTGTTCTCGAGATGCTTCTCGACCGTGCGCACCGAGCACACCCGGCGCCGGGCGATCTGGGCGTCGCTGAAACCCTGCGCCGCCAGCAGCGCGACCTGTTGCTCCGTCGGCGTCAGCTCGCCCCAGCGGCTGCCGCGACCCCCCGACCGGCTGCCCTCGGCGTTGCCACCGCCCAGCCAGCTGCTGCCCTCGGCGTTGCCCGCGTCCGGCCGGCTGGCCTTGGGGTTGTTGTCCACGCCATCGGCGGTGCTGCTGTCGGTGTTGTCGTCAGGGGCGACCAGCGCCGCGAGGTCGGCGTACTCGCGTGCTTGGGCGGCCTGGAAGGTCTCGTCGAAGCAGGTCCGGCCGAGGATCTGGACAGCGACCCGTTCGGCCTCGGCGTTCGCGTCCCGGAAGGGAGGGAGCACGGAGAGGGCGACGCGATACCGTTCGCCCAGCCGGTGAGCGCCACCCAGAGCGCGAGCCGCCCGGAGCGCGTTCGCGTGGTCCGACTCCGGCCCGGTCGGCTGATGCTTGATCACCGCGGCTGCCCTCCAGGCGATCAGATGGATCAGGTAGAGCAGCCCCCAGTGGTCTCCCGGCTCTTTTCTCGGCCGTTCGATCGGCGGCAAGTCGCGTGGGTTGCCATGCCAGATCACGGCGAGACCGCACGCCAGCAGCGCCCACGCGTACGCCCAGTTGGCACCGACGGCCTTCGTCTCCGCGGCGTACCGGCTCGTGAGTTCTGCCGCTTGCTCGTCCGAGCCGTACCAGTCGGCGGCCAGGCCAGCGAACAGCAACGAGGTGGCGCGTTCCCCGGCGTATCCCGGTCCGGCTTGCTCGAACAACTCGACGGAGTGCTGCAGCGCGGCGATCGACCGCGGATCACCCTGGGCGAAGAAGGCGTAAAGACCGACGAACCGTGCGGTAAGCGCCGCGGTCACGATGTCGTCCGGATCGACGGGCGCTGCTCGGCACAGCGTCAGCATGTCGTCGGCAGTCTTGAGATCGCCCTGGCAGAGCGCGGTCACCCCGGCCAGAGTCACTGCCCAGAGTCTCAGCTCTGCCGGCCCGTCGGGACCGACAGCAGTCAGGCCGTCCCGCAGCCAGTCGATCGTCTCGCCGGAATTGCCGAGGTAGAACTGCAATCTCAATCGCGCCAGGGACACTGACAACTCAAGGCCGGCCGCTTCCTCGCCGGGAGTCGCCGTACTCCAGGCCAAGGCCGCCCGAAGGTTGGCCAGGTCGGAGTGGGCCCGCCGGAGGTATGTCAGCTCATGCTCGCCGAACCATTGATCGGCGGCTTCCCGGGCAAAAGCCAGCAGGTAGTCGCGATGGCGGCGCCGTAGCTCATCGGCGTCGGTGAGCTGGGCGCTGCCGTACTGCCGCAGCGTTTCCAGCATCCGGTAGCGCGTCGTGCCGTCGCAGCGGTCGGCAATCACGACCGACTTGCCGACAAGCTCGGTGATGACGGTCAGCACCTTGTCCACCGGCAGATCCGGTCCGGTGCAGACCGCCTCGGCAGCAGCCAAGTTCCAACCGCCCTCGAAGACGGACAGACGGGTCCACAACGCCTGTTCGGCAGTTGTGCAGAGCCGGTAGCTCCACTCGACGACCGCCTGGATGCTGTGATGCATGGGGTGAGCGCCATGCCGGGGTCCTCCGGTGAGCAGCCGGAAGCGCTGGTCGGCCGGCGTACCGTCCAGCCGGGCCAGAATCTCGTTCACCGACTGGCTGCGGAGCCCAGCCGCAGCCAACTCGATGGCCAGCGGCAGTCCGTCCAGCCGTTGACACAGCTGCGCGGCTGCCTCCCGCTCAGCAGCCTGGACAACCACTCCGACGGCCTTCGCCCGCTGTTCGAAGAGCTCGAGCGCCTCGGACTGTCCACCGCCGACTGTCAACGGTGGTACGTCGAACAGCTCCTCACCGGCACACCCGAGCGCCTCACGACTGGTGACCAGAATCTGCACCTGTTCGTCCGCCGCAAGCAGCGCGCTGACCAAGGAGCCGGCGGCGGCCACTACGTGCTCACAGTTGTCGAGCACCAGCAAGACCGGCTCATCGCACTCGGCGAGCCGATCGAGGATCATCCGACGCGCCGAATGCTCGGTGAGAAGCTCGGCCCCGAGGGCCTCCGCCACGGTTCGCTCGACGCTCGCGGCATCGGGAGCATCCTGGACGTCGCTCAAGGAGCACCACCGAACCTGCGTCCTGACCCGGGTCCGGGCCAGCGCGCGGACCAGCCGCGCGGCGAGCCGCGTCTTGCCGACGCCACCTGGACCGAGCAGCGTCAGCAGCCTGGTTCGCTCCAGCCGGACCAGCCCGGCGCGGATCTGCTGCTCGCGACCCACGAACGACGTGACCTCGACCGGCGTCCTGGACGAATCAGCAGCTGCCCCCACGGCCTCGGTTCTACCGCCTGATCGGGTCAACCTACGTACCCGGCTACGTACAGATACGGTCGCGCCAGACCGGTCTGGACCAGCAAGCTGGCCTGCGGTGACAGACCAGTGAGCAATGGAGTGAATGTGAAGATTCAAGTCAGAGTTGCGTCGGTGTTCCTGGCGCTTGCGGGGGTGATCGGCGGATCGGTGGTGGTCCCGGTGGCAGCGCAGGCGGGACCGATCGTCTGCTTCGAGCACTACCACGTGGAGAAGTACCGCTCGTTCGAAGGGCGAGAAATCGAGCTGCGCCGCTGCGAGTCCGACCATCCCGGCTCGTACTCCTACCAGGCCTGGCTTCTGAACGCGAAGCTGGGTGACGAGATTGCCCTGTACTACAACCCGTATGGCAAGGGTTACGTCGCGGGCTCTCGCAATGAGAACCGGCTTGGGGACGGCGAAACGGTCGCGACTCCGGCGTACTACGGGTTGATCGGTGAGCTGCAGCCGTGCCTGGTCGATGGCGACCGGGTCATCGCCTGCGCCTGGAGCTGATCCGGAGGGACGCCGTGATCGAGCCAGGGCGTTCGGCTCGATCACGGCGCGGCGCGGTGGACCGACCACACGGTGGACGCTCGGTGCGGCTCGGGCTGGTTGTCGGCGCAGGGCTGTAGGCTGCCGTTCTTGTTGCGGGATCCGGCCCTGGAAGGGACCATGTCGAAAATCGTCTCGTTCTCGCTCGTCGCGCTGATGGCCTTGTCGCTCGCATCCTGCGGGGACGACAAGAAGACCGGTACGCCGGCTCCGACGCAGACCCCGACGGCACCGAGCTCCAGTACGCCGACCGCCCCGGCGGATCCGACCACGACGCCGTCCACCGGTGGTCAGCCGGTCGAGCGCACCAAGGCCCAGCTCACGAAGGCGCTGCTGGTGCTGGCGGACCTGCCCAGCGGGTTGTCGGTCGTGCCGGACGATCCCTCGGACGCTTCGGCCAAGCCGTTCTCGTCCAAGGACGCGAAGTGCAAGACGTTGGTGAAGTACCTCAACGCCGACGTCGCCCCCGGTTCGACGGTGAGCGTGTCTCGCTCGTTCTCCGCCGGGCAGGAAGGGCCGGACATCGACTACGGCCTGGACGCGATGGGCGACGCGAAGAAGGTGCTCGCGCTGCAGACGGCGTACAAGGCGGCGGTGAACTCCTGCAAGAAGGTCACTCTGAAGGTCTCCGGTCAGGGCACCTCGTCGATGGTCGTGGAGGAGATCTCCGCGCCCAAGTTCGGCGAGCACCCGTTCGCCTTCCGGCTGACCGGCATCAGCGGACCGCAAGAGGGCGGCGAAGCCACCGCGGCCATCACCGGGGTGAACGACGTCATCCTCTCCGTCTTCATCTACGCCGGCGCCCCCGGCGAACTCGACGGCGCCACCAAACTGGCAGTCGACAAGGCCAAAAAGGTCCTCGGCGGCCCCAAGACCGGCACCTAGCCAAGCCCCACCACCAGCCTGCGGCGGCCGCCAACAGCGCGCGCGGTACGTCGTGGTTAGCGGTTGGGGAGGGGCATGACGGTGGTGCGGCGGTGGTGTTCGAAGACTACTGAGCTGCGGATGTCGGCGATCTCCTGACGTTTGGCGAGGTTGAGGACCAGGTCGCGGAGGGCGGTGGTGTCTTTGACGGCTACGTGGGCGAGGAAGTCGGAGGCGCCGGAGACCATGAAGATCTCGAGGGTCTGCGGCAGGTTCTGCACGTAGTCCTGGAACGTGAGCGCGACCGCCATCGCCTGCGGGCGGAGCTTGATCGAGATGATCGCCTGGGTCGAGCGGTCGATTGCCTTCAGCTCGACCTCGGCGTGGTAGCCGCTGATGACGCCGCGGTCGCGCAAGCCCCGTACCCGCTCGAGACAGGTCGACGGCGCGATGCCTAGCTCGGCCGCCATCTCGCGGTTGGTCCGCCGCGCGTCGTTCTGCAGGAGCCGCAGGAGAGCCGTATCAAGTTCGTCCATGACGCTCAGTTTCGCAGATTCGCCGAATTTCGTTCGGCAGGCGGGAAAGTCAGCCGATGATCTGCCTAGTGTTTCCGCGTTGGTCCGGACGAAGGAGACAAGGGTGCTGGCAGAGAAGATGGTCGTGGTGATCGCCGACGAGGCGCCGATTGGTGTCGCCCTGAACACCGCCGCATTGCTCGGCGTCGCGCTGGGGCATCACCACGACGACGTCGTCGGCAAGGACACCGTGGACGGGTCCGGCGGCATCCACACCGGCATGTGCGCTCACCCGATCCCCGTACTACGGGCAAGCGCCGAGCAACTCCACGAGCTCCGGACCCAGGCAGTCACCCGAGATGGCGTGACCGTGCACGACATGAACCAGGTCGCGCAGAAGGCCCGCACCTACGAGCAAATGTCGGCAACGCTCAGCGGAACGAAGTCCGAAGACGTCGAATACCTAGGCCTGGCCCTCTACGGCCCTCGCCCCACCATCGACTCCCTAACCGGCGCCCTAAAGCTCTACCGCTAGCCCCCGACCCAAGCCGAGCTGCCCCGGGCTGAGCCCGAGCTGCCGCGGGACGGCCCGGGTTGCACTGGGTTCGGCCCCGCCCGTGCCGGGTCTGCGCGTGAGCGGGGCTTTCCGAGCCAGGTGGTTGGCGCGCTAGAGCTTCACGATGATTTCGCCGACCGGTAGGCCGCCGCCTAGGACTTGGACCCTGCGGAGTTCGTCGGCAGCGGAGACATCGAGGCCGCATTTCTCCAGCAGCGCCAGGCCGAGGGCGGTGGTCGCTCGGGGGTTGCCGTCGATCACCTTCACCGCGACTGCGTGGCCGTTGGGGGCGGCCATGGCTATGACGCCCTCGGCGCCGCCCTTGGCGATGACGCCGGGGAGTAGGCGCATCACCTCGGTGTTGAGGTGGCCGTGGCCGCCGACGAGTGCTGGGTAGAGACGCATGGCGGCGGCTACGCGGCTGTCCGGCGTACCGGGTGGTGCTGTTGCCAGGCGGCCGAATGCGCGGGCCAGGCCGTCCAGCGGCATGCCGAGGAGGGGTGCGCCGCAGCCGTCGGTGGTGACGATCCCGGTTGCCGCGCCGGTGAGGCGTTCGATCTCGGCCGCGATCGTGCGCTGGACGGGGGAGTCCGCGTCGAGATAGCCCACGGGGTCATTGCTGCCAGCAACTGTTGCCATCAGCATCGCGGCGTGCTTGCCGGAGCAGTTCATCCGGACCGGCGACGGACCGATGCCCTCGGCAATCAATCGGAACCGGGTCGGCTCGTCCTCCGGCCGGTCCGGCGGGCATCCCAACGCGTCCCGGTCGAGCCCGGCCGCGGCCAGCATCCGGTCCACCAGCGCGACATGCCGATCGGTACCAGTATGCGAGCCGGCCGCGATCGCCGCCTCCTCGTCCTCCAGCACAGCGCCGGCGACGAAGCTGCCCACCGCCTGCAACGGCTTGGCCGTCGATCGCGGCAACACGACCGCGTCCACAGCGCCTGCGGCGAACACCCGGGACCCGTCCGGTGAAAGCGCCACCGCCAGCCCGAAATGCCGGCTCTCGACGAACCCGCTCCGCACCACCTCGGCCAGCTCCACGACCGAATCCAGCCCAGGGACACCGTTGCTCATGTCGCGCAGGCTAACAACGTCCGTAGGGTGGGATGTATGCGACTCGACTATGAGGTGAGTGGACCGGAGAAGGCGCCCGTCGTACTGCTCGGCTCGCCGCTGGGGGCGACCCGGGCGATCTGGGCGCCGCAGATCCCAGCCCTGTCGGAGCGGTTCCGGGTGATCGCCTTCGATCATCGGGGGCACGGCGGTTCCGGCGTACCGGCTGGGCCGTATGCGATCGAGGACCTCGGCGGCGATGTCGTCGAGCTGCTCAACGAGTTGATGGTGGAGCAGGCCGCGTACGTCGGGATCTCGCTCGGCGGCGCGGTCGGCCTCTGGCTCGCGGAGAACGCGCCGGCGAGGTTCAGCAGGTTCGCGCTGCTCTGCCCACCGGCGTACCCGGCGGCGGGCGCCCAGATGTGGACCGACCGGGCGGCTCAGGTCCGCGCCGAAGGCACCCAGGCGATCGCCGAGGCGACGCTCGGCAGATGGTTCCTTCCGGAGTACGCCGAAGCTCACCAAGCCGAGGTCGATCTGGTGCGCCAGCAGCTCCTCAAGACTCCCGCCGAGGGGTACGCCGCTTGCTGCGAGGCGCTCGGCGCGCTGGACCTCCGCGACGACCTCGCCAACATCACCGCTCCCGTCCTCCTGGTCACGGCAGAAGGCGACACCTCGATCCCGCCGGAAACGGTGGTCCCGCTGGCCGCCCAGATCCCCGGCGCCCACCTGGAAATCATCGAGAACGCCGCCCACCTGGTCACCTACACCCACCCCGACCGCATCAACCCCCTCCTCCTCGCCCACCTCACCTGAGCCCGAGCCTCTGTGAACCGGTCCAGTTTCCGGGTTCGCGAAGGCGGGTAGGAACATCCCTGGCCCAGGCTCGGAGACGCCCCTCCGGGCCGGCGCCCGGTGAGGAGACGTGGTCGGCATGTTCAGAGGTCGGCGGATACGGATCGCGGGTGGTGGCCTGCTGGCTGTCGCTCTGGTCGGTGGGGGACTCGTCGCTGCGAGCGCGCGGGACAACTGCGGGATGGTGCGACCGCCTTCGGTCGGGCAGCGCGCGGAGGCCAGCTGGGAGCGGGTCGAGCACAAGTTCTCCGGTGAGCCGGCCGAGACGGAGACCGCTGGGATGCCGGCTATCTGCGCCGCGCACTTCGAACTGCAGGAGCGGGCCGGCGCCGGAGCGACCGGACCGGCGGATTACCTCACCACCAAGTTCTCCTCCGGCAAAGACATCAGCCTCGACCAGATCCGCCAGGCGCGAGCCCAGGCAGCGCTGATTCCGCAGGACGCCGACAAGAAGAGCTGGAGCTACGTGGGCCCGTCCAACATCGGTGGCCGGATCGTCGGTCTCGTGGTGGACCCGAGCCGCCCGGACACGACGTACGTCGCTGCCTCGGGCGGCGGCGTCTGGCGCAGTACGGATGCCGCCAGGACCTTCACCCCGGCCTGGCCGAGTGGGCAGAACCAGACGATGGGTGCGCTCGAGCGCGGCTCGGACGGCACCCTGTGGGCCGGTACCGGTGAGGCGAACCCGCCAGGCGGCGGGCTGACGTTCTTCGGGGACGGGATCTACTCGTCCACCGACGGCGGCCGCTCGTGGCGCAACCGGGGCCTCAGGGACAGCGCTGCCATCGGGCGGATCGCGGTCGACCCGTCGAACCCCCAGCGAATCTTCGTGGCGGCCTCCGGCTCGCCGTACAAGCCGGTTGCGCAACGTGGTCTCTATCGCAGTGAGAACGGCGGCCGTAGCTGGCAGCGGGTCATTGCCCCGAGCAACGACACGACGGGCGCGGTCGACATCGTGATCGATCCGGTGAACCCGCGCCGGATGCTGGCGGCGATGTGGGACCACCATCGGACCGCCGGTCTCCGCACGTACGGCGGGGTGGGCTCAGGGCTGTTCCGGTCGAGCGACGGCGGGACCACCTGGACACGGCTGGAGAACGTCACCACGCTCTCCGCCGGTGATGCGACAGGTCTCACCTCGGATGCATCACTCGGCCGGATCGGGCTGGCGATCGCGCCCAGCCGACCGGACCGGGTCTACGTCATCACCGGCACACAGTACGGAGCTGACAAGGGCTTCTACGTCTCCAACGACTTCGGTACGTCGTTCGCAGCTGGCGGCAAGGCCGGCGGCAACAGCCGGTACGAGTGGTGGTTCGCCAAGCTCTGGGTCGATCCGGCAAACCCCGACCACGTGTTCAACGCAGATCTGAACATGCGCGCCTCCACCGATGGCGGCCAGACCTGGTCCGCGCTGGCCGGGCTTCACGCCGACCAGCACGCGATGGCCTGGGACCCGAACGTACCGAACCGCCTGTACGTCGGTAACGACGGCGGCGTCTACCGGTCGGATCAGAACGGTGCGACCAACACCTTCGTGCATGCCGAGGTCGAGCCGTTCAACCAGTCGTACCATCTCGCGGTCGCAAAAGACGACCCGAACCGGCTGGCTACCGGGCTGCAGGACAACGGCAGTGTTCGCTCGTGGACAGCGGCGACACCACCCGGCGACCTCACGCAGTTCAACTCGTTCGGCGGCGGTGACGGGCACTGGGTGCTGATCGACCCAACCAACCACGACATCTACTACGAGTGCCTGCAGCAAGGGACCTGCCACGGGCACCAGGACGTGAACGGCACCGAGACCTCCTGGAACTTCGGCACCCGGCACAGCGAGCGGACCACCACGGACGCTCCGATGGCCTTCGACCCGAAGGACCCGTCGATCGTGTACTTCGGTGGCAACGTGCTCGACCGATCCACCGACCGGGCGCACACGTTCACCGCGATCTCGCCGGCCGGCGCGGCCGACCTGGCCGGTGGCCCTCCCACCGAGCAGCCGGACCCGGTCTACACCAACGCGTACCACACGATCAGCGCGATCGGCGTCGGCAACGACTCCAGCACCTTGTACGTCGGTACGGACAACGGGCTGCTCTGGCGCAGCGGCGATCTCGGCCAGACCTGGACGAAGCTGACCGGCGTACCGCAGCGTTGGGTGAACTCTGTCGTCGTCGACCCGCGCTCGGCCGATCACGTCTGGGTCGCGCTGTCCGGGTTCCGCGAGGGATCGGCGGCGTCGTCGGTCTTCGAGACTCGCAACGGCGGTCGGACCTGGACGGATGCGAGCGGCAACCTGCCGAACGCCCCGGTCGAGATGCTCACCTATGACCCGGTCCGCAACCGCCTGTACGCCGCGACCGACTTCGGTGCGTACACGGTCCGCTCCGGTGCCCACCACTGGACCCAGATCGCCGGCGGCCTGCCGCAGACCTCGGTTCTGGACGTCAAGGTCAGCGGCGACGGGGCCACCGTCTACGCCGCCACCTTCGGCCGGAGCATCTGGAAAGCCCCAGCACCCCGCTGATGATCGGAGTCCGCCGCCGGGCGCGTTAGGCTGGTAGGCGCTTTGACCTCGATCTGGAAGTTCTGTGATGACTGTTGAGTCCTTGTTCCCGCGCCTGGAGCCGCTGCTGCCGACGGTGCAGAAGCCGATCCAGTACGTCGGCGGTGAGCTGAACTCGGTCAGTAAGGACTGGGATTCGGTCAGTGTCCGCTGGGCGCTGATGTACCCGGATGCCTACGAGGTCGGCCTGCCGAACCAGGGCGTGCAGATCCTGTACGAAGTGCTGAACGAGCGCGAGCACACCCTGGCGGAGCGGACGTATGCCGTCTGGCCGGACATGGAAAAGGTCATGCGCGAAGGTGATGCGTTGGGCCCTATCCCGCAGTTCACCCTCGACAGCCACCGGCCGGTCCGGGCGTTCGACGTGTTCGGGATGTCGCTGTCGACCGAGCTCGGCTACACCAACATGCTCAACGCCATCGATCTGGCCGGCATCCCGCTGTACGCCGTGGACCGGACCGACGAGGACCCGATCGTGCTGGTCGGCGGGCACTCCGCGTTCAACCCCGAACCGATCGCCGACTTCATCGACGCGGCGGTGCTCGGTGACGGCGAGGAGATCGTGCTCGCGATCTCCGAGGTGATCCGGGAGTGGAAGGACGAGGGTGAGCCGGGCGGCCGGGACGAGGTGCTGCTCCGGCTGGCGAAGTCTGGTGGCGTCTACATCCCCAAGTTCTTCACCGTCGACTACCTCGAGGACGGCCGGATCAAGCGGGTCGCCCCGAACAAGCCGGGCGTGCCGTGGCGGACCGCCAAGCACACCGTGATGGACCTGGATGCCTGGCCGTACCCGAAGAAGCCGCTGGTCCCGCTCGCCGAGACCGTCCACGAGCGGTACTCGGTGGAGATCTTCCGTGGCTGCACCCGGGGCTGCCGGTTCTGCCAGGCCGGGATGATCACCCGCCCGGTCCGCGAGCGCAGCATCACCACGATCGGCGACATGGTCGAGAACGGCCTGAAGCAGTCCGGCTTCGAGGAGGTCGGCCTGCTCAGCCTGAGCTCGGCCGACCACAGCGAGATCGCCGAGGTGGCGAAGGGCCTGGGCGACCGGTACGAGGGCAGCAACGTGTCGCTGTCGTTGCCGTCGACCAGGGTCGACGCGTTCAACATCACGCTGGCCAACGAGTTCTCCCGCAACGGCCGGCGCAGCGGTCTGACGTTCGCCCCCGAGGGCGGGTCGGACCGGATGCGCAAGGTGATCAACAAGATGGTCAGCGAGGAAGACCTGATCCGCACCGTCGCCGCGGCGTACAGCCATGGCTGGCGGCAGGTGAAGCTCTACTTCATGTGCGGGCTGCCGACCGAGACCGACGAGGACGTACTGGCGATCGCCGACCTGGCGAAGCGGGTGATCGCGACCGGTCGGGAGGTGACCGGGCGCAACGACATCCGCTGCACGGTGTCGATCGGCGGGTTCGTGCCGAAGCCGCACACGCCGTTCCAGTGGGCCTCGCAGCTCGGCGTCGAGGAGACCGACGCCCGGCTGGCCAAGCTCAACTCGGCGATCCGGTCGGACAAGAAGTACGCGAAGGCGATCGGCTTCCGGTACCACGACGGCAAGCCCGGCATCATCGAAGGCCTGCTGTCCCGCGGTGATCGCCGGGTCGGCCGGATCATCGAGCAGGTCTGGCGCGACGGCGGCCGGTTCGACGGCTGGAGCGAGCACTTCTCCTACGAGCGCTGGATCGAGGCCGCCGACACCGCACTGGCCGACGAGCCGATCGACCTCGCCTGGTACACCACCCGCGAGCGCGAGTACGCCGAAGTCCTGCCCTGGGATCACCTGGACTCCGGTCTCGACCGCGAGTGGCTCTGGGAGGACTGGCAGGACGCCCTCGAGGAGGACGGCGCGATCGAGGTCGAGGACTGCCGCTGGACCCCGTGCTTCGACTGCGGCGTCTGCCCGCAGATGGGCACCGAGATCCAGATCGGCCCCACCGGTAAGAAACTCCTGCCGCTCTCCGTCGTCTAACGCACTGTCAGTCGGAGCGTCGCCGCAAACGCAGTCGACGACGTTCCGACGTGCAGATCGAAATCACCCGGTTCGACAACAAGAGTTCCGGCAGCGTCGACCAGAGCAAGATCTTCAGCCCGTACTACGAGGCGCACGGTGATCCTGGCTCCCGGCTCCAGCGCGACCTTCTGTGCGCCCTTGAGCTGAATCTCCGGTAGCACGACAGACGCCGCCAAGTCGGTCACGTACAACTGCACGACCTCGCTGCCTGCCCGCTTGCCGGTGTTGGTGACCTCGACCTCTACTTCGGTCTGCCCCGACCGGCTGATCCGTGCGGCAGTCAACCGCGGCTTCCCCAACGAGAAGGTCGTATAGCTGAGCCCGTATCCGAACGGATACAGGGGCGACGCAGGCCCGTCCACATACCCTTCCGAGTGATAGCGCGAGCCTTTCTGGTTGTAGTACATCGGCAACTGGCCGACGCTACGCGGAAAGGTCACCGGCAGCCGGCCACCAGGCTCGGACACCCCGAACAGCACGTCGGCGACCGCATGACCGCCCTGCTCACCGGGAAGCCAGGCCTCCAGAATCGCCGGGACGTGCTCTGCCGCCCAGCGCACCGACAGCGCCCGCCCGTTCACCAGGACAAGCACGACGGGGGTCCCAGTCGCAGACACCGCTTCGAGCAGTTCCTGCTGCACACCGGACAGGTCGAGACTGGAGACGTCCGCCAGCTCGCCGTTCGTCCGCGCACCGAGGTAGCCACCTTTGGTCTGCTCACCCAGTACGACGATCGCCAGCTCGGCCTGCTTCGCCGCTGCGACCGCCGCGGCGAACCCGGACCGATCCTCGCCGGTCACCTCGCAACCTTTCGCATAGCTGATCGAGCGGGAGCCCGCGACGGCCTTGATCCCGGCCAGGATCGACGGTACGTCGTGCAACTGCGGGGAAGCCGCGTAGTCCCCGAGCAGGTTCTCGGCATCGTCCGCATTCGGCCCGATCACGGCGATACGCCGTACGCCGGGCTTGATCGGGAGCAGACCGCCCTCGTTGCGGAGCAGGACCATCGACTCGCGTGCCACCTGTGCCGCGATCGCTCGATGCACCGGCTGGTTGACGACCCGCTGCGCCCGCTCGGCGTCGACGTACGGATGGTCGAAGAGTCCGAGGACCTGTTTGAGGGCCAGCACGCGCGTCACCGCCCGGTCGAGCAACCGCTCGGAGACCAGGCCGCGATCGAGCGCGGTCTTCAGCGACTGCAGATAGGCGTCGCGCCAGCCCAGGCTGATGTCCAGGCCCGCCTTCAGCGCCAGCGCGCCCGCCTCGATGTCGTCGGCGGCGATGCGATCTTGGAGCATCCCGTCGAACCCGATCCCGATCACCGCGCCGGCGAACCCGAGCTCCTCGCGCAGAAGCCCGGTCAGGTACGCCGGGGAGCCGTGCACCGAGATGCCGTCGATCACCTGCTCGCTCGCCTCCGTCATCAGCGCACCGGCTGCGAAACCGGCTCGCCAGGGCGGCAGGTGGATCGCGCGCAGCTCCCGCTCACCGAGCTCGATCGGCGCTCCTTCCAGCCCGCCGGTGTTCGGCGACTCGACCGGAAACGTGCACAGGGAGGCGATCACCGCATCGTCCGCGCGCAAGTCGTCGCCCTGCAACCCGGCGACCAGCGCCACCACGTACTGGGTGGTGAGCCAGGGATCCTCGCTGAACGACCAGATCGCGCGGCCGTAGCGAGGATCGCGGGTGAGTTCGGCCATCACCGTGCTGACGGTGTGGATGCCGACCGCGCGAGCCTCGGTGCCGACCACGTCGAAAACCTTGCCGATCAGCGCGGGATTCCAGCTCGCGCCGAGGCCGAGGCCTTCGGGGAAGACGGTCGAGCCGGGGCCGACCGATCCGTGGGTGCCTTCGCTGATCTGCAGCAACGGGATGCCGAGTTCGGTGCCCGCGGCAATCTTTTGCAGCGCGTTGTGCCGAACCGCCTGCTCCCGCGGGGTCTTGGCGTCCGGCAACGGGAAGGATCCGAACACCGACTCGTTCACCAGGCCGAAGAAGCCACCGCCCGGGCCGAGTTTCAGCCCACCGGCCTCGACCCCGCCGCGGACGTACTTCTCCTGGTTCTCCGGTGTCCCGGTCGGATCGGTCGACGTCGCCGTGCAGGAACTGCGGCAGGACCAGCGGGATGTTCAGCTGGGCGATCTTGTCGGCGACCGACATCCGGCTCAGGAGCTGCTTGATCCGGTCCAGGTCGATGCCGTGGGGGAGCGGAGCAGCCTGGGTGACCCCGACCCCGCCGGCTACCGCCACAGCCAGGGACGACGCGACGAATCCACGGCGGGTGAGTGAAGGAGACATGCCACGGAGTCTGCCGAGCGAGTCTCATCGGCGCGTCCGACCGACGGTTCCCTTCATCAACTATCGGTGGACCCGGGAATCAGTCTTTGGTCGAAGAGACCTTCAGGATGACCTCGCTGAGGGGGAGGTCTGCTGCGCTGCCCAGGACCAGGTCGGCATGCCCGACCGCCTCCGGAGTGACGAAAGGGTTGGGGATCGCGACCGTCCACATGCCTGCGGCGGCGGCCGCGACCGTGCCGTGCGAGGTGTCTTCGACGGCGACCGTCTGCTCGCCCTTCAGGCCGAGCCGCTGCAGCGCCAGTTGGTAGATCTCCGGATCGGGCTTGTGCCGCGAGACCTCGTCGCCGGTGGTGATCTGGTCGAACAGGTTCACCGCACCGACGCGCTCCAGATTGCCGACCACCCACTCGCGCGTGGAACTGCTGGCGATCGCGACCCGCAAACCGCCGCTCCGGGCTTCGGCCAGCCAGTCCCGGATCCCCGGCCGGAAGTCCAGCCCTTGGTGCAGCTCTTCGCGAAAGGCCCACCGCCGCGCGAAACTCTCGTCGTGGTCGAACCCGGGCCCGACGGCCGCGGCGAGCTTCGCGGTGTGCGAGGCGAAGGTGTCGCCGCCGTGCCCCGGCCAGAACCCGTCGTCGAGATCGAGCTCCAGCCCGTGATGCCGCCACTCCGCCTTCCAGGCCTCCACCAGCGTCGTCTCGGTGTCCATCAGCAACCCGTCGAAGTCGAACACCACCGCCTCGACCAGCACCGGCACCAGCCGCGCCACCAGTCGATGGATCTCACCCGCCGACAGCCCGAGCCAGCCGAGATACCCACGAATCCCGCCGTACGCCGAATCCACGAACCCCAGCGAATCCAGAATCGTCTCCGGCGCCGTGCGACGGTACGGATCGGCGCCCTGCAGCCCTAGCCGGACCTCGCTCAAGGCGTAGTCTGCTGCGATCGCTTCCCGACGCACGCCGGCCAATTCCAGGAGCAGGGCGATCAGCAGTCCGGTTCGGTCCTTGCCGGCGTGGCAGTGCACCACGACCGGACGGTTGGCGGGCGCGTCAGCGACGGCCCGCAGCACCTGAACGATGTGACCGCGATTGCGGTCGAGGCTGCCGCGATACGTCTCGGCCAACGTGGGCGAGGGCACGAAGTGCTTGTCAGCCAGCGGATCGATCCAGGGAATACGCCGGTACGCCGGATCGCCGGCGCCTGGATGTCCCTCGCCGATCTCCGAGTCCGACCGGAGGTCGAGCACCAGGCCGGCGCCGAGCTCGGCGAAGGTGGTGCGGCCGGCGTCGTCCAGCTCATGCAGGGAATCGGTGCGGATCAGGGTTCCGGCGCGCGTGCGTACGCCGTACCGGGTCGGAAGTCCCCCTAGATCGCGCGTGTTGCGGCAACCACTCCAGTCCAGGTGCGTCACCCGGGCTAGCCTATTACGCCTCCCAGGGTCTCGTAGCCGGACCACGTGTCGCCGTCCCACGCCTTGTGGTGCAGGGCGTGGTCGGGTCCGGTGACGAAGACGTCGAGCCGGTTCGGGCCCCAGGCAACCACCGGACCGGCGACGATCGGCCGCTGCGCCACCGCCGGGACCAGCCAGCCCGCCAAGGCGGCGGCGTTCATTCGCAGGATCTCCGCGGCCAGCGACCAGTCGAGGAAGTTGAGCGTGTCGTTGGCCGAATGGATGTGCCCGTTCGCGCTGTCCGCACCCTCGATGGTCAGCACGGCCGGCATCGCCGCGTTGATGAACGGCACATGATCGCTGGCGAACGGATTCAGCGAGGTCTCAACCTTCAATCCGGTGTACGTCGCGGCCGCCGTCGCCAGATCCGCGATCTGCCCGGACGAAACCGCCGCTCCCTCCAGCAACACCGCCGGCACCGCACTGTTCTTGGAAGCAATCATGTCCATGTTGAGCACAGCCCGGACCCGCGATCGCTCAGCGGCCGGCAACGTCGCGACGTACTGCTTGCTCCCGAACAGCCCCTCTTCCTCGCCACCGAAGAGAATCAGCCGTACGTCGTGTTGCCAGCCTTGACTCGACAACAGCCGCCCGAGTTCCAGTACGCCGGCCGCCCCACTCGCGTTGTCGTCGGCACCTGGCGCATTCCCCGCCGGACCGCCCGCGAGGTTGATCGAATCAAGATGCGCGGTGATCACCACGAGCCCTCGCGGACCCGGTCCGGCACCGGGCCGATCGCCGATCAGATTCTCCGAATGCCCTGCTCCGACGGTGATCGGCATCCGGGTCGTGGTGTAGCCGAGGGCAACCATTCGCGCTGCAGCGAAATCCACCGCGGTCTTGAACGACGCGCTCAGCGAGTGCCTCGTCGGCAGACTCGCCAACCAGGTGAGATCCGCCTGGTACGACGTGGGCGAAAGCTGGCCGAGGAGGTTCGCCACCGAGGGATCGACCCGGGAAGCCCGAGCAGAAGCAACCTCGACGAAGGTTCCCGGCTGGAGCGGATCGATCCGCCAGCAATGGTTGGACCGCTTCCGGGGTTTGTCGGCAGCCGAGATCACCAGCTGACGGCCGTGATCCAGCAACGGCGTCACCTCCGGATACTCGTCCTGGAAACTCCGGCCGACCTGCGTGACGACCAGCAGACCGGGAGCCGTTCGGGAGCCCCGGCCGAGCCGCTGATCGGCCGGCACCCAGAGGATCGACTTGTCGCCGAAGTGCGCCGCGGTGGCGCCACCGGCGACATCCGCGGTCGGTACGACGAGATAGCGCACGGGTGCTCTCATATCTCCCTACCAAGTCATTTCGAGCCGATCGGGCGTGAGGCTGACGATCCGGGCCTCGCCGGGCATCCCGCCCTCGCGGGTGATCGCGCCCGAGGACTGCCACCGGCCGGGGTGCGGTTCAGGGGCGTCACCCCGGCCGATGGCCCATTCGACGAAGCTGCCGTCCGGGCCGAACTCCACCCCCCGCCGGCCACGGGCCGGCGGGAAGGCGAAGTCGTCGCGGCGGTAGACGGACAGCCCGTCGTGGTCCTCCTCGAAGGAGTGCGTCCACCGCCCGATCAGATCGGCGGTGTTCAGCTCATCACCACTTGCGGTGCCGCCGGCTCCTCGACGGGAAGGGGCAGCCTGAAGTCGGCGATCACGCCACCGAGTGGTTCGTAGCCGGTCAGCGACGGTCCCCAGTTCGAGCCGTCCCACCACTTGTGATAGAGCCCGCTGTCGGTTCCCTCGACGAAGACGTCCAGCCGATCGGAGCCCCAGGCGGTGACTCGTGGCTCGCCGACGCAGACGCCGCCCAGGTACTCCCAGTCGGCAGCCCACGAACCGTCGAACCACTTGTGATACAAGGCCGAATCGGTTCCGGTGACGAAGACGTCCAGCCGCCCGGAGCCCCACGAGACCGCGGTCGGCGCACTCGCGCAGATGCCGCCCAGGTACTCCCAGTCGGCCGACCAGCCGGTCCCGTCGTACCACTTGTGGTACAGCGCGAAGTCGGTTCCGATGACGAACAAGTCGAGCCGGTTCGGTCCCCACGCGACCGCCGTCGGGGTCGATGCACAGACACCGCCGAGGGACTCGAACCCATTCCAGGCCGAGCCGTCCCACCACTTGTGATACACCGCGTTGTCCGTGCCGAGGACGAAGACATCCAGCCGATCGGGGCCCCAGGCAACCACTTCGGGCGGACTCATGCAGACGCCGCCGAGGGACTCGAATCCGTTCCAGCCGCTCCCGTCGTACCACTTGTGGTAGAGCGCCCGGTCGGTGCCGAGGACGAACGCGTCGAGCCGGTTCGGTCCCCAGCTGGCCACTCTCGGCGGGCTCATGCAGATGCCGCCGAGGGACTCGTAACCGTTCCAGGCCGAGCCGTCCCACCACTTGTGGTACAGCGCCCGGTCCGTGCCGAGGACGAACGCGTCGAGGCGATCCGGTCCCCAGGACGCCACTTCGGGAGCACTCATACAGACACCACCCAAGGATTCGTAGCCACTCACCGACGGGCCCCAGCCCGCGTCGTACCACTTGTGCCACAGCGCGCGATCCGTGCCGATCACGAACGCGTCGAGCCGGTCCGCACCCCACGAGAGCACCGATCCGGCCGGCTCCGGCATACCGGTGGCGCCCGCGGAGCCCTGGTTGAGGTTCGGCCGGGCATTGTCCAGACACGCCTGCATCCGCGCCACCTGGTCGTTGGTGAACATCACCATGCCGCGGTCGTCGGTGTAGTCCATGTAGTCGACGAACAGATCGCCGTTCGGCCCGTTGCTGCAGGACAGCTTGGGGAACGCCGGTACGCCGAAGTTGGGGCCGCCCTGGTTCGGGGTGTCCGCGACCTCGTCGCTGCCGCTGCACCCGGTGCCGTCGTCGCCCCAGATGTGGAACAGGTTCAGGTAGTGCCCGATCTCGTGGGTCGCCGTCCGGCCCAGGTCGAACGGCGCCGCCGCCGTACCGGTCGTGCCGAAGCCGCTGTGCAGGATCACCACGCCGTCGGTGTCCGCCGGGCCGCCCGGGAACTGGGCGTAGCCGAGCAGGCCGCCGCCGAGCTGGCAGACCCAGAGGTTCAGGTATTTGTCCGGGTTCCAGGCGTCGATGCCGCCGGTCGCTGTCTTCTTCACCTTGTCGTCGGTGCCGAACGAGGCCTGGCTGGTCTGCGTCCGGGTGACACCGGTGGTCGGGTTGCCGTTCGGGTCGGTGGTGGCCAGGGCGAACTCGATCTTCGCGTCGGCGACCAGCGGCTGGAAGGGCGCCGGGACGAACCCGATGTCGGTGTTGGTCGCGCGGAAGTCGCGGTTCAGGACCGCGATCTGGCTGTCGATCTGGGCCTGCGAGATGTTCTGCGCGCTGGTGTTCCAGACCACGTGGACGACGACGGGGATCTTCGCGATCCCGGCAAAACGCTGCTGGCGGGCCACGTACTGCGTCGTCGCGTTCTCCAGCGCGGACCGGGCGGCGACGTACTCCGCCGAGGTGCTCAGCAGCCTGCGGTGGACATCCATCACCCCACACTCACGCCGCGTCGGCGGCTGGTCAGCCCGTCCCGGGTCGCCCCCGGACATCCCGCCCCCACCGCCAGGCATTCCACCACCGGCACCACCGGCACCGCCCGCGCCACCGGCACCGCCGGGCATTCCGCCGCCCGCACCCACACCGCCGGAGCCACCGCCCCCGGTGACCGCACC